>NZ_CAJWRQ010000011.1 GCF_913046405.1 uncultured Christiangramia sp.
TAGCTTCATGTTATTTAAGTTTATAAGTTCCTTCAAGAGTTTTCTTGCCTAACAATGCATATTCCACGGCAGTCTTACCATCGATTTGAAAACCCTTCCAGTCAAGTTTATATTCGTTTGCACTTACTTTGCTAAATGTAGCAACCGCTGTGCCAGTATCGAGATCATTCCACGGAATTTCATTCTGCTTACTTTTTACTGAAGCGCCTTTGTAGAAAACATGAATTTCATTACCTACTTTTTTAAATTCGGCTTCCATATATAATTCACCAGGCTTCAGGCAAAGTTCTGAACTCTTTCCAGCTTCAATTTCCAGGCAGTAGCATTCGCAGTTAGTATCTTCAGCAAACGCGAGATTGGTATAAGTTCCAGAGTAATCTGTGTTCTTTTCTTTTGGTGTAGTTGTTGTGTCTTTGGTCTTAAGTTCTTCAGATTGATCTGAACTTTGTTCGTTCAAATCTTTAAAACCATTTTCCTGAGTAGTAATGGTATCTTCCACCTTATTCTCATTTTCAGACTTAGCAGAATCCTTACAACCTGTCATAGTTAATATAGCCAGACAGATGGTACAGGTTTTAATTGCAGTGAGTAATTTCATAACGGGTTAAAGTTAGACTATAATTCACTGAAAATTGTAAAATGAATGTTAATCCAGAGCCCGTGTGAATAGGAGAGTGGCTTAAAATTAGGCATAAAAAAACTGCCTGAAAAACTTTTGCTTCAGATCCTAAGATCTTACTGTTATTCTCCAGGCAGTTTAAAGTGTTGCTTAAGAAGTATTAGAACTTCTTGAACATAGACTCCATTTTTTCCTGCTCTTCTTTAGCTAGTTCTTCGTCTACCAGAATTCTACCACTGTGCTCATCTGTGATGATCTTTTTACGACCAGCAATTTCCATGATCACCTGTGGAGGAATAGTGAAGAAAGATCCTCCAGATGCTCCTCTTTCTACAGGAACCACTGCTAAACCATTCTTTACGTTTGTACGAATTCTTTTGTAAGCAGTAACAAGCCTGTCTTCAATGTTCTTTTCGTATTCCTTAGACTTGTCTATTAGTGCTTGCTCTTCTTTCTCAGTTTCCTTCAAAATTTCGTCAAGTTCACTTTTCTTATGCTTAAGGTGAGCTTCTCTTTCAGCTAATTTCTCTTTTGTTTGAGCAATAACTTCTTTCTTCTGCTCGATCTTCGCCTTGTACTCATTAATATGCTTCTCTGAAAGCTCTATTTCCAGTTCCTGGAATTCAACTTCTTTACTTAAAGCATTAAATTCACGATTATTTCGAACATTCTTTTGTTGCTCAGAATATTTTTTGATCGTCGTCTTAGACTCCTCTATCTGGTTCTTCTTGTTCTTGATATCATTATCAATCACTTCGATATCCGCATCCAGTTTTTCCAGGCGTCTGTTCAAACCTGCTACTTCATCTTCAAGATCTTCAACTTCAAGAGGAAGTTCTCCACGTACATTTCTAATCTCATCAATTCGTGAATCCACCAACTGAAGATCGTACAGGGATCTTAACTTCTCTTCTACAGTAACATCGTTTTTTTTCGCCATATTATAAGTAATGTATTGGATTGGTATTTGTATCTGCTAAAATAAGTGCAAAACTACTAATTTTTTTGCTAAGAAAAGAATATAGTAAATTTTTTGTAAACTGTTCACTTTCATAGTGTCCAATATCTGCAACGACCAGCTTTTGCTCGGCTTTGTAGTAATCATGATATTTTAGATCTGCCGTGATGAATATATCTGCACCAGCACTTTTTGCATTTTCGATGGCAAAGGCTCCGCTACCTCCCAGAACAGCAACTTTTTTAATAGGTGATTTAAGTATTTCAGAATGCCGAATTCCATTGCTATTAAATGTTTCCTGAACTTGACTTAAGAAGCTTTTCCCATCTACAGGAGTTTCGAGTTCCCCAATCATGCCCATTCCTAGCTGCTGATTCCTGTTTTCAAGACTATGAATCTCATAGGCAACTTCCTCATAAGGATGACTTTGAAACAAAGCTTTCAATATTTTGGATTCGAGGTGTTTCTTATAGGTAATACCAATTTGCATCTCATCCTCAAAATGAATTGTGCCTTTTTCACCAACTACTGGATTTGAATCTTCGTTTCCTTTGAAGCTTCCGAAGCCTTGAACATTAAAACTGCAATTATCGTAATTTCCAATATTACCTGCACCCGCCTGGAATAAAGCTTCTCTCACTTTAGCAGCATTTGAAACCGGAACATAGGTTTGCAGTTTTTTGATGCTATCGCTTCGAGGGATCAGGATCTGCCTGTTCACCAGTCCCAGCTTTTCAGCGATCATATCGTTGACACCTTTGTGCTGATTGTCTAGAGCAGTGTGAGTCGCATAGATCGCAATATCATTCTTAATTGCTTTAAGAACGGTACGCTCCACATAATTTTTCCCGGTTAGCTTTTTTAAACCTGAAAATATGATTGGATGAAAGCTTATGATCAGGTTGCAGTTTTTCGCAATGGCTTCATCTACGGTAGCCTCCAAAGTATCCAAAGTTATAAGTGCTCCTTTCACTTCTTCGGAATCGTTTCCTACCAGCAAACCTACGTTGTCGAAATCTTCAGCATAATCAAGCGGTGCAAATTCTTCTATTATAGTAATTACTTCTTTAATAAGCATATTTTGATAATTTTGCCAGAAGCCTGGAAATTAAATTGTCTGCGTAATTCTCAGACTTCAGACTCAAAGATACTTATATTAAGCGTTTATGCCGAATCCCAGAAAATTGCTTTTACCTTTTTCCGTAGTCTACAAAACTGTGACTGGAGTTCGAAATCAATTATATGATCAGGGATTCTTTAATTCCTTGAAATTTGATATTCCTGTAATCGCCGTTGGAAATTTAAATATGGGAGGCACAGGGAAATCTCCCATGATCGAATATCTTATTCATCTGCTTTCGAAGGATGCTAAGCTTGCGACATTAAGTAGAGGTTATAAACGTGAGAGTTCAGGGTTCCAGATCGTGGAAATCAATGACACTGCGAGTAAGATTGGGGATGAGCCTCTTCAGTTTAAGAATAAATTCCCAGAGATCACGGTAGCTGTAGATGTCAATAGGGTAGAAGGAATCAACAGGTTAAAGAAGTCTGGTTCCAATCTTATTTTGCTGGATGATGCGTTTCAACATCGAAAAGTTAAGGCTGGGTTGTATATTCTACTTACCTCTTATACCGACCTTTTTACAGAAGACTTTGTACTCCCTGCTGGAAATCTCCGAGAGTCACGTAAGGGCGCCAGTAGAGCCAATATAGTGGTGGTAACCAAATGTCCGCAGAATCTTGATGAAACTAAACAGGCAGAAATTCGGTTAAAGATCAAAGCATATTTTAAAGGACCGGTTTTCTTCAGTAGTATCATATATTCTGAAATGATCTTCGCAGAGAAAGAACGTAAGCTACTGAAGGATATCGAACAGAAAGATTTTGTACTTGTTACGGGAATTGCCAATCCCGATCCAATGATTTCATACCTGGCTGAAATGAATATTGAACTAAAGCATTTTAAGTTTTCAGATCATCATAATTTTTCCACAGACGAAATCGAAAACCTGAACACCTTCGAGAGTATACTTACGACGGAAAAAGATTACATGCGTTTGAAAAGTACTAAACTTGCTAGGAAGCTTTATTACCTACCTATTCAAACCAAAATAATTTCTGATGCTGAAAAGTTTGATGAATTAATTTTGAGTTACGCACAAAAAAAATGAGGTGCGAAGCACCTCATTTAATCTCGGCTAATTCAAATTATATGTGTTTTTTGTCTTCAATATAATTCTACTAGCATTTACTTTACAAAGGCTGTGCCATTTTCCTAAACTGTTGTTTCTCTGGCAGCTAGATACTTGTTGATCTTGTGGAAGAACTCTTCTGTTTTATAAGGTTTGGGTATAATATCATTGAAACCGTTCATGTAAAATTCGTCTAGATTATCATCTAGAGTTACTGCGGTTAACGCAATGATCGGTATGTCGGGATTGAACTTTCTAATTTCTATAGTAGCTTCTATTCCCGAGATTCCAGGCATATGAATATCCATAAGGATAAGATCAAATTCATTATTTTGAACTTTCTCGATCGCAATAGTTCCATTGTCTGCGACATCACAGATCACTTTGTTTTTCTCAAGGATCTTGCGTGTGATCATTTGATTGATCTTATTATCCTCAACGATAAGGATATTTTTATCTTTCATAATATCGTTAGTAAGAACGATATCTTTAGATGGTGCTACTGGTTCAGCTGGTTTAGTTTCCAGAGTTTCAGCTTCAAATTGCAATTCAAAAGTGAATGTGGACCCCTTCCCAAGATCGCTTTCCAGTTCAATTTCAGAATTAAGAAGACTTAGAAGGTTTTTGACAATGGATAAACCAAGTCCCGTTCCCCCAAATTTTCTGTTAATCTGGGTAGAACCTTGTGTAAAGTTTTCGAAAATTGCCTTTTGCTTCTCTTTACCAATTCCTTCACCATTATCCTTTATCTCAAACAGAAGTGAAACAAACTTCCCATCCTGTCGGGCTTTATTTACCGCGATCCAGATATCTCCATCTTCCGTAAACTTAATAGAGTTACCAATAAGATTGATGAGAATTTGAGAGACTTTTAGAGGGTCTCCAATTAGTTTAGCTGGAATGTCCTTATCATAGGAGAAATGTAATTTCGTATTCCTGTCGTCTGCGGAATTCTTTAACGCAATCAATACATCTGAAATACGCTTTTCGAGATCGAAGTTAGTCTTAACGATCTCCACTTTGTTTGCTTCAAGCTTATTGAGGTCGAGAATATTATTGATGAGGGAAAGGAGATATTCACCTGAAAATTTCAAGGAATTTAGATGCTCTTTCTGACTTTCTGTAGGGCTTTCTTCTAACAGTAAATGGGTTAGTCCTGTCACCGCATATAAAGGTGTTCTCAGCTCATGTGTTATGGTAGTTAAGAATTGAGCTTTTGCCAGAGAAGCTTTCTCAGCATTTTCCTTAGCCAGTATCAATTCTGAATTCTTCTTTTGAAGTAACTCATTCGCTCTAGCACGAAGATTGTTGTTTTTATATAAACTCAATGTTAGCAGCGAGAGAATTGTAATAAGAGCTACACTAAGTATTGTAGTTAGCTTGTTAACTTTTAGCGTCCTTTCATTTTCCGCCTGCTGTGCCGTTAGTTGATCTACCGTAGATTTCAAAGCAGAATTACCAAGTCTGGCATTTGCTTCAGTTGCAAGAGCTTCCTTATTCACATCGAAAATAGTTTCTCTTATCTTATTACCTTGTCGAAGTAATTCGAGTGCGCTGGCATAGTTACCTCTTTCCTGAGCAATTTCACTTAGCAAATTATAACTATACATGATCATACCCGTATAACCTGCTGCTTTTGATATTTCAAGCGATTTTTTAGCTGACTGCTCTGCTCGTTCGTAGTTTCCATCGTATTGAAATGCGCGAGCCAGGAAATAATTTAACCGGGTTTTTTCATATTGATTGTCCGAATCACTGAGATAGACTTCTGCGTTTCTTAATTCGGTCAGTGCTCTGGGCTTGGTGTTATTATCAGCAAAATAAATTACGGCTCTATTCAGGGCAATAATTCCTAGTTGTTCCCGGTTGTCTTGCTGGGTATAGTATTTTTCTGCAAGCACCAGGTAGTTTAATGCTCGATCAAATTCTCTTTTGGATGTAAGTATTTTGGAATAAAGAACATAAGAATAATTAAGGCCTGCGTCATCATTGATCTCTCTTTGAATGGACATAGCTCTATCCAACTGCGTTATACCTTTATCATATTCGTGCCTTACATGATACATACGACTTAGAATCGTACTGGTTAGCGCGATGTAACTCTTAGCGTTTATACGTTTAGATAATTTAAGTGACAGATCTAGTTGTTCCTGGGCTTTATCAAAATTCATGGTATTGATAGAACCCTCGGCTTCATTCAACAGTTTTTTGATCTGTTCAGGTTTTGGGTTTTCTTCATCGATCGTGGACTCTTGGAATCCAAAGATGGCGAAGCAACATACTAAAAGGATGAAACGCTTGAAGTTTTTCATTATGGAAAAATAGCTAGCAGCTTTAATAAGTTGTTAAATATAGCTATTTATCGTTAACAAGTGAAATTAAATCGATAAGACGATTAGAGTAACCAATTTCGTTGTCATACCATCCTATTAACTTGATGAGCGTACCATCGATGACTGAAGTCATTCCGGCGTCAAAAATGCAGCTATATTTATTATCAAGGATATCTACAGAAACTATGGGGTCTTCAGTATACTCCAGAATTCCAAACATCTCATTTTTTGCAGCATTCTTGAAAAGTTGGTTTACTTCTTCAATGCTCGTTGATTTTTCAACATTAAGTGTCATGTCTGTAAGAGATCCATTAGGAACAGGAACCCTGATTCCGCATCCACCAATGACCTCACTAAGGTCAGGGAAAATTCCTGTTAAGGCCTTCGCCGCTCCGGTGGTAGTTGGTATGATAGATTGTGCTGCTGCCCGACTTCTCCTTAGATCCTTATGAGGTTTATCATGTAAGCTCTGGTCTGATGTATAGGAGTGAACGGTTGTTATATAAGCCTGAGTAACTTTTAAGTGATTATGGACCACCTTGAGCATAGGGGCTGCATTATTAGTCGTACAGGAAGCGTTCGAGATGATTTTCTCGTCGCCCGTAAGTATATGTTCGTTTACCCCAAGTACGATCATCTTAATTTCATCGTCTACTGGTGGAACCGAAAGTATCACCTTCTTTACCCCATCCTTCAGATGAGGTGACAGCGTTTCAGTAGTTTTGAATTTTCCGCTGCATTCTACCACCATTTCCACTCCAAAACTATTCCAGGGAATATCTGCAGGTTTTTCGAAATTCAGCAAAGGAATAGATCGACCATCAACAATTATCTCATTGTCGCAAGCAGAAATATCATTGAATATTCTTCCGTGGATGCTATCATACCTGAGCAAATGTGCGAGACTGCCGGCATCATGAATATCATTGATAGCAACAACCTCTATCTCGGGATGACTTAGTAAAAGTCTGAAAAGGTTTCTACCAATCCGGCCAAAGCCGTTAATGGCAATTTTTACAGGACCCGCCATGTAAACTCCTTAATTTATATGCTTTTGAGCCTTATAAGAGGATCTTACCAGGGCACTACTTTCAACGTGTCTAAAACCTAGTTCAAGACCGTATTCTTCGTAACGCTTGAATTGATCTGGGGTGATAAATTGCTTGACAGGCAAATGTTTTTTACTTGGTTGAAGATACTGTCCAATAGTCACGACATCAACACCTGCACCGCGTAGATCTCTAAGCGTCTGAAATACTTCTTCTTCCTTTTCGCCAAGTCCTAGCATAATTCCCGACTTGGTTCTTCGAATTCCATTATCCTTAAGATACTTTAGAACTGCAAGGCTTCGGTCGTATTTCGCTTGTATACGAACTTCTCTGGTAAGACGCTTAACGGTTTCCATATTGTGGGAAACTACTTCAGGGCTTACTTCGATAATACGATCTATGTTACGTTCATTTCCCTGAAAATCGGGAATTAAAGTTTCCAGTGTAGTTTCAGGATTCATTCTTCGAATCGCTTTGACAGTCTCTGCCCAGATAATTGAACCCATATCCTTAAGATCATCACGGTCCACGCTGGTCACTACCGCATGCTTGATTCCCATGATCTTGATGGATCTGGCAACCTTTTCAGGTTCATCCCAGTCTACAGTTTCTGGTCGGCCGGTTTTAACACCGCAGAATCCACAGGACCTTGTACATACATTCCCAAGAATCATAAAAGTAGCGGTCCCTTCACTCCAGCATTCACCCATATTCGGGCAACTACCAGAAGTGCAAATGGTGTGTAGATCGTATTTATCAACCAGGCTTCTCAACTCGGTATATTTCTTACCGGTAGGAAGTTTCACTCGCAACCACTTTGGTTTTGGAGTTCTTTGTGTTTTGGTTTTTACTGGAGCAACGTCTGTATTCATAGCAATAAATCTCTGTTTCAAAGATACAATAATAAGCTGAACTGCATAAATTAGACTCCCGCCGATTCTAATCCTTACTTAGCTCTTTCGGCTTTCAATAATAGCGGCGAGTAACTTCTTGGCACGCAACAGTTTTACCTTAATATTATTCATGGGTTCGTCCAGGAATTCTGCGATTTCTTTATATGATTTCTCCTGAAAGAATCTAAGATTGATGACTTCCTGGTAATGAGGTTTCAATTGCTTAATGTCAAAGAGTAATTGCTCTAGATTTTGCTCCTTGATAAGCTTATCCTCAATTCCCGGAGTATCATCTGCGATCTGGTAGACCTGGTCTTCATCCTGCATGGAAGTTTTAGATCTAATAGAAGCTTTTTTCTTTCTTATTTGATCTATATGGATATTCTTGGAGATCGCAATAAGCCAGGTGGCGAAGGAATAATTAACATCAAAAGTTTCTATACGATTAAAAGCTTTAGAAAATGTTTGAATCGTAATATCTTCAGCTTCATACTCATTCTGGGTCTTTTTAAGCTGAAAACCATAAACATCTCCCCAAAACCTGTCTACCAGGTAATTGAATGCCGACTGACTTCCTTTCTTGGCTTCACTGATTTTCTCAGAGAGCTGATTGGGGTTTACTTCCACTGTCCTGGTTTTGAAATGAGATTGGAGCTAAATATAGCTAATTGGAAAAATATTAAAAATATATCTAAAAATGGATAGAACCAGATGACGTCCTTTTCATCTAGCTTTTCCGCAGCATTATAATAGACAATTCCGTCAAAGATCAACTTTATAAAAAGAATTGATAGTACGGCGATAGGGAAGATCTGAAGAATTGAAAGTAGAATAAAAAGTAGCCAAAAAAGTAATCTTGCCGAGTAATATACGCCAAGCAGAACCCGGTGTTTCTGTTGGTATTGTTTAACAGTAGAAACGTGTCTGCGTTTCTGTTTTGTCCATTCTGAAAAACTTTTTTTGGGAACACTTCGTGTGATTGAATTTTCAGAAAAACAGATGGCGGTATTTTCATGATTCGCAGCTTCATTAACGAATAGATCATCGTCGCCAGATTTTATGTGTAAATGACTCGCAAAACCTTTCAACTCATAAAACCTCTCAGAGGTATAAGCGAGATTACGGCCAACGCCCATATATGGTATCCCTAATTTTGCATAACTGAAATACTGAATGGCTGTTAATAGTGTTTCGAACCGAATTAACTTATTCAGCAGTGATTTCTTTTGTTTGAAGTAGCCACCATATCCAAGAACGATCTCCTTGGTTGTAAAATGATTTGTCATTTCTGTGATCCATTCCTTAGATTGAGGAACACAATCGGCATCTGTAAATAATAAGTATTTGTTCGAAGCTTTTTTAATACCCAGTGTAAGGGCATATTTTTTATTTGCCCAGAATGCTTCAATATTCTGCACATTTACAATTTTTACTCTTGGATCTATATTCTGAAAATGCTCCATTACTTCCAGACTATTATCTGCGGAAGCATCATTAATAAGGATAAGTTCAAAATCTGGATGATTCTGTTCAAGAATTTTTGGTATGAAGTTCTGAAGGTTCTCTTCTTCATTCTTTGCACACACAATTACTGAAACGGGAAGATTTAATGCTTGTGACTTTTCCGAAGAAGCAGATGTAAATGAAAAAAAACTTAAGTTATAGAGGATATTGATTATACCGGTGAGTATAAACAGGCCAAATAAAATTATCTCCATTTAATCTAGGTAGTCTTGGCGGTATCTGAACAATTTTCCATTTCATCCGGCAACTTACCACAGAAACTACATGGTTCACCAGATTTATTAAGGTATGGATTCTGGCTCGCACAGGTACCAGCGAACTTTCCATCTTTTTTACCCCAGATTTTAATTGCAATTCCTGCAAATGCAAGACCTAGCAGGACTAAACTGATTATAAATAGTTTCATAGACTTTGGATTCTGTTGCAAAAATAATAATAAAAACAGGCAACTGAAAATTGGTCGTATCATTAGTGTATCGTTTACAATATTTAACTAAACTTTAATCGAATAAGTAGCGCTATCAGTTAATTCAGAGATATCTTGCAGCGTTAACCACGAAAAAACTACAATATGAAATTTAAAATGTTATTTACAACTCTTGCACTTTCAGCAGTCGTTTTCACTTCTTGTGAAGATGGTAATAAAAAAGAGCAGGAAGAAAAAGAGAAAATGGAGCAAATGGAAGCCGAAGAAAGAGAGGCTGAAATGCAAGCTGAGAAGGAAATGCAGGAAATGCAATCCAACAGCATCGCAGCAAAAGCTATGGCTACCGATACTTTAAGTACACTAGTATCTGCTCTACAAGCTGCTGATCTAGCAGAAATGATGAAGACAGAAGAAGGTCCTTTTACTGTATTCGCACCTAACAACGCTGCATTCTCTAAAGTAGATCAGGCAACACTAGAAAGCCTGATGATGGAAGAGAATAAAGATAAACTAGCTGGTGTTTTGAAATACCATGTAGTTGAAGGAGAAGTTATGGCTGCAGATCTTGTAAAAATGATCCAGGATAATGACGGAACTTATGCAGTTTCTACCGTTGGTGGAGGAGAGCTTACAGCATCTTTAGAAGGTGAAAATGTAATTCTTACTGACGAGAATGGAAACAAAGCGACTGTAGTTCAAGCTGATGTTGATGCTTCTAACGGAGTTGTTCACATCATTGATGCAGTAGTGATGAAGAAAGCTTAATTCGACAACGAATTATAAAGAAAAAAGGAGCGCATTTGCGCTCCTTTTTTTATTCAATTATATTGACTTCAGCTTCAAGGGAAATTCCAAACTTCTGAGACACCTTATCCTGAATCATTTTAGCGAGCATTAAAATCTCTTCTCCAGTAGCTTCACCATAATTAACCAGAACCAATGCCTGGTTTTTATGAACACCGGCATCTCCATTACGGTAACCTTTCAGGCCCGATTGATCAATGAGCCAGCCAGCAGGAACCTTTATTTCATCTTCAGATACATGGTAAGAAGGTATTTCAGGATGATCCCGCTGTAATTCTTCAAATTGATTCCTGGTGATCACAGGATTCTTAAAGAAACTACCACTATTTCCGATTTCCTTGGGATCGGGTAATTTTGATCGTCTAATAGTGATAACTGCATTCGAAATATCCTTGATTCCAGGGTTTTTTATTCCCGATTTCTCCAGTTCATTACGAATTGCTCCATAATCCAGATTTAACTGATGATCTTTTTTAGTTAGCCTGAAACGAACAGAGGTAATAATATAAAGACCTTTCAACTCATTCTTGAAAACTGAATTTCGATATCCAAAATTGCACTCTTTATGAGTAAACTCTTTCTCTTCAAGTGTTTGAATATTTATCGCATGACAACTTACAAAGCTGTCTTTAAGTTCAACTCCATATGCGCCAATATTCTGGATCGGAGAGGTGCCTACATTGCCAGGAATAAGAGATAGATTCTCTAATCCTCCGAACCCTTTTTCTATAGTATGAAGTACTAATTCATGCCAGTTTTCTCCGGCAGCAACTTCCAGAATTACTTCATTTTCATTTTCTGATACGACCTCTATACCCTTTAGCGCAATATGAACTACCGTTTTATGAACATCCTCAGTAAGGAGCATGTTGCTTCCTCCCCCAAGAATAAATAATTCGGAAGAATAACTTTTTTTTAGAAGACGTCTCAGATCGTCAATGCTTGAAACCGATACAAATTTATCTGCCCGAACATCGATGCCGAAACTATTGTAATTCTTCAGTGAAAAGTTACGAATAACCCGCATTAAGCCTTGTTGTTATACTGCTTTAACGCTTTCTCAAGAATTACCAGCGCACGCTCAAGATTTTCTTTTTTCAATACATACGCGATTCTAACCTGGTTAAGTCCGGTATTAGGAGTAGAGTAGAATCCTGCAGCTGGTGCAACCATGATGGTTTCATTCTCATCTTCAAAATCTTCCAGTAACCATTTTGCAAAATCATCTGCATTATCGATAGGAAGCTCGGCGATACAATAGAAAGCGCCTTTTGGGTTTGCAACCTTAACACCGTCAATTTTTTCCAATCCTTTTACAAGAAGATCTCTTCTAAAAGTATATTGCTTGATCACCTCGTCAAAATAGCTCTGTGGTGTATCCAGTGCAGCTTCACTTGCAATTTGGGCGAAAGTAGGTGGGCTTAGTCTTGCCTGAGCAAATTTCATGGCGGTAGTGATCACTTCAGTGTTCTTAGACACCATGCAACCAATTCTTGCTCCACACATGCTATATCTCTTTGAAACTGAATCTACCATGATCGCATGGTTCGCCAGCTCAGGAATGCTCATAATTGAATGATGTTTTACACCATCATAGGCGAATTCACGATAAACCTCGTCTGAAACAATAAAAAGGTCGTGTTTTAGGGCAAGATCGGCAAGTTGTTGAATTTCTTCTTTTGTATACAGGTATCCTGTTGGATTGCCAGGATTACATATAAGTATAGCCTTAGTTTTCTCAGTGATCAGTTTCTCAAATTCTGAAATAGGAGGTAATGCGAAACCATCTTCAATTTTGGACTGAATTGGTTTTATAGTTACTCCAGAAGCCGTTGCGAAACCATTATAGTTCGCGTAAAATGGTTCTGGAATGATCACTTCATCACCCTGATCTGTGATGCTTCCCATTGTGAATAGAAGCGCTTCAGACCCTCCGGTGGTGATTATGATATCCTGTTTTTCAACGGGAAGAGAGGTGTTTTTATAATAGGAAGCGAGCTTTTCACGATAACTCTCAAAACCAGCAGAATGACTGTAAGACAGTACTTCAATGTCATGATTTTTTACGGCATCAAGCGCTACCTCAGGAGTCTTAATATCAGGCTGGCCAATATTTAACTGGTATATAACTTTACCCTTTGCAGCAGCTGCTTCAGCATAAGGGACTAATTTTCTTATAGGTGATTCGGGCATTTGCTGCCCTTTATTTGAAATCTTCGGCATGATAGTTCTTTTATAGGTTTGCAAAATTGCAAAAATAAAGCCTGAATCAAGAATAAACAATCCTGAATTATTCTGCTTAAGCCGTTAAATTTCAGCATAAAAAAGCCTCCTGTAGAGGAGGCTTAGGTATTTACTTTTAGAAGTTATCCTTAACTTTCTGTGTCATCTGTTATCTGACCCTTTATTTTCAATGCTTTGATAGGTTCTTCAGCATTCGAATAAACCGTAACAGTTTTTCTGATATGTCCAACTCTTTTAGTGTCATACTTTACTTCTATTTCACCCATTTCGCCAGGCATGATCGCCTTTTCGGGTTTCTTGGGGATCGTACAACCACAGCTGGATTTCACATCTTCCACGATCAAAGGTTCGTCTCCTACGTTCTTAAATTTGAAGACACGTACTCCATCGCTACCTTTTTTTATAATACCATAGTCGATCGTCTCAGACTCGAACTCGAATTTGGCCGAGTTTTGCGCCTGGGTAGTAGCAAATCCTGCCAGTACGAAAACTACGATTGCAATCAATTTTCTCATAATTCAGTTATTTAATCGGATTAGTAAATATAAGCTGAAATGCCTTAACTCTCAAAATTTTAATCATTTCAGCAGCTTTCATAATCCTTCATTAATAATTACTTTTGCCATTATTTCAAAAACCAGACCAAGAAATGGCAATTGCTTCACAATACAATGCGAAAAAAGTAGAGGATAAGTGGTATGACTACTGGATGAAGAATAACTACTTTCACTCTGAAGTAGACGAGCGCGAACCTTATACGATAGTGATCCCGCCACCTAATGTTACGGGAGTTCTTCATATGGGACACATGCTGAACAATACCATTCAGGACGTGCTGGTTCGTAGAGCGAGATTGAAGGGCTATAATGCTTGCTGGGTGCCGGGTACAGATCATGCTTCCATCGCTACAGAGGCTAAAGTTGTAGCCAAATTGAAGGAGGAAGGTATTGATAAGAATGACCTAAGCCGTGATGAATTTCTACAACATGCCTGGGACTGGACTCATAAGCATGGTGGAATTATTCTACAGCAATTGAAACATCTTGGAGCCTCCTGTGACTGGGAGCGGACTAAGTTTACAATGGACGATAACATGTCTGCTTCAGTGATCAAAGTTTTTGTAGATCTTTACGAGAAAGGTCTTATTTACCGTGGTTACCGTATGGTGAACTGGGATCCTCAGGCAAAAACCACACTTTCAGACGAAGAAGTGAATTATGAAGAGCGTAATGGAAAGCTTTTCTATCTAAAATATAAAGTAGAAGGTAGCGATGATTATCTTACCATTGCTACGACAAGGCCGGAAACCATCCTTGGAGATACCGCAATTTGTATTAATCCTAACGACGAGCGTTTTGCACATCTTCGAGGCAAAAAAGCGATTGTGCCAATTTGTAATCGAACTATTCCTATTATCGAGGATGAATATGTGGACATGGAGTTTGGAACAGGATGTTTGAAAGTTACTCCTGCGCATGATGAGAACGATAAGAACCTGGGAGAAAAGCATAATCTGGATGTTATCGATATCCTGAACGATGATGCCACCCTGAACAATTATGGTTTACATTATGAGGGAAAGGATCGTTTCGTTGTTCGTGCAGAGATTGTAGAGGAACTGGAGCTTTCTGGAAACCTTTCAAAAGTGGAAGATCACGTTAATAAAGTGGGAACCAGTGAAAGGACAGGTGCCGTGATCGAACCGAAACTTAGCGATCAATGGTTTCTGAAAATGAAAGAGATGGCGGAACCTGCTATCAAGGCTGTAGTAGGAGATGATATAAACCTGGTGCCAGAAAAGTTTTTGAACACTTATAAGCACTGGATGGAAAACGTTCGAGACTGGAATATCTCCCGACAGTTGTGGTGGGGACAGCAAATTCCTGCTTTTTTCTACGGAAATGGAAAAGAGGATTTTGTGGTAGCTGAAACTGCTGAACTGGCACTGGAGAAAGCCAGGAAAGTTACTCAAAATGAATCACTACAAGCTGAAGATCTTACTCAGGACAAAGATGCCTTGGACACATGGTTCTCATCATGGTTGTGGCCAATGAGCGTCTTTAACGGAATCCTGGAGCCGGAAAACAAAGAGATACAATATTACTATCCTACCAATGACCTGGTAACAGCGCCTGAGATTTTATTCTTCTGGGTAGCGCGTATGATCATGGCAGGTTATGAATACCGTGGAGAGAAACCTTTTAAAAATGTATATCTTACCGGAATAGTTAGGGATAAGCAGCGTCGTAAGATGTCAAAATCTCTGGGGAATTCACCAGATCCTCTTGGTTTGATCGAGCAATACGGGGCAGATGGTGTTCGTGTGGGAATGCTATTGAGTTCTCCCGCCGGGAATGACCTCATGTTCGATGAAGATCTGTGTAAGCAGGGTAGTGCTTTTACAAATAAAATATGGAATGCTTTCAGACTCGTAAAAGGCTGGGAGATTTCAGAAGAAATAGAGCAACCGGAAACTGCGAAGAAAGCGATCGAGTGGTATAAAGCAAAATTTCAGCTTAGTCTTAGAGAGATTGAAGACCATTATTCTAAATACAGGATAAGTGATGCGCTTATGTCTACCTACAAGTTAATATGGGATGATTACTGTAGCTGGTTCCTTGAAATGGTGAAACCTGGTTACGGGGATCCAATAGATGCGGTTACTTACAACCAGATCATCGAAGTACTTGAGGACAACTTAAAAATACTACATCCATTTATGCCATTCGTTTCTGAAGAGATCTGGCAAACTATTACTGAAAGATCTTCAGAAGAAGCATTGATCATTGCAAAGTGGCCGGAACAAACTTCATTTGATGAAACTATCATCAAGGAGTTCGCACATGCCTCGGAAGTAATTGCAGGAGTAAGAAAGATTAGAAAGGACAAGAATATTGCCTTTAAAAATCAGATAGAATTAATGGCAATGAATAATGAGAATACCAGCAATAGCTTTGATTCTGTTATTGCAAAAATGGGTAATATCTCCAGTTATAATTACGTAACTGAAGCTGCTGTAGGTGCTTTGTCTTTTAGAGTACGAAGCAACGAATACTATATACCTATTGTTGGAGCGATTGATGTAGATGCTGAAAAGGCCAAGATCCAGGAGGAATTATCTTATACTGAAGGTTTTCTGAAATCTGTAGATAAGAAATTATCCAACAAAAGATTTGTAGACAATGCGCCAGAAAAAGTGGTAGCTATAGAAAAGGCTAAAAAAGCAGATGCAGAAGCTAAAATCGAAGCTTTGAAAGCCAGTCTCAAAAACCTGAGCTAGATATAAACAAATTAAGCAACAAAAAAGAGGATCATGTGATCCTCTTTTTTTGTTTTATACTAGTTGATCTTACCTATATATTCTTCAACCAGTTCTATATATCTATCTTCTGCTTCCTTCTTACTAAGTTTTCTTACCTGCACCAAAGCATTGATCTTAAAAGCGCTTCTTAGATCGCCCTGATTGCCTGGTGGAATATAGAAACCATTTCTTTCCGTAGCACGCTTGTAAAGTGCGTAGAAATGTAGCATAACATCTGGAGGAAACTGTTCCTCAGTCTTACTGGCCATTTCATAGGCTTTAAGAAATTTCATATTTTCTTCTGCCATGGTGTGGTTATTATACAACATCAGCAATTACGCTTACGCCGCCTTTTACTTTGTCATTAATTCCAACCCTGACCTTGGTCCCAATAGGTAAGAATACATCTACGCGGCTACCAAATTTGATAAAGCCACTATCACTTCCCTGAACTACCTCAGTTCCCTCTTCAGCATAATTCACAATACGTTTAGCAAGTGCTCCCGCAATTTGTCTATATAGAACTTCTCCAGCAACCTCATTTTCTACAACGACAGTAGTCCTTTCATTTTCTTCGCTGGATTTAGGATGCCACGCGACAAGAAATTTACCAGGATGATATTTGCTGAATTTCACTTTTCCTCCAACCGGGTGGCGGGTAACATGCACGTTCAATGGCGACATGAAAATTGAAACCTGTAATCTTTTATCTTTAAAGTATTCTTTTTCAAAAACTTCTTCGATTACTACAACTTTACCATCAACAGGAGAAACTACATGTTCGTTGTTATGAATTGTAGGTCTCTTGGGATTTCTGAAGAACTGAACGATCAATAAAAAGAAAAGTACTGAGGCTACCAGGATGGCAAATTTCAACCAGTAAAGGTCAATTAAGCTATAAGTTACTACGTTGATCGCAATTAGGATCAGCGCAGTCAATATCATTAATTTGTATCCTTCTTTATGAAACATAATTCAATATATATAAATATGCATAGACGAATGGGCTTGCAAATATAATACTATCCAGCCTGTCAAACAATCCACCGTGACCAGGCATCAATTTTCCGCTATCTTTTACGCCAGCCTGTCTCTTAAATTTTGACTGGATCAAATCTCCCAATGTACCGAAAATGCTCAGTATGATAGCCATTCCTAACCATATGAGCGGTGTGTTAAACTTGCTGAAATCAGAAAGAGTTGTGGGAAACAACGGGCTATAATACCATATCGCGTAACTCATAAGGCAGCTAAATACGAGTCCACCTAGGAAACCTTCAACCGTTTTATTCGGACTGATTTTTTCATAAAGTTTATGTTTTCCGAAGTTTTTACCTACGAGATAAGCAAATGTATCGTTGGTCCATATCAAAAAGAATATTCCTATCACCAGCTTCGGAATAAATACACCTTCTATCGTAGGAATGAGGGTGAGGAAGATCGTAGAGGAAATAAGATAAAAGATAATGATGATGTATTTCTTCTTTTCGAAAACAGGAATTTTTTTAACGATGATAAGATCCTTGACCAGAAACAAGTTCACAAAAATCGTAATGAAGAGTAACATTACAGTGGCATCCTGGTTAAACTTAAGAAAACTAAATAGATAGAACAGTACCGCCTGTAAAATGAACAAAGCGTAGCTTTTGAGTCGGAGTAGTTTTTGCATCTCAACCAGGCAAACCAGGCTCAATAGGTAAAAAAGAATTATAAATATTAATTCTGAAGAGAGTATCGAAGCAACCAAAATGGCTGTATACAATAGTCCTGATACAGTACGTATAATGGTTTCCTTCATAAATTACAGATCTTCCAGCAGTAGCAGGTATAAGTTCTTCGTACTACTTCCGTAACTCATGAAATCACCTTCTTTTTGAGTTTCAAAATTCTTTATAGTAGTAATGTTTGAAGGGATTTGCTGCTTGTTTTTAAATTTGATACCTCTTAGTCCTTCTCCTATAGTGTCAATTAGCTGACTTGTACTCGAAAGGATGATGAAATTAGCAGGAAGGTCGTGAAGTTTTCTTTCCTTGATCTGGTTGGATGATATTAGAATCGAACCATCGTTGGCAACAAGAAATTCACAAGTTGAAAGATAGAATTCTGCTTTTGCCGAATGATTGAATTCGAGGTTGAAACCTTTGAACTTTTCCTTAAGGTTATCATCAAAGCAACAGCATTCTGTTTCGTACCAATCGTTTTCAAGGAGAATATTATCGAAAGCTTCCTGTACTTCAGTTTCATCAATGCAGTATAAGAATTTCCCCCCGTTATTTTTAAAATTAAGCATAAAACGCTCATCAGTAGGTAATTTTACCTCTGGCATATATTTCCCGCGGTCTGCTTTCTCAGGCGTGTCCTGATCCTGCTCTGCTCTCGCCTTGGGATTAAGAAACCTTTTGAATAGATTCATGGGGTTGGGTTCTGATTCTTAGACATTTTATCAAAGTTAAAAAATCTGAAATTAACCCTTGTTTAATTTCAGATTTTTTAGCTATAGTTCTACACTACTTATTAACCGAATCGGGATCGAGTTGATCATTCGGTTTTGAAGCTGAATCATTGGAGCTAATAGTTTCGTTTGAAACATCGTTCCCCTCTGGAAGTGTGTTGGTTTCTTTAACCGGTTTTCCAATTGGCTCTTCTCTTTCGTAAGGTCTTTTTCCGAAGATCTTTTCAAGGTCATCCTTAAAGATCACTTCCTTGTCAAGAAGAATATCGGCCAGTTGAGAAAGCTTATCCTTGTGCAGTTCCAAAAGATCAATTGCACGTTTATATTGTTCTTCAATAAGATTTGAAATTTCCTTATCAATTAATTCGGAAGTTTTCTCACTATAGGGCTTTGTAAAGTTGTATTCACCCTGTCCTGAACTATCGTAATAGGTAAGATTTCCAACAGCATCATTTAAACCGTAAATGGTTACCATTGCTCTCGCTTGTTTTGTAACTTTTTCAAGATCACTGAGTGCTCCAGTAGATATCTTGTTAAAAATAACTTTCTCTGCGGCACGACCACCAAGAGCAGCACACATTTCATCAAGCATTTGCTCTGGACGAACTATTAGGCGTTCTTCCGGTAAGTACCATGCAGCTCCAAGAGATTGTCCACGGGGGACGATAGTAACTTTAACCAGCGGGGCAGCATGTTCTAACATCCAGCTTACTGTTGCATGACCAGCTTCGTGGAATGCAATAGCTTTCTTCTCACTAGGAGTGATGATTTTATTCTTTTTCTCTAAACCACCTACGATTCTATCAACAGCATCCAGAAAATCCTGTTTACCTACTGCTTTGTTTCCTTTACGAGCAGCGATCAAGGCCGCTTCGTTACAAACATTCGCAATATCTGCACCAGAGAATCCCGGGGTTTGCTTAGCTAAGAATTCAGTATCAAGTTCATCAGCAACTCTTTTTAAAGGAGCTAAATGAACTTCGAATATTTCTTTTCTTTCATTAAGATCTGGAAGATCCACATAGATCTGTCTGTCAAATCTACCTGCACGCATCAAAGCTTTATCAAGAACATCTGCACGGTTGGTTGCAGCGATGACGATAACATTTGTATTCGTTCCAAAACCATCCATTTCAGTTAACAGCTGGTTCAAGGTGTTCTCTCTTTCGTCATTAGAACCGGAGAAATTACTTTTTCCTCTTGCTCTACCTATAGCATCGATCTCATCTATAAATATGATAGATGGAGACTTTTCTTTCGCCTGTTTGAATAGGTCACGTACTCTGGAAGCACCAACACCAACGAACATTTCTACGAAATCTGAACCAGATAAAGAGAAGAAAGGAACTTTCGCTTCACCAGCAACGGCTTTTGCTAATAAAGTCTTTCCTGTTCCAGGAGGTCCTACTAGTAAAGCTCCCTTTGGAATTTTACCTCCTAATGCTGTATATTTCTCTGGTTGCTTAAGAAAATCTACAATTTCCTGTACTTCTTCCTTGGCACCTTCAAGACCTGCAACATCTTTAAAAGAAGTTTTAACGTCTGTGTTCTGATCGAATAATTTTGCTTTGGACTTTCCTATGTTGAAGATCTGTCCGCCAGCTCCGCCACCACCTCCGGCGCTCATCTTTCTCATGATAAATATCCATACACCAATAATCAAGATGAATGGAAGCAGGGTAAGGAAAAGATCGCCCAGAATGTCGCTGCTCGTATCGTAAGTAACTACCGTCGTTAAATTGTTCTCGTTTTTGATCTCGTCGATGTCGTCTTCAAAATTCTGAAGATCACCAAATTGAAATGAGTAAACCGGAGAATCTCCGCTCGAAAACAGGTCTGGATCGATGTTTTTCTTATGTATTTCTTTCTCTTTTGCTTCCTGAGTAAGAAACACATGCGCTTGATTACGGTTGATGATCTCAACTCTCTCTACATCACCGTTTTTAAGATATTCTTTAAATTCTGCTGGGTTTGTTTTTGCAGGTTCAGAGAAGCCGCCGTTCCCGAACAAATTGAGACCAAGAAATATTATAATGATCGCAGCATAAATCCAGTAAGCACTGAATTTAGGTTTTCTGGGATCGAGTTTTTTCTTCGCTTTTTGATTCGCCATTATGTCTTGCTAAAAATTAAATTTAATAACTTGTTTGGATAGAAGTGATCTTCGCGTCTCCCCAAAGGCTTTCAATATCGTAAAATTCCCGGATATGCTTCTGAAAAACATGTACAACAACGTTGACGTAGTCCATTAGCACCCATTCGGCATTCTCGCTACCTTCGATGTGCCAGGGTTTATCCTTTAATTCTTTACTAACCGTTTTTTGTATGGAATTGACTATGGCGTTAACCTGTGTGTTTGAAGTACCGTTACAGATTATAAAGTAGTCACAAACTGTGTTTTCAATTTCTCTAAGATCAAGGATATCAATGTCATTACCCTTTACTTCCTCAATCCCTTTAATAATATGTGCAATAAGTTGATCGCTGTTTTTTTCCTTTTCTGACATTAATTTGATTTATTTATGCAAATTTATCATTTTTTGCTCTTTTCGAAGAGATTCTTACAGAAGATTTAACGCCTATATCTCTTATAACTATCATGCGTATAATCAAAGTTGATGCCATTGACTCTACCAACACTTTCGTGCGTAAGTTCTATGACAATAAAGGTCATTTTGAACCTGTGTGTGTGAGTGCAGCTCATCAAACAAACGGCAGGGGGCAGAGAGGTGCTAACTGGGATGTGCAACCCGGTCATAATCTCACTTTTAGTATACTTTACCCACAACGGGAACTCAATATATCGCGATATTTCAATCTCAATATCTGTATATCCCTGGCTATTTTAGAGGTTCTTGGAGCTAAAAATATACCTCATCTCAAGGTTAAATGGCCTAACGACATTATGTCACAAAGAAAAAAGCTCGGAGGAATCCTTATCGAAAATATTGTCAAGACCGAAGGCATTGTCGCAAGTATCATTGGGATTGGTATTAATGTGAATCAAACCAACTTTAATAATCTGCCCCAGGCCACTTCTCTAAAGAATGTCACCGGTATGCACTGGAATGTTGATGAACTGCTTCACGAGCTTTGCGAAACTCTTGATCTTCAATTGAAGGCATTAAGTAAAATGAGTACAGAAGAGCTAATGTATGAGTATCAGCAGAACTTATTCCGAAAGGATATCATTTCCACGTTTGAAACTAATGGATCCAGATTTAACGGCATTATAAGAGGGATTACTTCCGAAGGAAAATTGAAAGTAGAGCAGGAAGAAGATTTATTGCAAACTTATGATCTTAAGGAGATCAAATTGCTGTATTAAAAAAGCCGGATTTGAATCCGGCTTTTGTAAAGTTTAGAGCTTACCAATATTCTCCGTAAGAGAATTGATGAACTTCTGCAGCGGGCCTTTGATCATCATTCCCATCATCGCATTAAATTTTCCTACAAAATCCATATGCACTTCACTGCCGTTTTCACCAGCAGAAGCAATATGGGTATTTAAGCTAAATGGAAACTTATCTGAAGTAGATCCAAGAACCACTAATTCCGGTTCCTTTGTTTCTGTGATCCTCAGTTTAATTTCTGGCATACCTTTCAGTTGAAAAATAAAGGTATCTTCAGCAGTAACTACGAACTTTTCCTTGCTCTTAGGCATGATCTCCTCGTAGTTTTCAACATTGGTCAGGAAATTAAACATTTCCTGCTGACTTTTATTCGCTTGTACTTTTTGACTTTCTAATTTCATATTATGGTTTCCAGTTTGCCGGATCTTTTCTCCAGGTTCTAAGAATATCGGCTTCTTCAGTGTTTATATAATTAGTGTTCTGAGCAGTGTCTATCAAATGATCGTAATCGCTCAAAGTGTGTAGATCTATTTTTGCTGCTTTAAAATTTTCTTCGGAAGCATCAAAACCATAGGTGAAAATAGCGAACATCCCTTTAACATTGGCACCAGCTTCTTTTAGTGCGTTCACCGCATTCAGACTGCTTTTACCGGTACTTATAAGGTCTTCGATAACGACAACGCTTTGTCCCTGCTCCAGGTTTCCTTCGATCTGGTTTTTTCTACCATGGCTTTTTGGTTCAGGCCGCACATAGACAAATGGAAGACTCAAATATTCTGCTACCAGCATTCCAATTCCTATAGCACCGGTCGCAACTCCAGCAATAACATCTGCTTTGCCGTATTTCAATTCAATTTGCTTGGCGAAATGCTCTCTAACATAGTTTCTTATGCTAGGGTAGGAAAGAATAATTCTGTTATCGCAGTAGATTGGCGACTTCCAGCCGCTAGCCCATGTAAAAGGCTCTTGCGGTTCTAATTTTATTGCTTTAATTTGCATTAAAAGCTCAGCGGTCTTTTTTGCTGTTTCCTTATTCAAAATCATAGATACAAATGTATAAAGTTTTTGTGAATGATATCCCCATAATAATTTCTACGAGAAAGGATTTTGGAGGAAACTATAAGAACTATCGATTAAAAACAGTTCGTCTTAAAAAAATAGTCCGGAAGATCCTGGATGGTAGACTCACCCACGTAAATCTTTATAATAAGGATGAAACCAAATTGCTGGATCTTCTTCTGAAGAAAATGAAGGTAGTTACTGCTGCCGGTGGTATGGTGATCAACTCAAAGGAAGAAATCCTATTTATCTATCGCAATCATCGTTGGGACCTTCCGAAGGGGAAAACAGAAAAGGATGAAAGTATTGAGGATTCCGCTATTCGTGAGGTAGAGGAGGAGACCGGTGTTCAGGGACTCGAGATCAAACGTTTTATCACCAGAACTTTTCATATTTTCAAAAGGAATGGCAAACTTCGCCTGAAGGAAACTTACTGGTACGAAATGTATACTGAATATGAAGGTGAATTAGTTCCGGAAGCTAAAGAAGGGATTAAAAAAGCTAAATGGAAGAATTATGAGAAGACCCAGAAGGCACTCACCAAATCCTACGCAAATATCTTGATGCTTTTTCCTGAACGTTATTTAGCGGGGCAATCTAAAGATAGGATAGCGTAAATGTGCTTCTTCGTAGTTTGAAGATTGCTTATGCAACCAATCCAGTTGCGCATACCAGTTATTTCTGAAATCTGCGTCTTCCCTTTTCTTTTGATCGAATTCCCTCTGAAGATCAGCATCGTTTTCAAGCAATTCTTTCGCTTTATCTTCGAAAACATAAGGAGAAAAGCCTTCTTTCTGCTGAAGTACGGTATCAAAGAAATTCCAGTTGAAGAAAGAATCTGTCGCAGTAGGTTCCAGAGTTTCCAGAAGATACCGCGCTCCATCCTGAAAAGTAGTTACCAGGAAGTCACCTTTTCTAAAATGAACTTCCTCCGTGGATTTACTCACTTTTGTATTCTGATGTGGGTAATGACCTTCATATGGGTTTTTTGAAGTATCGTAATCCTCAATCTTATAGACTTCAACCTGAATTAGTGTATCACGATCGAACGATTCCATCTTAATATTATTCATTCTCAATCGATCCACAACTTGCCACCAACCCTGGGGAATTACATAAGCTCGTGGGATCTCTACCTCTTCAGTGACCTTGAAATTATCGTAATACTCTATTTCTTTAGTAAATTTTTTATTATCGTCGTACTTCAGGCGTTCGCCACCTGTCACTTCGCTGGCTATATTTTCAGCTTCATAGCCTTTAAAATCTTTCTTGCTCGGGTTTTCCTCGTCAACTTCAAATTTCAGGTTATAATGCCTGTCTGTTAAATACTTTCTTTTAGCCTGGTTGCGTAAATCCTTGATTCTGGATGATTCTTTGTCTGTGATCCTGATCATGGACTGCATCAATTCGTAGGTTCCATATACCCGCCTGTCATATCTTTTAAGCATATGTGTTTCAACCATCATTCCAAGGGTATTCCACAAAGTGGTGTAACCTGTGCTGTATCTTGGTGAATCCATAAACTGGGAAAAACCTGCTTCAGGAACATCATTGAAGACATTTACATAAGGCGTGATATCCCAATTCTTGTTCTTTAAGGAATCTTCCAGAGCGGGCATCATGGTTTCATTTAAATATTTACCAAGATTCCCTCCAAGTTTGTCATGCTGAGTGAAAAGGTGTGTAAGTGTATACTGGTAATCTGCGCCATTACTTACGTGATTATCGATAAATACTTCCGGGTCTATGTAATGAAAAATCTCGTAGAAGGTTTGAGCATTTTTGGTATCGGCTTTTATAAAATCCCGGTTAAGATCATAATTACGCGCATTTCCGCGGAAACCGTATTCCTTTGGGCCATTTTGATTGGTTCTTGTGCCGGAGTTACGATTTAGTGCTCCGCCAACATTGTAAATAGGAATGGTGGCAACGATCGTATTCTTTGGTGAGTTAATGGAATCTCCAGCCATATCTCGAAAAAGCATCATGGTCGCATCGATTCCGTCACTTTCTCCAGGATGAATCCCATTGTTGATGAGGATGAAACTGTGCGACTTACGTATTTTGTCCAGGTCAAATTCTCCATCAGCATTGTAAATTGCCAGGTGCAGAGGATAGCCGCTATCTGTGCTTCCAAATTCAATAAGGTCTACGGAAGGATATGCTTCGGCAAGTTTCTCATAATAGCTAATAACGTCCTCGTAGGTGCCAGTTTCCTTACCACCAGATTTTTCGAAACGCGTTTCGAAATCGTAATCCTTAACCAGTTTGTATTTCGAAAAGTCGCAAGAACTAAAGCTGATTGCCAGCCCCAATATCAACCACAATTTTTTCATAAATATTTCTAAAAATGGAAGCGTAAACTTACTCAAAAACTGACACTCTTGCTAAAAATGAGAGCATTTCTAGAAGCTTGCTGGTCAATGTTAAATTAAAACTAATCCCTTCGCCAGTTTCCTGCAGCCATTTAAAACAGGTTATTTTTGTTGAAAACTGAAAGATGAGAAAGAATATAAGAAATCTGTGTTTGGCTGGAACCGTCCTGTTTTCGGTAAATATGACCGGTCAGGCTATCGAGAATCTAAGTGAGCAGAAGAAGAATGAATTAGCTCAATCTGGACCAGATATCGTTAAAACGACCGTTGGGGAACTAAAACTACCAGCACCGTTTTCAACTGAATCTGTAAGTAAGGAAAGCAAGCTAGTTGAATGGCCGGAAGGAGAAATGCCTAAGGCACCGGCTGGTTTTAAGGTAACAAAATTTGCCGAAGGCCTTGAACATCCAAGACGAACTTATGTCGCGCCAAATCATGATATTTTCGTGGTAGAGTCTGATGATGCCAAGAAAAGCGCGAATAAGATTACGATGTTTCGTGATAAAGATCAGGATGGAGTTCCTGATGAAAAATATAGTTTTCTTAAAAATCTGAATCAACCATATGGAATGCTGGTGATGGGAGATTGGTTTTACGTAGCCAATGTAGACGGCGTGGTTCGTTTTCCATATAAGGAAGGACAGAATGCTATTGACCAAAAAGGGGAAGATGTTTACGCGCTTCCTGCAGGAGGTTATAATCACCACTGGACTAGAAATATGATCGCCGGTCCTGATAATAAGAAGATATACATCACTGTAGGTAGTTCCAGTAATGTTGGTGAACACGGGATGGAGAAAGAAGAACGTAGAGCCAATATAATCGAGATCAATCCTGATGGAAGTGGTGAAAGAATTTATGCTTCTGGTTTAAGAAATCCAGTTGGTGTGGATTGGAATCCAATTACTGGTGAACTTTGGGCAGCGGTAAATGAAAGAGATAAAATTGGTGATAACCTGGTGCCAGATTATGTGACCAGTGTGAAAGATGGTGGTTGGTATGGATGGCCATATTCTTACTATGGTGATATCAATGATCCAAGATGGGCCAATGATCCACATGATGAATTGGTAGAAAAGGCTATTATTCCAGATGTGCCAGTGGGTGCTCATACTGCATCACTTGGATTGACTTTTTATACTCAAGAAGCATTTCCAGAGAAGTATCATAATGGAGCGTTTGTAGGGCAGCATGGATCATGGAACAGATCGAATTTTGCAGGATATAAAGTGGTATTCATTCCTTTCGATGAGAATGGAATTCCATTGGAACCAGAAGATTTCCTTACAGGTTTTATTGCCAGCGACGATTCAAGCCAGGTTTATGGTAGACCCGTTGGTGTAACAACGCTTCCTGATGGATCGCTGCTTGTGAATGATGACGATGGAAATACAATTTGGAGAGTCTCCGCAGAATAATTAGAAAATTTGAAGAAACTATATTTAGTCCTTACTTTCTTGCTATTCACTTCTGCTATAGTAAGTTCTCAGAATTTTAGCGCAAAAGTAAAGGACTCCGAATCTGGAGAATTTCTGAATGATGTAACGGTTACTGCCGTAAGATCAGGTAAAATCCAGGTAACAGATTCTAATGGATATTTCAGTTTTGACGGAATCAGTTTTCCGTTGAAGCTGAAATTTTCATTTATAGGCTATAAGACCTCTACTGAAATTTTTGATGCTTCAGAAGAAGGAAAAATTATTAAACTACAGCGAGATATTGATGTGCTGTCTGAAGTTGTTTTACGTAGTTCCAATATTCCGCAGAAATTATTGAAGGAATCAGCTGCGGTGAGTGTACTTTCAGCAGAAGATCTTAAAAGAGTAGATGATTTTAATCTGGTGCAAAATCTCAATTATGTGCCCGGTGTTTTTGTTAGTCAGGGAGCGCTGAATACCAATAAGATCGATATTAGAGGAATTGGTGCTCGTGCTCAATATAGTACCAACCGGATCAAGGCTTATATCAATGGAATCCCGCTCACAACTGCGGAAGGCGAGCTAACGCTGGATGATTTTGACAATTCATACCTTGACCGGATCGAGATCTATAAAGGTCCGGTTTCATCAATTTTTGGAGCTGGATTAGGAGGTGCCATCCATCTTTATACTCAGCGAAGCAGGCAGGATCAACGCTCTGTAGAGACGAGTTTTAGCTACGGAAGTTTTAATACCATGAAAACGGGTGTGAATGTGAGCTATGTAGAAGATAGTCTTGATATTGCGATTAATTATAATAAACTGGATAGTGATGGATATCGTGATAACGGTGCTTACGATCGAAATTCATTCGTGGTAACAGCTGGTTTGCTAAATAAAAACGGAAATCGCTGGGATCTTTTCTATAATTATACCAATCTAAAAGCCTATATTCCCAGTTCTCTGAATCTGGATGATTTCCTGAACTCACCCACAAAGGCTGCTTTTACATGGGCAAGTGCTGAAGGTTACGAATCTTATGATAAAAATATCCTCGGGCTGGCCTATACCCATAATTTTTCTGAAAGCTGGAGGAATCAAACCACGGTTTTTCTAAATTCCCGTGATGGATATGAACCACGACCTTTTGATATTCTTGATGAAAACAGGAATTCTATTGGTCTGCGAACCAATTTTAATCACGAAACTTCTATCGCCAGTATGCCTGCGAAAATCAGTTTTGGAGCTGAGGGGATGCTGGAGTTCTACGAAGTTCAAACCTATCAGAATTTATATCAGGATTTTGAGGATCAGGGGAGTGTTCAGGGAAACACTCTAAGCAATAATGAACAGGATCGAAATTATATCAATTTCTTCGGACAGGTTCAGATGGAATTAACCTCGAAATTAACTGCCGATCTTGGAGTGAACTTCAATACTACTTCCTACGATTTGCAGGAAAATTTTAATCAGGATTCAGGAGATCAGTCCGGGGATTATAGTTTTGATGCAGTACTTTCTCCGAGACTGGGATTAAGTTACGAAGCTTTTGCCGGTAAGCATTTTTATGCATCGGCAAGTCATGGATTTTCTACTCCTACGGTCGCGCAAACCTTAACTCCGGAAGGAAATATTAACACAGATCTTCAAACAGAAACTGGCTGGAACTACGAAATAGGCTTTAAAGGAAACTGGCTTGAAAACAGATTATATACTGAAGTCAACGCTTATTCCATACAGATTTGGGACCTTCTGGTAGCCAGAAGAATTAATCAGGATCGCTATGTTGGAGTCAATGCAGGAAAGTCTGATCATTTTGGTCTAGAATTTACTTCAATTTACCGGCAACCAATTTCGAATGATCTCTCGTTGAACTTAATGCTGAATGCGAATCTAACCGATTATACGTTTGATAAATTCGTGGATCTGGGAGAAAATTATTCTGGAAATGAATTGCCGGGTGTTCCGGAATATATGTTGACACCAACTATTGGGTTCGATTATATGGACTTTTCAGCAAATATTAATTACCAGATGTTTGGAGAGATGGCTTTGGATGATTCTAATTCCGGTTATACTGAAGCATACGAATTGCTGAATTTCAGAATGAATTACAATACGAAACTAACCAGTTATTTGCAGGCAGGTGCGAGCTTTGGAATCAATAATATCACAGATGAGCTTTATGCTTTAAGTATCGTTACTAACGCAGTAGGTTTTGGAGGTTCTGCCCCGCGTTATTATTACCCGGGAATGCCAAGAAATTATTACGCGGGTCTAAATTTGAAAATAAACCTCTAATTAGACTGGGTTTTTACGACTTCGGGAACCATAAATTCATAACTTCCACTGTGACGCATCACATCTCTTACCACGGTGGAAGAAATATGAGCAAGACCGGAACTGGATATTAGAAAAATGGTTTCGATACCAGACATTTTGTAATTAGTTTGTCCAATAGCCTTCTCAAATTCAAGATCCTGGCCATTTCGTAAACCTCTCAAAATAAATTCTGAATCTTTGGATTTGCAATAGTCTACGGTAAGTCCGCTGTAAGTTTCTACCAGAATTTTTGCTTCGTCTTTATAAGTTTCTTTAAGAAAATGCAATCTTTCTTCCAGGCTGAACATATATTTTTTACTGGAATTGGTGCCTATAGCCAGAATGATCTTGTCAAATAGAGGCAATGCTCTATCGATAATATCTGTGTGACCTAAGGTTAGCGGGTCAAAACTACCTGGAAAAACTGCTATTCTCATAATACGCGATTTTATTCCTATTGATTTAATGCTGCTTCCACGGCACTACCAAATAGATCTTTTAATGTGATTCCTGCTTTTTCGGCTTGTTGAGGTAGGATACTTGCCTGGCTAATTCCCGGATTGGTATTCATTTCTATAAAATGTGGTTCACCATCATGAAAGATAAATTCTGATCGTGAAAAACCTTTCATTTTTAATTTATGGTAGATCATTTTAGCGATCTCCTGTACTTTCAAAGTATCTTCTTCAGAAATTCTAGCCGGTGTGATTTCCTGGGATTTTCCGAGGTATTTGGCTTCATAATCGAAAAACTCCCCATCAGGAACAATTTCAGTAACCGGCAAAGCGACAATTTCGCCTTTATACATGATCACTCCAACAGAAACTTCAGTTCCATCCAGAAATGATTCAATGATCGCTTCAACATCTTCAGTAAAAGCAGTTTTTGCCGCAGAGACTATTTCTTCTTCGGTCTTAACTTTAGTTACCCCAAAACTACTACCCGCACGATTCGCCTTTACGAAACATGGAAGGCCAACACGATCTACGATAGCCTTCGTGTCGATATCCTCCCCTTTATTCAGAAAATAGTTTGTGGCCGTTTTGACTCCGTAAGGTCTTAAAACCGAAATAAGATCGCGTTTATTGAAGGTGAGTGCCGACTGGTAGTAGTCACAACTGGTTTGCGGTACTCCAATTAGCTCTAAATATGCCTGAAGTAGTCCGTTTTCTCCCGGTGTACCATGAATGGTATTAAAAACGCAGTCAAAGCTAATAACCTTGTCATCGATGGTAACCGTAAAGTTGCTTTTATTGATAGGATAAGGGGTGTCATCTTCTGTAACCACGAACCATTCGCTTTGCAGGATATGAACGCGGTATGGCTCATAAAGGTCACGATCAAGATTTTTATAAACGATATTACCACTGTTTATCGAAATGCGGTATTCACTGGAATAACCGCCCATAGCGATGGCGATATTTTTCTTCATATTCAATATTTCCGGTTTGAAGTCGTTAAACAAAAATATCACTTAATAGGGCAGTCACCAAAACCAAAGGGTTTTATATCTTTGTCCATTATCATGAAACTATGGGATTTTTTCGATTTATTTTCAGCAAGACCTTTTTAATTCAATTGGTGCTTGCCGGTATTGTATTGGTTGTACTTGCTTTTCTGGCTATGCAATGGCTGGATTACTCCACTAATCAGGATCAGCGAATCGAAGTTCCCGACCTGGCCAAGATGAATCTTGATATTGTTGAGGATCGCCTGGATGAACTTAATCTTGATTTCGAAATCCTTGATTCTGCGAATTTCAATCCAGATTTCCCGAGGTATTCAGTTATAGAACAGGCACCTGCACCGGGTAAATTTGTAAAGGAAGACCGTAAGATCTACTTGACACTGAATCCTTCCGGATATCGTAAAGTTGAAATTCCGGAGAATTTGATTAGAAAAACTCGCAGACAGGTAGAACCAACCTTGAGATCTTTAGGCTTTGAGATTGGCGATGTTAGTTACAAGCCAGATATTGCTGAAGATGCTGTGCTGGAGATAAGACATAAAGGTAAGCTGGTGGAAGCTGGTGAGAAATTAATGAAAACTTCTGTATTAGACCTTGTACTGGGCGATGGTAGTGGAAGATATAGAGAACTTGAAGACGATAGTCTGGATGTTCAACAGGAAACTGAAAGCGAAGTAGATGAATTCTAATATAGACCAGAACGACGAAATTGAAGATTATGACCAGAATGAAAGTCTTTATGAACATCATAAGTTCGTAGCAGATTCCGGTCAAAAACCACTAAGAGTAGATAAATTCCTGATGAATTTCATCGAGAATGCTACCCGTAATAAAATTCAGAAGTCGGCTAAGAGCGGAAACATCTATGTAAATGGTGAAACTGTAAAGCAAAATTTTAAGGTAAAAGCTGGAGACACCGTGCAGGTGATGTTCGAGCATCCTCCCTATGAATTCTTGCTGGTGCCTGAAGATATACCCCTTGATATTGAATATGAGGATGATACCCTGCTGGTAGTTAATAAGCCTCCAGGAATGGTCGTACATCCCGGTCATGGAAACTATAGCGGGACTCTTATCAACGCACTAGTACATCACTTTGATAATTTACCGAATAATAGTAGTGATCGACCAGGATTGGTTCACAGGATCGATAAGGACACAAGCGGATTACTGGTGATCGCGAAGACCGAAGAAGCAATGGCGCATCTATCAAAGCAATTTTTTGATAAGACCAGCGAAAGAGAATATGTAGCGATCGTCTGGGGAAACGTAGAGGAAGATGAGGGAACTATAGAGGGAAATATTGGAAGAAACCCAAAGAATAGATTACAGAACTTAGTTTACGAAGGAGACCTTGCAGATGAAGGGAAACCAGCGGTGACGCATTTTAAAGTGATTGAAAGACTTGGGTATGTAACCTTGGTGTCATGTAAACTGGAAACTGGTAGAACTCACCAGATACGAGTTCATATGAAATATATCGGGCATACGCTTTTTAACGATGAGCGCTATGGAGGAGACAGGATCCTTAAGGGAACTACATTTACCAAGTACAAACAATTTGTAGATAATTGTTTCAAAATACTTCCTAGGCAGGCCCTGCATGCAAAAACTTTAGGCTTTACACATCCAAAAACAGGAAAATGGATGAGCTTTAATACTGAAATACCTGAGGATATTCAAAATTGTGTGGATAAGTGGAGATCTTATGCAAAAAGTCAGCTTGAGAATCTTTAGGATAAAAGCTGTCTATTGATCTATCGATAACTAATTTTATTAGGGTTCAGGAATTTTAGTGATTCGGCTTATATTTGGGAAAAACAGGAAAATGAAAATTGTTGTTTCCCCAGCTAAAAGTCTGGATTACGATTCAAAACTACCCAGCGATCGAGGTACACAGCCACAATTTCTGGAAACCACCGCCAAACTCAATAGAAAGTTGTCTCGCCAGACCAAGTCATATCTTTCAGAATTAATGAGTATCAGCGATAAACTGGCTGACCTGAATTATACGAGGTACCAGGAATTCGAAGAAGATCACACCAAGAAGAATTCAAGACCGGCGATGTATGCGTTCGATGGGGATGTATATACAGGTTTGGATGCTTATACAATTCCTACAGATAATCTTGATAAACTACAGGACACCTTAAGAATACTTTCCGGAATGTATGGGATTCTAAGACCATTGGATCTAATGCAGCCGTACAGGCTGGAAATGGGTACTTCTATTGGAATCGAAAGAAATGATAATCTTTATGAAGTCTGGAAAGAAAAGATCACCAAGTCTCTCAATGATGAGTTGAAAGAAGATGAGTTGTTTCTGAATCTTGCCAGTAATGAATATTTCAAGGCTGTCGATACGAAACAATTAAAAGTTCCGGTTATTTCACCAGTTTTCAAAGATTACAAAAACGGGAAGCTTAAAATCATTAGTTTTTATGCGAAGAAGGCCAGGGGTTCTATGGTAAGATATATCATTGACAAGAATTGTGAGACTCTGGAAGATATTAAAGGATTTGATTACGATGATTATCGATTTAGTGAAGAACATACGGACAAAGAAGATCAGCCAACCTTTATAAGATAATATTCTGGAGCTTTTTCATCATACCCATCCATTTCCGCCATTCATTCCTGAAAACGCCACAAGACTCATTGTTGGTACGCTGCCGCCTCCGCGATTTACTCGTAGAGAATTGAAGCCAGATGATGTTGATTTTTGCTACGGAAGCAGGGATGGTTTATTGTGGCCAGTTTTAGATCGTATATTTAAGCTGAACCTGAGATATGAGAATACTTCAGAAGCGATACAACAACGACAGGATTTTTTGAAAAGTAGAAACATTGGGATCTGTGATATTGTGGAAAGTAGCCAGCGTGAAAAGATCAATGCAAGTGATCTGGGAATGCAAAAAGTGGAACTCCGCGATATGCTTGAAATTCTTCGGAAGTATCCAAAAATTGATACGCTACTTTTCACTGGAGGTAATTCTAAAAACGGACCAGAATATTTCTTTAGAAAATATCTCAAAAAACAGTCGGCAGAGGTTAAGCTAAAGATCGTGTCAAATAAATCACCCACTGTTCATCAGTTTATTCTGGATGGGCGATCAATCAAGACTGTTTCGCTTACAGCACCTTCTGGCGCTGCGAATATTTCAATTGGCAGTTCTGAACTTTATAAAGAAATGAAAAAGAAAAACCCTGAATTCAATACTCTTGATTTCAGGGTTCTTCAGTATAAAGAATTTTTCTAGATCATTGCAATTCTTTTTTGTCCTGATTAGCCAGTGTAGTAGGTTTGATCTTAAATTTACGACGTTTTGGTCTTAGCTTCCCGCTGGTTCCAATCGCGATCTTACCTCTTTTAGTTTTCTTATCACCTCTACCCATTTATTTTTTGTTTTGCTGATCTTTAATGGTCTTTTCATCTATATCCACCTTGTTCGTCTTTTCATTGCGATTTCCGGTTGGATTCGTTGGATTTTTCTGCTCTTTCGTTCTTTCCCGTTTGTTATCTTCAATTGGTCCTCCCATAACTAGTAATTTTTATGATTTACTCTAAGATAAGGACAAGTAGTTTAAAAAGCTGCCAAGAGGCTGTTACAATTAGGTTAAAGCTTGATAGGTTCGATAAAATTTGAAATTTCTGAGGTTCCTTCGCTATCAAGATGTTTTATAAAAGCACTACCAATGATCGCACCTTTAGCAAATTGTGTAGCTGCTTTGAAAGTTTCCTGATCCTTAATACCGAAACCTACGATCTGGGGATTTCTTAAATCCATTTTATGAATTCTTCGGAAGTAATCAGTAGTTTCATTTCCGAAACCTGAAGTAGATCCGGTAACACTGGCACTACTCACCATGTAGATAAATCCATTGGAAATGGAATCTATAAACCTGATTCTTTCTTCTGAAGTTTGAGGAGTGATTAGGAAAATATTGATCAATCCGTATTTTTCAAAAAGCTCCTGGTATTCTTCATGGTAAACATCTACTGGTAGATCTGGGATTATGAGTCCGTCGATACCAGTTTCAGCACACTCTTTACAAAAGTCCTCCACTCCGTATTGTAGCATGGGATTAAAATAACCCATGATGATCAGCGGAATCTCCACTTTAGGCCTGATATCTGTGAGTTGATCGAAAAGCTTTTGAGTGGTCATCCCATTTCGGAGAGCTTTGGTCGAACTTTCCTGAATAGTAGGCCCATCTGCCAGTGGATCGCTAAAGGGAAGTCCGATCTCAATAAAGTCAACACCGCTTTTTTCAAGATCCACAATGATCTGTTCAGTATCATCAAGGTTTGGAAAGCCTGCACTAAAATATATGGAAAGAAGTTTTCTGTCTTCTTTTAATTTCTCCTGAATTCTATTCATTTTCTATAAATTGAAATATTCAATATATGTGTTCAAATCCTTGTCGCCTCTACCTGATAGATTGACTACAACGATATCATCCTTCTTAAATTTCCGGTTTTCAAAAACTGCCAGGGCATGGGAAGTTTCTATAGCGGGAATAATCCCTTCCAGTTTAGCTAGTTCTAAACCAGCCTTCATAGCTGCTTCATCTGTAATGCTAATAAATTCTCCTCTTTTACTGGTAAAAAGATTAGCATGCATTGGTCCAACTCCCGGGTAATCCAGGCCAGCTGAAATACTATAAGGTTCAGTGATCTGTCCGTCGCCGGTTTGCATTAAAAGTGTTTTACTACCATGAATAATTCCGGGTTTTCCCAATGCTGAGGTTGCAGCACTTTCACCGGTATCAATACCTTTTCCAGCTGCTTCCACGGCGATGATCCCAACTTTTGGATTATCGAGATAATGGTAATAAGCTCCGGCAGCGTTGCTACCACCGCCAACACAAGCGATCACATAGTCAGGATCTTCTGTATTCTCCTTTTCCATTAGCTGGTACTTGATCTCTTCAGAAATAACACTCTGAAATCTTGCCACCATGTCTGGATAAGGATGTGGTCCAACTACAGAACCAATGATATAGTGAGTATCTACTGGATTATTAATCCAGTCACGAATTGCTTCGTTAGTAGCATCCTTCAAGGTACGGCTTCCGGATTTTGCAGGAACTACTTTAGCTCCCAGCATTTTCATTCTGGCAACGTTTGGAGACTGCCTTTCAATATCCACCTCGCCCATATAAACAATGCATTCCATTCCCATCAAAGCGCAGACTGTTGCCGTCGCAACACCATGTTGTCCAGCTCCGGTTTCAGCAATGATCCTCCTTTTTCCAAGTTTTTGCGCCATCAGGATCTGCCCGACTGTGTTGTTCACCTTATGTGCACCAGTATGGCAAAGATCCTCACGCTTTAAATATACCTTGGTTCCATAATGCTCACTAAAGCGTTTTGCATAATATAAAGGGGTAGGTCTTCCTACATATTCTCTCAATAGCTCATGAAACTCTTCCTGGAATGAATCTTCCTGCATGATCTCGATATACCTTGAACGCAGTTCTTCTACGTTAGGATATAGCATTTCAGGAATATAAGCTCCTCCAAAATCCCCGTAATATCCTTTTGCATCTACCTGATAGCTCATCTTATGAATTTATCTTTTGTTTGAACTCTTTTAATTCTTTCAATTTTTTTAATCCGGGTTTCAATTCGAATTTACTATTTACATCTACAGCATAAAGGAGATCTGGCTTGCCTTCTCTATAGAAATGATTCTTCAACTCGGCGATGGCTTCCCCATGTTCGGGCCCAATGCCACCACTAAGGAAAAATGGTGTATTAGAAGGATATTCTTTTAAAATCTGCCAGTCGAATTCCTTACCATTACCTCCTCGTAGAACTCCTTTAGTATCAAATAGGAAATAGTCTGCGATACCCTCGAATGCCTGTATCTTTTGAAAATCGAAGTGGTCGCCAACACTGAAAACTTTTATCAACTCTGGAGTGTTGCCATGTTGCTGAAAATTATTCTTTAGCTTTTGACAGAATTCTGCCGACTCCTCCCCATGCAGTTGAATTGCATCAAGCTTATGCTGGTTTGCAACCTCCAGAATCCTGGAAACAGATTCATTAACGAAAACTCCTGTTTTTTTGATATCAGCAGGGAGTTCAGGAAGTTTTCCTTCAAAATAGCGGGGAGATTTTTCGTAAAATATAAAACCCATATAAGTAGGTTTTAGATCTGCTACCTGCAACATGTTTCCAGGTTGTTGCATCCCGCAAACTTTTAGACTCAATCCAGAACTTTGTCCTGAGGCCGGTGTTGTTAAGTTTTGTTCCTGCATAATGTGACTTATGACTTCCTGTTAATTTCGTTTATAAAATCCTTCGCTGCCCTCCCGGGATCTTCTGTCCTCATAAAATTTTCTCCAACCAGAAAACCCTGATATCCATAATCTTTAAGTTCTGCAATTACTTTTGGGTCGCTAATTCCACTTTCTGATACTTTCACGAATTCGTCTGGTATATGCCTGGATAGATCTTTGGAGTTTTGGATACTAACTTCAAATGTTTTGAGATTCCTATTATTTACCCCGATCATGTCCACATTCGCTTCAATTGAATTCTCAAGTTCCTCAAGATCGTGTACTTCCAGTAAAACATCCATCCCAAGATTTCTCGCAAAAGTCGCCAGACGCTTCAATTCTTCAGTCGGTAATACCGCCGCAATCAGCAAAACTACATCTGCTCCAAAAGCTTTGGCTTCAAGAATCTGGTAGTCATCTACCATAAAATCCTTACGCAAGACCGGCATTTCTACTACAGCCCTGGAGTATAAAAGATCTTCCAGAGAACCTCCAAAATATTTACCATCGGTAAGGACAGACATACCGCAGACTCCGGCATCCCGATAACCACTCGCCACATCCTGTACATTAAGATCGTGGTTAATGACCTGCTTAGACGGTGATCTTCTTTTATGTTCCGCGATGATACCGCTGCTTGAATTTCTTAGTTTGTCTGCCAGTGAAACCGGATTTCTTTGAAATAAGATCGAATTTTCGAGCTGTTCTACCGGGAAAATCGATTTTTTCAGGTTTACTTCCCGACGTTTATCAGCAACAATTTTATCTAGAATATTCATAATCTCAGCTAATTATTTACTTAGGTCCTGTAATTTCTTGAAACATTTAAATGCATTACCAGATGCGATAGATTCCTTAGCGCGGGCGAAACCATCCTGGGCACTTAGATTTTCGACAGTTGCGATGGCCATACCGGCATTTGCGCATACGACATTTTCCTGTGCCTGTGTTCCATTGCCTTTCAGAATACCGGTTAAGATTTCTGCGGAAGATTCAATCGATCCACCTCCGGCAATTTGTGATTGTTGCAATTCTGAAACTCCAAAATCCTCTGGTTTCAACATACTTTCAGAATCGTTCCGAATGCTTTTGGTCTCACAGGTTAACGAAATTTCATCGTAACCATCGAGAGCATGAAGTATCGTATAATTCTTATCGGTATTTTGATAAAGATACGCATACATACGTGCCAGCTCCAAACTGAAAACGCCTACGAGTTGATTCTTGGGAAATGCAGGATTTACCATAGGACCAAGCATATTAAAGAATGTTTTTACAGCTAGACTTTTTCTAACCGGTGCAACGTTTTTCATCGCGGGGTGAAAAAGTGGTGCATGGAGAATGCAGATATTGGCTTCTTCCAGAGTTTTCTGAAGAAAACCCTGGTCACTGCTAAACTTTATCCCAAGATATTCCAGGACATTGGAACTTCCACTTATTGAAGATACACCATAATTACCATGCTTGGACACCTTAATTCCGGCGCCTGCGGTTACAAATGAGGCGGTTGTCGAGATATTGAAAGTATCTTTTCCATCACCGCCGGTTCCACAGAGATCCACGGTGTTATAATCCTTGAGATCTACCTTTACACATAGTTCGAGCAATGCATCTCTAAAACCTTCCAGTTCCTGGATGGTAATACTTCTCATCATATAAACCGTAAGAAATGCTGCGATCTGTGTTTCTGAATATCTCCCTTCAGAAATATTAAAAATAGCCTGTTTTGCCTCGCTGGTTGTTATAGTTTCGTGACTAATAAGCCTGTTTAAGAGATCTTTCATGAAGTTGTTTTCTCGTTTTCCTTATTCTGAAGTGTTTCTGTTGAAGATTCATGTTCTACCCAGTTTTTTATCATCTTTTTACCATCTGGTGTCAACACAGATTCCGGGTGAAACTGAACTCCCCGAACATCATATTCTTTATGTCTCAACGACATGACCTCACCTTTTATATCATAACTGGTAGCCTGTAGCTGTGGAGGAAGTTCTTTGGCAACTACCCAACTGTGGTATCGTCCAACTTCCAGTTCTTTTTCCAGTCCTGAGTATAAATATTCATCTTCGACGAAAACCTCAATATTGGTAGCGACGCCATGATAAACCTCTTTTAGGTTCAATAATTTGCCTCCATAAACTTCACCTATCGCCTGCATGCCGAGACAAACCCCCAAAATACTTTTGGTAGCGCCATATTCTAAGATGATTTGCTTTAAAAGTCCTGCCTCATTTGGAATACCCGGACCCGGGGAAAGCAATATTTTATCATAATCAGCCACATCTTCCAGATCAAGCTGGTCATTTCTCTTTACGGTCACCTCACAATTCAGTTCTTCAAGATAATGAACAAGATTATATACGAAAGAATCGTAATTGTCTATTACAAGGATCTTTTTCATCTTTTCCATTCTAAATTTCTTCAGCTATTTCCAGAGCTTTGGTAAGTGCTCCCAGTTTATTATATACTTCCTGTAACTCATTCTCAGGCTTGGATTCTGATACGACTCCAGCACCTGCCTGGTAATGCAATTCGTGATTTTTACTTACAAAAGATCTAATGATGATCGCATGATTAAAATTGCCTTCAAAATCCATAAAACCAATCGCGCCTCCATAAGCTGAACGATTCACATTTTCGAATTTTTCAATAAGTCGTAATGCCATTGGTTTTGGAGCACCGCTTAATGTTCCAGCAGGAAAAGTGTCTGCAACGATCTGTGGTGTTGGCACATTGGCGGCAATCTTTCCGGTGACTTTGCTAACTAGATGAATAACATGAGAAAAGAATTGAATTTCGCGGTAATTTTCAACCACAACATCACTTCCATTTCGGCTTAGATCATTACGGGCCAGATCAACAAGCATCACATGTTCCGAATTTTCCTTGCGATCTGCAGCGAGTTCCTTGGCGAGCTCTGCATCTTTTTCATCATTTCCGGTACGCTTGAAAGTTCCGGCAATTGGATGAATTTCAGCTCGACCCTCGTTTACTATTAACTGTGCTTCAGGTGAACTTCCGAAGATTTTAAAATTTCCGTAGTCAAAATAAAAGAGATAGGGGGAAGGGTTTACATTCCTTAGCGCCCGATAAACATTAAATTCATCTCCCTTAAATTTCTGAGAGAAACGTCTTGAAAGCACCAGTTGGAAAACATCACCACGCTGGCAGTGTTCCTTGGCCGCCTCTACAACATCACGATATTGATCATCATTCAGGTTCGAGTATGGCTGCTTGATTCTGGAAAAATTATAGGAAGCAAAATTCTTAACCTTCAATAGTTGTTCAATTTCCTCTAGTTTGGATTCAGATTCATAACTATGGTCGAAGATATAAGCCTCGTTCTTGAAGTGGTTGATCGCGATAATGTTTTGATATACTGCATAATAAACATCCGGGATTTTTAAATCCTTTTCTTTACGTTTGATCTCTACATTTTCAAAATACCGAACGGCATCGTAGCCTATATAACCAAATATGCCATTATTGATAAACTTAAAATCTGAAGCATCAGCTTTAAAGCGCTTTGAGAACTTCTGTATCGCAGCAGGGACTGAAGCAGTTCTATCGATCTTAGTTGTTTGAACCGTACCGTCTGGTAGACTTTCAGTAATAACATCATTTTCTACTTTAAATGAGGCTATAGGATTGCAGCAGATATATGAAAAGCTATTATCACTTGCATGATAATCACTACTTTCCAGCAAAAGACTATTTGGATAACGGTCGCGAAGCTTCAAATAGATACTTACCGGAGTAATTGTATCTGCAAGGATCTTTTTTGAAGTTGTCTTTAATTCGAACATTGAATCTTAATTTTTTTGAATAAAAAAAGGCTTGTCGTGAGACAAGCCTTATATATCTATATATGAAATGGCGTATCAGCTCACGATTTATTGCGTAAGTTGCTCCACCACCAGTTATGTGTATTCGTTATAAACATAGCTTCAAAGATAGAAATCAATTATTTCTTATCAAACTAAATTTTAAAAAGAATCCCAAGATTTACCTAGGGAGTCAATTTAGAATTTCAAAGTGATGTCAAGATCAAAATTGTCGTAGATCGTCTTGTCTCCCAGATTGTCAAAGAAACTACCCGACCCGTAACGAACATCATATTTAGTTCTATCAATAGTTACCTGTGTAGTGGCCGTATCACCGTTCATGGTAAGATCAAACGTTAAGGGGTGTGTTTGTTCCTTTATAGTAAGGTCTCCAACGATTCCGTATTTCCCATTGCCTTTAGAAGCTGCACTGGTAATTACAAGCTTTGCTTTAGGGTGATCACTCGTTCCAAAGAAGTCATCAGACTTTAAATGACCTTCAAGTTTTTCTTTACTGTCACCAGAAAGGTCGGTCACTGTAATAGTACTCATATCCATTACAAACTCTCCGCCAGTGATCTTATCATCTTCCATCAATAGGTATCCGCTTTCCAGCTGGATAGTTCCTTCATGAGATCCGGTCACTTTTTCTCCGGTCCATTTAATAGTACTTTCAGAGGTATTTACTTCTTTTTTCGAATTGGTAAATGCTACGGTAGTCAAAACTACCAGCATAATTACTGCGGAATTAATTAATTTACTTTTCATGATGTGAGTTATTATATTATATAAAATGAATTAAATCTGAAGTTGATTTTCTAACCTTTGCAAGGTGCTGATACTGATCTTCAGCGCTACGATATCCAATAGGAGCGATTACTGCGGTAGTTAGATCTTTATTTTCAAGCTGAAGAATTTCATCAAACTTGCCAGCATTGAAACCTTCCATTGGACAGGCGTCTATCTTCATATGAGCAGCTGCAGCTAATAAGTTACCTAATGCTATGTAAGCTTGTTTCGCAGCCCATAAGTTCTGTTTTTCCTGAGGCAATTGAAGTGTTGTATTCTTGATCATGTCCTCCATTCCTTTCAGATCTTCCCGAGACATGTCGCGTGTTGCCGCAATATTGTTTAAATAAGTATTAACATAATTTTCAGTCACCTTAGTAAGATTCGCAAAAATTACAAGATGAGATGCTTCAGTGATCTGGGTTTGATTCCAGGCTTCAGCTTTAAGTTTCTCCCTTATTTCAGGATTTTCAACCACGATCACCTCATAAGGCTGTAACCCATAAGAGGAAGCGGTAAGCTGAACGCTTTCCAGTAATTGATCAAGGTCTTCGCGATTGATCTTTTTCTCGCTATCAAATTTCTTTGTAGCATATCTCCAATTCAGGTCTTCGTTAAATCTAGTTTTAGTTTGTGTTTCTAAGCTCATTTAATTTATTATTTAAATCTGTTAATTCTTTTGTTGTTAATTTTTCTGAAAATCTATTCTCCATTGATTCTACCAATGGATCAATCTCTTTTAAAAGTTCCTGTCCAGCTTCGGTAATAGTAATTTCAACTTTTCTTCTATTGGAAGGACAGGTGATTCTCTGGCAGAATCCTTTTTCGATCAGTTTGTCAACCAGTCTTGTGGTGTTACTCATCTTACTCACCATTCTTTCCTGAATGGTGCCTAAGTTCGCAGGTTTACCTTTTTGACCTCTTAAAATTCTTAGGACGTTGAACTGCTGAGAACTGATGCCGTATGGTTTTAAAACTTCCTGCATTTCTTCGCTTAAAAAATTTGCAGTTACAATAAGATTAAGAACCAATCTTTTGGTTTCAGAAATCTTACCGGAAGTTTTTAAAAGATCCTCTATTTTCATTTGTTGTTACAACATTTGTACATACAAATTTAATGAGTTTAGTCTTGACTGATAATAAAATATTGTTAAAAGTAGAATTGAAGACTTTACGGTTTTTTCAGCAATCCTATCTTTACGGCAACCAAAAACTTGATTAACATGAAAGAATTATCACAGTATGAGTGGCAAAAGAAGGCCAAAAGCGACGATAAGGCAGTACTCCTGGATGTGAGAACAGAGGAAGAAGTTGATGAGGGATATATTCCGAATTCTAAAAATATAGATATCTATAAGGGTCAGGAATTTGTTGATGAAGTAGACAAACTTGATCGTGACAAACATTACTATATATATTGTCGTTCCGGAAAAAGAAGTTCTCAGGCCTGTACCTTACTAGATCAAATGGGCTTCGCAGAAACTTATAATCTTGCTGGCGGTTTCTCTGAATGGGAAGGCGAGAAAGAGACAAATTAATATATTCAAAATTAGATTGAAAGCACCACTTGTTGGTGCTTTTTCATTTTCAGTAATACTGAAACACTTGTTTATGCGTTAAAAACTTAAAGCGGATTATTTGATTAGTCTATTTAATTGATATATTTAACCCCGATTGACCTCGAATTAAAGCATCATGAATAAATCTTTATTTTTTATAATTACAGCGCTATTGTTCGCTACGAGTCTAACTGCCCAGGATTTTAGCTTCGGAATAAAGGGAGGACCTAGTTACTCCTCAGGTGGTACTATTACCGGAATAAGTTCCAATGGATTATATTTTGACGGTGTAGTGGAAGCGGAATCTGAGATAACTTTTCATGCCGGTGCCTTTTTCGAAGTAAGATTCGGAAAATTCCTACTTAGACCAGAATTTATTTACAGCACAATGGAAACGGAATTTCCTTTTCCAACAGCACCTTCAATCTACGCAGTTGATAAAATTAATGTACCATTATTAATAGGATATAATGTTTGGGGACCAATTGATATTTATGCAGGCCCAGCTTATCAGAATATTTTAGATGCTTCACTCGAAGGAACTGAACCACCAGACCTGGAAATAGTTGCGCAAAATACTCCGCTTAGTGGACAGATAGGAATCAAGGGGTCTTTTGGAAGGTTTGAACTGGACCTGCGCTACGATCGTTCTTTATCTTCAGAAGAGAACCAGGGAATTGATATAGTAAATGCCGATTATGGAATTAATCGAGCCACTTTTAATGATACGAGATTAAACCAGATCATGCTAAGTATTGGTTTTAAAATCTTCGATAGTTCAGCTAATCCTGGAAGAAGAAAAGGTGGATGTTACTTTTAATTTGATAAAACATAAAAATTATAAAGGGCTCCATTGGAGCCTTTTTTATAGTACCTGAGTCCGGATCTTGAACCAAAGCCTTCTTAAAACAAATGCCAGAATTAGAACAATACCCGTAGTAATACTTGCTTTGAAATATTCACCGTAGATCCAGTACCCGGTGCTGAAAAGTGCGCTGTATACTGCAAAGCAACCAAGTATAGTAGCTAATATTCCGGAAGGAACATTCCAGGAATTATTCTTGCTATCTACAAAACCATCCATACCGATTGCTTTCCATCCCGGTCCGCCGGGTTGTGTGCGTTTGTAAAAGTTGATGAGTACTTCTTTTTTCTCAGGTCTTGTAAGGAAGGTAACCAATAACCAGGATAAGGTAGTGATGCCAACCACAATAGGATATGTTGCCCAGCCAGGAAGTAAACCTGCTATTTTAGTGTTTGTGGCATTATCTAAACCTCCAAACATATAAATCCCAACACCGGTAAAATTAAAAACTACCGAAATAACTCCTGAAACCAACATGGCTGTAATTTCACTCCAGGCATTAATTCGCCACCAGAACCAGCGGAGTAAGAAAATAAGACCGGTTCCTGCGCCAAACATCAGTATGATATTGAATAGTTGAAGTGCATTCTGCAATACCAGAGCCAGAACTGCACTAATAAGCATGAGTACTACGGTACTTATTCTTCCAACGTTTACAAGTTCGTTTTCTGAAGCAGTTTTTTTGATATATCTTGAGTAAAAGTCATTCACAATATAGGAAGATCCCCAATTTAGATGTGTTGAGATAGTAGACATGTATGCAGCAACTAAAGAAGCAATAACCACTCCCAATAGCCCGGCTGGTAATTTAGTTAGCATTGCAGAATATGCCAGATCCTGTCCAAGCTTATCTTCACTTACATTAGGAAAGGCTAACTGAATGCTATCTAGATCAGGATAAACGATCAGAGAAGCGAGAGCCACGAGAATCCATGGCCATGGTCTTAAAGCGTAATGAAGCACGTTGAAAAAGAAGGTAGCACCAATTGCATGATTTTCATTCTTCGCAGCCAGCATTCTCTGGGCTACGTAACCACCACCTCCAGGTTCTGCACCAGGATACCAGGCGCTCCACCATTGAACTGCCAGTGGAATAATTAATAAAGTGATCAGTGCTTCAGTG
>NZ_CAJWRQ010000012.1 GCF_913046405.1 uncultured Christiangramia sp.
AAAAACAGGCTGGGTCTCTACGAATAGTTTATAGCTGAATTTGGTAAAGCATAAGTTCTGCAGGATCCTTCGGAATTTTAATGTTTTCTATGTGCTCAAAACCCAGTTTCTCTAATAACTTTTGTGAACCCGTATTATCAAGTCTGGTGATTGCCTGCAAAGCTTTCAAGCTGAAGATATTTTTAGCTGCTTTAACCAGCGTGGTAGTAGCTTCAGAAGCATAGCCTTTTCCCTCATATTCTGGAAGAAAAGCGAAACCCAGATCAATCTCCTGAAGGCCTTCCCGATCATATAAACCACAGGCGCCAATCTTTACATTATCTACTTTTCGAATCACACAATAATTAGAAAATCCCAGTTTATATAATTGCGGCAGCATCCTGTCCTTAATATAAGTTTTGGAATCTTCAATATTACGCAGATTGCGATCTCCAATATACTGAAGCCATTTGGGAGAATTGTAAAGCTGGAAAATAAAAGCAGCATCATCCAGAGACATAGGTCTCAATAATAATCGCTCAGTTTCAAAGCTTCGAAATTCTCCCAATTAGCCAGGTTTTTATTTTACTTCAAAAGTAGATTCTGTAGTTGAACCATTCAGCTCCAAAATCATTTTATAAGTGCCTTTCGGTATATAGAATTTCTCGTCTTCAGCTTTAGAAATACTGATTTTTTCGTTCTGCTTCTCCAGTTTTTTAGCTGAATCTTCTGTAATACTAAGATCATAAGATCCAGTATTAAAGCCTTTGTCTGCTTCGATATTCATCGTTTGCAGGGTAGTTCCATCTTCTGTCTGTATCTTCAATTTCCCACTTCCTTTCTTCGAAGTATAATAAGTGAATCCAAGTTCAGGAGTATAAGGATCCATCCATTTGCTATAGGAATTTCCCCATCTATTACTGAACCTTATCTCCTTTTCCGAAGAAATCGTTAGTGCACTTTTGATATCGTCCATATTCATCGCTGCAATTGCAGAAATATCTGCGATATAAAGCGAGCGACCATGAGTTCCCACAACCAGATCCTTTTCTTCTTCCTGAACTCGAAGATCGTGAACGGCTACATTAGGAAAATTGGTGCTAAAAGCCTGCCAGCTATTTCCGCGATCCAGGCTTACATACAGTCCGTTATCTGATCCTAAATAAAGCACATTCTCATTGGACGGGTCTTCCCGAATCACATTTACAGGAGAGATTGGTAAGTTTGCGCTGATGTCTTTCCAGTTCTTTCCTGAATCTTCAGAAACATATACATAAGGCTCAAAATCATCAGATCTGTATCCATTTAAACTGGCATAAACACGATCTTTAGAATGTTCAGAAGCGATCACACGCGAAACCCAGAGGTTCTGTGGAAGATTTGCACTTAGTAATTTCCAGTCTGCACCAGCATTGTCACTTCCGTAGATATAACCATCATCACTTCCAGTATAAAGTTTTCCGAATTGAAATGGAGATTCAGAAATTGTAGCCAGCGTACCAAAAGGCACATTTCCATCTTTGCCACCACCGGTAAGATCTTTTGAAATACTGGTCCAGTTTTCCCCTTGATCCATACTACGCATCAGTTTATTTCCACCCATATATAAAATGTCCTGGTTATGAGAAGATAGAAGAATGGGCGTTTGCCAGTTGTAACGATAAGGACTTTCGCCCAGCTCGTGTTTAGGATGTATATAAAGACGCTCACCGGTTTCCCGGTTTATTCTGAAATAATTTCCAAACTGAAACCCGGTATATACAATATCAGAATTTCTGGAATCGATCTCCACCTGCATTCCATCACCGCCCATGATACTTTTGTAGTTGTAGTCTCCGGAAGCGGCCCAGCCATTGCCTTCAGTATTCGTGTGTGGTCCAACCCATACGCCGTTATCCTGAAGTCCGCCATATACGTTATACGGTTTTTCATTGTCTACATTAACCGTGTAAAATTGCCCAACTGAAGGTGAATTGTTCTTCACCCAGTTTTCCCCATCATCATAGGAAATATTAATTCCACCGTCATTCCCGTCAATTAGATGTCCGCTTTTTTCCGGATTGATCCATAAAGCATGATGATCTGCATGTACATTTTGAGCATCGATGGAAGTAAAGGTTTTCCCGCCATCTTTGGATTTTAAAATTGGCACTCCATATATATAGATCGCATTTTCATCCTGTGGATCCACATGCACCATCCCAAAATAATAACCATAACTATAGTAAAGGTCATCCAGATAATCTTCGTGGGTGATTTTCCATGTTTTCCCGGCATCTGAACTTTTATAGACCTGGGCTCCAATTACCGGCGTATCAAAAAGCTGAGTATTGGCATCTTCCAGGTACGTGGCGAGATCCTGAGGTTTGGCCTCGTCTTTCCGGATCATTTCCTTTACTTTCTCTGCGGAATATTTCTTCTGAAAATCATTCGATCTTAGGTAAGCTTCCAGTTCTTTATCATCAAGTTTCAGAAAAGCAGATTTTTTCATATTTCTGAAATCATCTTTTTCAAGTCCGCTTTTATCTGCAGATTTTTTGTTTTTTGATTCTCTTCGATCCTGATTATCTACTATGGCGTAGATCGTATTGGAATCGTAGACAGAAAGACCAATTCTTCCTACTCCGTCGCCCGTTGGAAAACCAGATGCTTCCGTAGAGATCTTTGTCCAGCTATCTCCGGCATCGGTACTTTTATAAATTCCACTATTTTTACCACTTTCTCTAAAATCCCATGCTTTACGATCCTTGTCCCAGGCAGCCGCATACATTTCGTTGTAGTTTTCAGGATTCACCGCAACATCGATGATCCCGGTTTGCTCATTAATAAAGAGATTTTTGTTCCAGGATTTTCCACCATCGGTAGTTTTGTAGATCCCGCGTTCATTGTTGGAGGAGTAGAGGTGACCAGTTACGCCCACTACCACTTCATCAGGATTTTCAGGATTGATCAGGATTCGGCTGATATGATGCGAATCGGGAAGTCCCATGAATTCCCAGGTTTCTCCCTGGTCTGCCGACTTCAATAAGCCTATACCGGCATAGGAAGAACGGGAAGCATTCACCTCACCGGTTCCAACCCAGATCGTGCCAGAATTCCAGTCTACAGCGATATCTCCAATATTCTGCGACGGACTGTTGTCCATTACCGGCGTAAACGAGATCCCGTTATTATTAGTATACCAAAGACCGCCGGTTGCATAAGCTGCATAGAACTCGGTTGGATTTTCAGGATTTACCGCAAAATCTGTGATACGGCCACTCATTACGCTAGGTCCAATATTCTGGAGCGGAATGTTCTTTACGATAGATCGCTGGTTTAGTTCCTGTTTTTGTTCGAAGCCTTCCTGTAAAGCTACTCCGCTAGTAGTAGTTTGTTGTGCAATAATAGGAGAGATCCCTATCAAAAAAGCACCAAGAAAATGGTAAGTTCTTTTCATAATTTATATTGTAGTGCTTAAAAATAGCAAAACCCGCGCATACCTAAAATTTTAAACGCCTTTAATGGCTTTTGGAGTCAAATCCCTTAATTTTGAAGAAATTGAAAAATACTGTTTATGAAATATGATCGAATAGATTCAAAACTCTTTATAAAGAACCGTAAGAACTTTATGGACAAGATGAAGTCTAAAAGTCTGACTGTTTTTAATTCAAATGATATTTATCCAATTGGGGCAGATAGCACGATGCCTTTCCAGCAGAACAGAGATATATTTTACCTGAGTGGAGTAGACCAGGACGAAAGTATTCTGGTGTTGTTTCCAGATGCTCCGGAAGAGAAGCACAGAGAAATCCTTTTTCTAACTGAAACCAATGAACATATTGCGGTTTGGGAAGGAGCTAAACTTACTAAAGAAGATGCGTTTGATGTAAGCGGTATTCGTACAGTTTACTGGATGAAAGACTTTGAAAAAGTATTTTTTGAAGTAATGACCCAGTGCGATACGGTATACTTAAATACAAATGAGCACTATCGTGCCAATCATGATACCCAAACCAGGGATGATCGTTTTATCAAATGGTGCAAGGATAAATATCCTGCTCACCAGGTGGCAAAAGCCAACCCGATCCTGCAAAGACTAAGGTCTGTAAAGGATCCTATAGAGCTTGATCTAATGCAGAAGGCATGTAATATTACTGAAAAGGCTTTCCGTAGAACTTTAGGTTTTGTAAAGCCGGGAGTTTGGGAATACGAAATCGAAGCCGAATATTATCATGAAATGATTCGGAACAGATCGAAAGGATTTGCATACACGCCAATCATCGCCAGCGGTAACAATGCCAACGTGTTGCATTATGTAGAGAATAACCAGCAATGTAAAGCAGGTGACCTGATCCTTCTTGATACGGGTGCAGAATATGCAAATTATTCCAGTGATTTAAGTAGAACCATTCCGGTTTCAGGTCGATATTCAGATCGTCAGAAAGAGGTTTACAATGCTGTAAATAAGGTGAAAAAGGAAGCGACAAAAATGTTGGTTCCTGGAACCATGTGGAAAGAATATCATGTTGAGGTTGGTAAGATGATGACTTCTGAATTACTTGCGTTGGGACTTCTTGATAAAGCAGATGTTCAGAATGAAGATCCAGACTGGCCGGCATACAAGAAATACTTTATGCACGGTACTTCGCATCATATAGGTCTGGATACTCATGACTACGGAATTCTGACAGAACCTATGAAAGCAAACCAGGTATTCACCGTAGAACCGGGAATCTACCTTCCAGATGAAGGCTTCGGAATTCGTCTGGAAGATGATGTGGTCATTCAGGAAAAAGGAGAACCTTTCAATCTAATGGGGAATATCCCGATCGAGTTTGAAGAGATCGAAGACCTTATGAATTCTTAAAAGGATTTAGAAATTAAAGTCAAGAAATACCGTGAATACCAGACTGCAAATCCTGGGATTCACGGTATTTTAATTTTACACTATGATGAAATTACAATACAAAAACAATGAGATCTTTTATAGAATCTCGGGAAGTGGCCGCACGAAAATTCCTTTGGTCTTGCTGCATGGTTTCTTAGAAGATATGACGATCTGGGATGACTTTAAAGAAGGCCTGGGAAAAGAACGGCAAATAATTTGCATAGACTTACCCGGTCATGGAAGATCGAAGAATTTTTCAGGTTCGCATAGCATGCAGGAAATGGCAAATATTGTAGCTGCTGTTCTTAATGATGTTGGAATACAGCAAATTAGCCTGGCAGGTCATAGTATGGGTGGATATGTTGGTTTGGAATTCCTCGATAATTTTCCTATGATGTTGAAGGATATCATGTTGATTAATTCTACACCTGCTGAAGATACTGTAGAACGAAAAAAGATTCGGGACAGATCTATAGATATTGTGGAGACTAACAAGGATGCTTTTATAAGTATGGCAATTTCCAATTTATTTTCCGCGGAAAGTCGGGAAGTTTTTAAGGCTGAAATTGATCGCTTAAAACAAGCTGCTTTCAGTCTGAATATTGAAAATATACAGCAAACACTGAAAGCTATGCGAGATCGAAAAGATCATACAGCGACTTTGAAAAAATTTAAAGGAGGTAAAACGATCGTTGCGGGTAAAGATGATACGCTAATCGAAATATCTGATATTCAGAAGCTGGCAAGGACAACGAATTCAGATTTGATCATTCTTGAAAAAGGTCATAATTCCTGGATGGAAATGTCAAAAAAATTATACAAAAACATGCTTTTGATCGGTTAATTTAACCTTTTCACCGAAACATTAACTTTTTTTTATACTTTAGAGTCTTAGAAATCAGAAATTTATACACCTATGAATAATAAACACTTTAGCTCGTTCTCTGTGACGAAGGTTCAATGCAACTTGTTTGGTCATAAATTAAAAGTTTCTAAAAACATCACGAATCATGTTCATGAATACCAGTGCTGCAGATGCGGCATGGAAATGACCGATACTGCTGACGGATTACTCGCAAGACTTACTCCAAAATTTAAAGAAACCAATGCCTACCTCGCAAAAATCCATCAGAAAAGACAGCAGGCATTTTACGCTGAAGCTTCTTAACGCATTCAATTCTAAACCTTGATCCTTCTAATTTGAATTTGTTATCTTACTGAATACATATTCCAGGCTGGATCAAGGAGAAAATATTCTGTTGAATTGTCCAGTTTATAGCCAATCCCCAATCGAATTAGATGCTAAATGTCTGGCCAAATTGGTTTTTAGAAAATTAATCCTCTTCCTTATCCATGGAATTCCATCCTCTGGCAATCAAAGGTAATTTTTGATTCGCCCTGGTGATCAAATGCATTCCTTCATTTTCCTCGGTCATATGACCAATAACGGTTAAGTGCGGATTTCCTTTGATTTTATCATAATCGGAATGGGCGATCGTAAACAACAATTCATAATCTTCGCCACCACTTAATGCGATCGTAGTGCTATCGATATTGAATTCCTCACAAACTGAAATCACAGCAGGATCCAGCGGAATTTTCTCTTCATAAAGATTGGCTCCTACTTTTGAGCTTTTGCAAATATGAATGATCTCAGAAGATAAACCATCGCTGATATCGATCATGGAGCTTGGTTTAACACCAAGATCGCTTAAAAGTTTAGCGATATCCCTTCGGGCTTCAGGTTTTAATTGTCTTTCAATAAGATAGGTATACTGCTCAAGATCTGGCTGGGAGTTTGGATTCGCTTTAAAAACTTCTTTCTCACGCTCCAGTACCTGAAGACCCATATAGGCTGCTCCAAGATCACCGGTAACCACGAGAAGATCATTAGGTTTAGCTCCATCCCTGTAAGTAATATTCTCCTTTTTAGCATGACCAATTGCCGTTACGCTAATCATAAAACCAGAAGTAGAAGAAGTGGTGTCCCCACCAATAACATCAACATTGTAGACTTTAGAGGCTAATTGTACCCCAGCGTAGAACTCTTCTAGCGCTTCTACCGGAAACCTGTTCGATACAGCGATAGAAACTGTAACCTGGCTCGCGGTGGCGTTCATTGCGTAGATGTCTGAAAGATTGACCATAAGTGCTTTGTAGCCTAAGTGCTTCAAAGGCATGTAAGCAAGATCGAAATGAACACCTTCGATCAAAAGATCTGTACTTATTACGGTTTCTTCATCATCAAATTTCAGAACAGCAGCATCATCTCCAATAGCTTTGATCGTAGAATCAAGTTTTGGGCTAAAATGCTTTGTTAGGTGTTCGATCAAACCGAATTCACCTAATTCTGAAAGGTTCGTCTTACTTTCCTGACTATTATCAAACATGCGATGAAAATTTAGACTGCAAAAATACAAGAATAAAATGCAATTCAGAAGAAAGCATGAAAAGCTTCTGAAGCCGCAGAAATATTGCCCTGGTGACTACTGGAATTTCGATCGAAGACTTCTATGATTCAATTCTTAAAACATATTCCTAGTCTATGGTAAACCGCTTGTTTTATAGTATATTTGCACTCAATTTAGAATTAATCTTTATAGCTTATGATTAAAGTTAGCGAAGAGGCTAAAAAGAAAATTTCCGTCCTCATGACCGAAGAGGGTTTTAATGCTACGGCAGACTATGTTCGGGTAGGAGTGAAGAGCGGAGGATGCTCTGGTTTATCTTATGAACTTACGTTCGATAATAACCAGGCTGAAGGCGATAAGGTCTTCGAAGACAACGATGTAAAGATCGTTGTTGACAAACGCAGTGTGCTTTATCTGGCTGGAACTATTTTAGAATATTCCGGAGGATTAAATGGAAAGGGATTTGTTTTTAATAACCCGAACGCACAAAGAACCTGTGGATGCGGTGAAAGTTTTTCACTGTAAAAATTATGTATCGGTCACTACCGATCTTTAATTTAATTAGAATTACGAATAATGGCATATACTGAAGACGATTTAAAGAAAGAGCTCGAAACCAAGGAATACGAATATGGATTTTATACAGATATAGAATCTGATACTTTTCCTGTGGGCTTGAACGAAGATATCGTAAGAGCAATATCCAAGAAAAAGGAAGAGCCGGAGTGGATGACGCAATGGCGTTTGGAAGCTTACCGGGAATGGGAGAAAATGGAAGAGCCGGATTGGGCTAATGTAAATTATCCAAAACCAGATTTCCAGGCGATCTCTTATTACTCTGCTCCAAATAAGAAACCGAAGTACGATAGTATCGATGATGTGGATCCGGAATTACTGGATACTTTTAAAAGACTGGGTATTTCACTTGACGAGCAAAAGAAATTAGCCGGTGTTGCAGTAGATGTGGTAATGGATTCAGTTTCTGTAACCACCACTTTTAAAAAGACGCTTGCTGAAAAAGGCATTATTTTCTGTTCTATTTCTGAAGCGATCAAGGAACACCCGGAACTGGTTAAAAAGTATCTTGGAACCGTGGTTCCGCAGAAGGATAATTTTTACGCTGCCCTTAACTCGGCAGTTTTTAGTGATGGTTCTTTCTGTTATATTCCAAAAGGCGTTCGATGCCCAATGGAACTTTCTACATACTTTAGAATTAACCAGGCAGGAACCGGGCAGTTTGAGAGAACACTGGTTGTTGCAGATGAGAGCAGTTATGTAAGTTATCTGGAAGGTTGTACCGCACCATCCCGTGATGAGAACCAGCTGCATGCAGCAGTCGTGGAGCTTATTGCTTTGGATGATGCGGAGATCAAATACAGCACGGTACAAAACTGGTTCCCTGGAAATAAAGAAGGAAAAGGTGGAGTTTTCAATTTTGTAACTAAACGTGGACTTTGTGAAAAAGGAGCGAAAATTTCCTGGACTCAGGTAGAGACAGGATCTGCAGTTACCTGGAAATATCCAAGCTGTATTCTGAAAGGTGATAACTCGGTAGGGGAATTTTACTCAATCGCAGTGACGAACAACTTTCAGCAGGCGGATACCGGAACTAAGATGATTCACTTAGGTAAGAATACTAAGAGTACGATCATCTCAAAAGGTATTTCCGCAGGAAAATCTCAGAACTCTTATCGTGGTCTGGTACAAATCAATGGTAGAGCTGAAAATGCCCGTAACTTCTCACAATGTGATTCCCTTTTGATGGGGAATGAGTGTGGAGCTCATACGTTTCCTTATATCGAAGTTAAAAATAAATCTGCACAGGTAGAGCATGAGGCTACAACCAGTAAGATCGGTGAAGACCAAATATTTTACTGTAACCAGCGTGGTATCGATACTGAAAAAGCGATCGCATTGATCGTAAATGGTTTCAGTAAAGAAGTATTGAACAAACTTCCTATGGAATTTGCAGTAGAAGCTCAGAAATTATTAGAGATCTCGCTGGAAGGTTCAGTAGGATAATTGATTCTGAAGACAACTTGATCGATGAGAAGGTTTTTTGAAATAATGATCGTGGCTATTTTGTTCGTATCCTGTCAGGATGATGAGCAAAAGGAACTGAATACCGAACCTGTTACTGCTAAAGTTCAGGATAGTCTGGAAGTGCTTCAGGGAGACTATGTTTATGTAGCTGATGCTGCTGTACTACGAGGAGAGAATTTCGTGTACGGTGTTAAACAGGATTCCGTTGCAATGCTACTTTCAGACAAAGTAAGCGATCTGAAATCTGATGATTTTGAAATGATCCCGGTTCGTGTTAAAGCCAAAATTCTGGCAAATCCAAGACTGGAAGGCTGGGATGAGATCATCGAAATTAAGGAGATCCTGGAAATTTCAGGAGCCAGTATTTCAGATTCAATAGAATAAATAAAAATAGAATATCAAACAATCTGCATAAGCAGATTCAGAAATAACAGACATGCTTAAAGTAAAGAATTTACACGCCAGTATTGAAGATAAAGAGATCCTGAAAGGAATTAACCTGGAAATCAAACCAGGAGAGGTTCATGCGATCATGGGGCCAAATGGTTCCGGGAAAAGTACCCTTTCTTCAGTAATCGCAGGAAGAGAAGAGTATGAAATGACTGAAGGTGAAATGATGTTCGAAGGGGAAGACCTGAACGAACTTGATCCTGAGGAAAGAGCTCACAAAGGAGTGTTCTTATCATTCCAATACCCTGTGGAAATTCCTGGTGTTTCTGTAACCAATTTTATTAAAACAGCAATCAACTCTCATAGAAAGGCAAAAGGACAACCGGATATGCCTGCGAATGATATGCTGAAAATGATTCGTGAGAAATCTGAAATGCTGGAAATCGATAGAAAATTCCTTTCCAGATCATTGAACCAAGGTTTCTCAGGAGGAGAGAAGAAACGTAACGAGATCTTCCAAATGGCGATGCTTGAACCAAAATTATCTATTCTTGATGAAACAGATAGTGGACTTGATATCGATGCATTAAAGATCGTTGCAAATGGAGTGAACAAACTTCGCTCGAAGGATAATGCGGTATTGCTAATTACGCACTACCAGAGATTGCTTGATTATATCGTGCCAGATTACGTACATGTATTGGTAGACGGAAAGATCGTTAAGTCTGGTGGAAAAGAACTTGCTTACGAACTGGAAGAAAGAGGATACGATTGGGTAAAGCAGGAAACAGTTTAATACTCGAATTGAGAAATTGAATTGTTGAACTAGAAATTTGAATGTAATGGAATTGAAAGATAAATTGGTCTCGTCATTTTTAGCCTTTGAGGAAAATCTGGACCCGAACGACAATCTTGATACTTTGAGAAACGAAGCCATCAGAAATTTTGAAACGCTTGGTTTTCCTGGTAGAAAAGACGAAGACTGGAAGTATACCTCACTAAATTCGGTTTTAAAACATGATTATAGTGTTTTTCCGAAGAAAGAAGACGCGATCGAGTATCGTGATATCAAGAAGTACCTTATACATGATATAGATACTTATGACCTGGTTTTTATCGATGGGATCTATTCCTCTCATTTATCGCAAACCACTCATGATAAGATCGATGTATGTTTAATGTCTGCTGCCCTGAATAAGGATAAGTACAGTGCGGTCATTGAAAATTATTACAATAAAGTTGCTCCAAAAACGAGTCTGAATTCGTTGAATACGGCATTTGCGAGGGAAGGAGCTTTTATACATATACACAAGAATACGCAGGCAGATAAGCCTATACAGATCATTAATTTTGCTACTGGAAATGAGTCTGCGCTAATGTTACAGCCTAGAAATCTGGTTGTCGTGGATGAGAATTCGCATGTGCAAATCATTGAAAGACACCAAAGTCTTACAGATCACCCGGTGCTTACCAACTCTGTTACTGAAATCTTTGCTGATAAAAGGGCGATCGTAGATTATTATAAGATCCAGAATGATAAAGCTTCAGCTTCTTTAATTGATAATACATTTATCAATCAAAAATCTGAAAGCCACGTTTCTGTGCATACATTTTCTTTTGGAGGGAAGCTGACCAGGAATAATTTAAACTTCTACCAGAATGGAGAACGTATAGATTCAACCATGAAAGGAGTTACCATCATTGAAGACAAGCAGCACGTAGATCACAACACGCTGGTTCATCATATCGAGCCTAATTGTGAAAGTCATCAGGATTACAAAGGAATTTTTGATGACAACTCTGTTGGAGTTTTCAATGGAAAAGTTGTTGTAGAGAAAGAAGCACAGAAAACGAATGCTTACCAGTCTAACAACAATATCCTTGCAAGTGATAAGGCGACGATCAACTCAAAGCCACAGTTAGAGATCTTTGCAGATGATGTACGTTGCAGCCACGGCTGTACGATCGGGCAGCTTGATCAAGAGGCATTGTTCTATTTGCAGTCCAGAGGTATACCACGTAAGGAAGCCAGAGGATTACTTATGTACGCCTTCGCTAATAACGTACTGGAAAGCGTAAAAATTCCAGAAGTTAAGAAGCGTATCAATAAGCTAATTGCTAGCAAACTTGAAGTCGATCTAGGCTTCAATCTATAAATCATTAAAATAATAAGAGGATGAGTCAGTCAACTCAGGTCAGAAAAATAGATGTTGAAACGATCCGTCAGGATTTTCCAATTCTTGGACGTGAGGTGAATGGATATCCGTTGGTTTATTTCGATAATGCCGCGACTGCGCAAACACCTAAGCAGGTGATGGATGCAATCGTAGATTATTACTCGAATTATAATGCCAATATTCATCGTGGAGTTCATGCGCTTTCTCAGGAAGCAACAGATAAGTATGAGCAGGCCAGGATAAAAATTCAGCAGCATTTTAATGCTGAACATGCTCACGAGATCATTATGACCTCGGGTACAACACATGGGATCAACCTTGTGGCGAATGGTTTTACTTCTTTACTGAAGTCTGGAGATGAGATCCTGGTTTCAGCAATGGAACATCATTCGAATATCGTGCCCTGGCAAATGCTGGCTGAAAAGACCGGTGCTAAGCTGAAGGTCATCCCAATGAACGAAAAAGGGGAACTGATTCTTGATGAATATAGAAAGCTGATCAGTGATCGTACAAAGCTTGTCTTTGTAAATCATGTTTCCAACGCCCTTGGAACCGTGAACCCAATTAAAGAGATTATCGATATCGCGCACAAAGCTGGTGCGGCAGTCTTAATAGACGGAGCTCAGGCTTCGCCACACATTAAGGCTGATGTTCAGGAGCTTGATGTTGATTTTTATGTAGTTTCAGCGCATAAGATGTGTGGACCTACAGGTGTTGGAATATTATACGGTAAACAGGAGTGGTTGGAAAAATTACCTCCTTACCAGGGTGGTGGTGAAATGATCGCTACAGTAAGTTTTGAAAAAACAACCTATGCCGGTTTGCCCCACAAATTTGAAGCGGGAACACCGAACATTTGTGGCGGAATAGCTTTTGGAGCAGCTCTCGACTATATGAACTCAATTGGCTTGGAAGAGATCGCTTCTTACGAAGATGAATTGCTTCAATATGCAACAAGCAGGCTGAAGGAGATTGACGGAATGAAGATCTATGGGGAAGCTGCACAAAAGACGGCCGTGATTAGTTTTAACGTAGAGGGATTGCATCCATACGATATTGGAACACTATTAGATAAAATGGGAATTGCGGTTAGAACAGGGCATCATTGTGCACAACCGGTAATGGATTTCTTTAAGATTCCCGGAACAGTAAGAGCATCCTTCGCATTTTACAATACCAAAGAAGAGATCGATACATTTATGGAAGCGTTGAAAAAGGCTTTGATGATGTTACAGTAATTTAATTATCTTAGTGAACAAATAATTACTATGGATCCTTCAATTCTCTTATTAATCTGGCAAACTCACATCTTTATAGCTTTATTGCTGGTTTTGTATATTATTTTTAGAGTAAACTCTCCCTTTTGGTTCAAATTGGCCTGGGTTTTAGCAATCCTAATTGTACCGTTCATAGGATTTATTGCTTATTTAATTATCGGGAAAAAATCTTTATCAGCAGCCTAATGTCTTCCGTTGAAATACATCAAATAAGCGCCCTCGTGGCGCTTTTTTTCGTAATATGCTTTATCTAAAATTCCAGTTATGAAACTTTCAATATTATCGTTTATTCTAATATTTTTCGCTATTAATGACTGTTCTAATGAAGGTCAGGAAGAAATCAAATCTGTAAGCTATAAAACTTATACCCGGGGATCTTCCTCAACTTATACTATTACTTCGGAAGAGATCAAAGTAATAAGCACTGGAGTCGAAGCAAAGGAAAATTCAGAAGTAATCACAAAGGAACAGTGGGATATGATCACTTCAGAAATCAAAAAAATTGATACCTCTAAACTGGAAGATCTGGAGGCGCCAACAGAGTCCAGGGCCAGTGATGCAGCTGCCCATGCTGAACTAAGTCTGATCATTGGAAATTCTGAATTTAATTCTTCCACTTTTGATCATGGGAATCCCCCTGAGGCTTTAAAACCATTGGTGCAGGCTATTTTAAGATTGGCAGAAAATGTTGAATAGCAGGTTAGCATGTCGTACTTTTGTGCAAAATTGAATTATGACGATTCAGGAAAAACAGAATGAAGTAATTGATGAGTTTGCAATGTTCGACGACTGGATGCAGCGTTATGAATATATGATTGAACTTGGGAAGTCACTTCCGCTAATAGACGAAAAATATAAGATCGAAGAAAATCTTATCAAAGGATGTCAAAGTAAAGTCTGGGTTCATGCCGAACTGGATGGTGAGCGTTTGTTGTTCACGGCAGATAGTGATGCAATCATTACCAAGGGAATTGTTGCAATCCTGATAAGAGTGTTTTCAGATCAACATCCTTCGCAGATCATTGAAGCAAATACTCAGTTTATTGATGAAATTGGTCTAAAAGAACATTTGTCTCCAACCAGAGCAAACGGACTTGTAAGTATGATCAAACAATTAAAAATGTATGCTTTGGCATATCAAACACAATTGAATTAAGATGGAGCAGGAAATAAATACACAGGAATTGGGAGAGAAGATCGTAACAGTCTTAAAGACGATCTATGATCCGGAAATTCCGGTGGATATCTACGAACTAGGTTTGATCTATGACGTGATGGTATCTACAGATTATGACGTAAAGATATTAATGACGCTAACTACCCCTAACTGTCCGGTGGCAGAAACCCTTCCGTTGGAAGTGGAAGAGAAAGTGAAGTCTCTGGATATGGTAAAAGATGCTGAAGTGGAGATCACTTTTGATCCGCCATGGAGTCAGGATCTTATGAGCGAAGGAGCAAAACTTGAGCTTGGATTGCTCTAAAAATACTTTATGGCTGAAGAAATCGTAAATAGAATTGCCGAAAGTAAGCTGGTTACCTTTAATCTTGAAGACTTTTATCCCAAAGGGGAGCGTGTCGTTTTTGATATTAGTGACTGGTTACTCGAAGGCTTTGTGCTGAGAGAGAAAGATTTTAGAGAACAGGCGAAAAATCATGACTGGCAACAGTATAAGGGTGCTTATGTTGCCCTTGTATGTTCTACAGATGCGATCGTACCGTCATGGGCCTTTATGCTCGTTAGCTCATACTTACAGGGTATTGCTAGAAAGACCATTATTGGAGACCTGGAAAACCTGGAAAGTCATCTTTACCAGGAAGTGATCGATCGTCTGGATGTTAGTGATCTGGAGGATAAGCCTGTAATTATCAAGGGGTGTTCCAACAAACCAGTCCCAAAAAATGCTTATATAATGATCATGCAGAAACTACAACCTGTAGTTAAAAGCTTAATGTATGGAGAGGCTTGTTCTTCAGTTCCGCTCTATAAAAAACCTAGAAAATAGTAATGAAGAAAGTTTTATTTACAGCCGTTGCGCTGTTTTTATTTGGATCTTCCTTTGCACAGGAAGAAAACGATTCTATCCCACCCAATGGATGGCAAAAAGAAGGAAATGTTCAGTTATTATTTAACCAGTCTGCTTTCAACAAAGAATGGACAGGTGGTGGAACTTCCAGTATCGCTGGAAATCTAACTGTAGATTACCAGTTCAATTATAGAAAAGATGATTTCACCTGGGATAACCGGATTCTTGGGAATTACGGACTTACAAAAGTAAAAGATGATGAATTTGAACGTAAAACGAGTGACCGACTTGAATTGAACAGTATCGCCGGGAAGCAAATTGAAGACACGAATTTTTATTATTCATGGTTTTTAAACTTCAGAACTCAGTTTGCTAAAGGTTATGAATTTTCCGAAGATGCTGAAACCGGAGAAACCATTCGAACCGAAACTACTCATTTTCTTTCACCAGGTTATTTACAAACCGGTCCGGGGATGATGTATAAGAAGGGTGATAATTTCATGGTGAACCTCGCACCGGCCACGGCAAGATTGATCTTTGTGGACAGTGATTTTACAAGCCGTGCAGGTTATGTAGATGGTGATTACTTTGGAGTGGATGAAGGAAAAAGTACCAGGTTCGAACTAGGCGCTGCACTTACCGCTTTCCTAAGCTATGAGATCCTTGAAAATGTAGAAATGGAGCATTCACTAGCTTTATATTCAAACTACCTCGAGAACCCGGAGAATGTAGATATTGATTATTTGCTGAATCTGAACATGGGAATCAATGATTACCTTTCTGCAAACCTGATATTCCAGGCGATCTACGATGATAACGCTGTTGGAGCATTCCAGATTCGTGAAGTATTTGGAGTCGGGATCAACTTCGGATTCTAGAGAAAACCTATAGATTTATGAAAAGCCCGTGAACTTCACGGGCTTTTTCAGTTAAATTTTTGTTGAAGTATGGCGGCTTCGAATGCAGAAGCCATCTAATGATTATCTTTGTATTTATGATTGAAAAAACCGACCTGTCCTTTGAAAAAGCTGTTCTTGTAGGTATTGTTACCAAAGATCAGAACGAGGATAAACTTGAAGAATACCTGGACGAGCTGGAGTTTCTAACTTTCACCGCTGGTGGTGAAGTGCAGAAACGTTTTACGCAGAAGATGGACATGCCGAATCCTAAGACTTTTATTGGAACCGGTAAGATGGAAGAGGTGCGTGAATTCGTGGCAGAACATGAAATTGGTGCCGTGATCTTTGATGACGAACTTACACCTGCTCAGCAGAAGAACATTGAAAAAATACTAAAGGCTAAAATTCTGGACAGGACTAACCTGATTCTGGATATTTTCGCCCAGAGAGCAAAGACCAGTTACGCCCGGACACAGGTAGAACTGGCGCAATATGAGTACTTATTACCAAGACTTGCCGGTATGTGGACTCACCTTGAAAGACAACGCGGTGGTATTGGAATGCGTGGTCCAGGGGAAACAGAGATCGAAACCGACCGTCGTATCGTTAGAGATAAAATATCTTTACTGAAGAAAAAACTGGAAACCATCGATAAGCAAATGGAAGTACAGAGAGGGAACAGAGGACAACTGGTTCGTGTAGCACTTGTAGGATATACCAACGTAGGGAAGTCTACCTTGATGAATGCGATTAGTAAAAGCGAGGTTTTTGCTGAAAATAAATTATTTGCCACGCTGGACACCACAGTAAGAAAAGTAGTGATTCGTAACCTTCCATTTCTGCTAAGTGATACCGTAGGTTTTATTAGAAAACTGCCAACTCAGCTGGTAGAATCTTTTAAATCTACATTGGATGAGGTTCGGGAAGCAGATCTTCTCTTGCACGTGGTAGATATCTCTCATGCCAATTTTGAAGACCATATAGCTTCCGTTAACCAAATTCTAACAGAGATCGAAGCTTTAGGTAAACCAACCATTATGGTCTTTAATAAGATCGATGCTTACGAGCCTGAAGAGATCGAGGAGGATGATCTTGTAACCGAGAGAACTTCAGCGCATTATACGCTCAAAGAATGGAAGAAAACGTGGATGAATAAAATGGGTAATAATGTGGTCTTTATTTCTGCCACTGAAAAAGAGAATTTTGAACATTTCAGAAAAAGAGTATACGAAGCCGTTCGTGAAATTCATATTACTCGATTTCCTTATAACAACTTCCTGTATCCGGAATATGATAAATACGGCGAGACTAAAGAATAGTTAGCTTAAAAATTTTATCCCGGTAAGATCTTCAGAAACAGCCCATAATTTTGCGGCTGTTTCTTTATTTTCAGCCTGCCTGGCAATTTCAGCTTCTGCAGGCTTGCCTTTCATTTCTCTAAAACCATCAGGTCCAATATAGCAGCCACCTGCCAGTTCTTTATCCAAAGCAGCCTTGAGCGTAGGTTTTGCGCCTTTTTCCGCAGAATGAGAGATGAATGGTTCCACGGGTTTGGCCATAAGCATAAGCCATCCTGGCAAATGTCGCATCAGTTCAGTAGAAGAAACTCCTGGATGGGCGGCTAGTGAACTCACATGGCTTAAATAATTAGCTTTCAATCTACGTTCCAGTTCCAGACTAAAGATAAGACAGGCAAGCTTGCTCTGCCCATAAGCTTTAAATTTTGAATAAGAGTTTTCACTTTGCAGATCATTAAAATCAATTTCGGCATTTTTGTGAGCGATGGAACTTAAGCCCACGATCCTGGAACTTTTCGAAGTAGTCAATTCTTCTTTTAATAGACCGGTTAGCAGAAAATGACCTAGATAATTCACTCCTAATTGAAGCTCAAAGCCATCTTCGGTTCTATGATAAGGTGGCATCATCACACCAGCGTTATTTATAAGCAGGTCAAGTTTTTCATTTTCAGATTTAAATTCTGAAGCAAAAGATCTTACCGATTTCAGACTCGAAAGGTCTAGTTCCCGTATCTCCAGTTTGGCGTCTCCATGGCAGTTCAGAATTTGTTTCCGGGCTTTTTTTGCTTTCTCCAGGTCTCTGCAGGCCATGATCACCTTGAAGTCGTTTGCCGCAAGCGCCTTTGTAGTTTCGAAACCCAGGCCGGCATTCGCTCCAGTTACAATTGCAACAGGTTGTTCGTTTCTTGTGGCTTCTGAATGCTGAAATTCGTTCATGGATAGTTTTTTTGATACTTCAGAAAGATCTTTTAGATCGATTATTTCTTATTTTTAAAAGATACAATCTATATCATGAAAAGCATTCTACTCCTCTTTGTTTTAGTAATTAATTTGAATATACAGGCTCAATCGCTTCAGGGTTCCTGGAAACTTACTGCGGAAAATGGAAAGGCCGTAACAGGTAAAGAGGTAATTCGCATTTATGCTGATTCGTACTTTACTGAAGGTGCTAAAGGTCCTGATTCCAATGAATTTCTCTGGGCACGTGGCGGGGAATATCATAAGAAAGAAGATCAGGTTCGAATTGATTTTGACACAAGGCAGGAAAAACCTTCAGCAGAATTAATTGCACATAAGATCGAATTCGAAGAGGAGAACAGTTTCAGTATTGAACAGGACGAAACTATTCAGAAATGGACAAGAGTTTCAGGAAATAAAAATGAATTATCGGGAAATTGGGTGATCACGGGTAGAGAGAGAAATGGTGAAATGAACCAGATGAAACCGGGGGATCGAAGAACTATTAAAATGCTTGGTGGCGATCGTTTCCAATGGGTAGCATTTAACTCGGCAACCGGAGAATTTTTTGGTACCGGCGGTGGAACTTACATCGCGAAGGATGGGAAATATATTGAGAACATAGAATTTTTCTCCCGGGATGCCAGTAGAGTGGGAGCGAGTCTCGATTTTACTTATAAAGTCGAAAACGGGAATTGGATCCACTCAGGAAAAAGTTCCAAGGGTGATCCTATTAAAGAGATCTGGTCACCTTATGCTAAAGCTTATTCCAGAAACTAATAAATAGAATGCTCGAATTTGAAATTGAGCTCTTTTTGAAATCTATCTGAACTTACCACTTTACCTTCTGAAGACTTTTCATGACTGAATTGAGGGGCTTCAAGTTCTCTGTCCTGCGCTATTTTAGTATAATAATTTTCACGTGAAGGATGCTCTGGATGTACCAGATTAAATATATTATTGGTGGCAGGTTTCTCTATCAAGGTAATAATTGCTTTGATGCAATCACGACGATGTACGAGATTTACCGGCGCTTTTGGAGAGCTTAGATCCTTTTTTCCAGAAAGCTGATTCACTGGATGGCGATCATCTCCTATCAAACCACCAAATCTTAGTATTTCAGTTTTAAAGTTTTCGTTATTAAGCAACAATAACTCGGCATTGCGTAGCTGGACTGCTATATTGGAAGAGTTATCGGTTTCAGTATTTTCATTGACCTCTGGAAAACCAGGTTCATTTTTATAGACCGAAGTTGAACTTACGAAAATGATCCTTGGACAATAACTTTTCTCCAGGTAAGGAACAATGGTTCTAACTTTTGAAACGAAGTCGGCTTCAGGATTTTTTCTAAGTCCGGGAGGGATGTTCACCACAATACAGTCAGACTTGGAAAGAAAAGACCTGATGTCTCCCTGTATTCCTTTTTCATATAATTTGATCGTGTAGGGAACGAGTCCGGCTGCGTGAAGATCAACAAATTTCTCATTTCTGGTAACTGAAGCTTTTACCTCATGGTTCAAGGCTCTTAATTCTTTTCCCAGCTCAAAACCAAGCCATCCACATCCTAAAATCGCAATCTTCATTTATTCCTTTATTCTTATGGTTTTCTTTAAAATAGTAGCATCATTCAAAACGAATGGCCGCGGGATCATATCCTTTGGTCTTTTTTCCAGCTTTAATTCTTCGTTTTCGAAGAGATCGTAAGCCGATTCGTAAAGTACAAATTCTGGCTCATCTTCTGGTGCTATTGCGAATTCAATTCGCAAAGTATCCCGGTTTGATGCGTAATATGTAAGAATTCGTTCTTTCCAGCGCTGGGTATGCATATTAAAATATTGTTCTCCTAATTGTTCATCTTCAGCTGTAAGATCATTTACTCTGAACTCTTTGAAATCTACATCCCGGATTTCATATAATTCCAGGCGATTAATATCCCGATTTGGAGCGATCTTCAAAGAATAAGACTTCAAGTTCGTTAATGTGTCGGTCTCGAATTCTTCAAGTAGAATTGCAGGTTCTGGAATATCAACTTCCGGAGCGCTGGATTTTCTTCGGAAATTACTGCCGTATTTACTGCTGAAATTGGACTCTGTTCCTGAATTTTCTGTGCCTTCAGGAAAATAAGAGCTCGTCCAGGAATCTGCCATTTCATCATAACTATACCAGAAATTAGTTTGCTGGTCGAGATCCTTCAGATAAACCAAACTGTTAGGTTTAGGCCTTTCCGAAGAAAAATCTGAGTAATAATGCGCTGTAAAAAGCAAAATATTAAAAACCAGGAAACATAAAACTGCAAAGGATTTAAGCTTTCTGAAGTATCCAAAAAGCGGTAACAGGAACATAAACACCAGACTTACCAGAATTGCGGTGATAAAAAGGGTTTTCAGACCCAATGCGACCGGTAAACTCCAGATGAAAGGTAGAAGTAAAATAATAGCGGGAAAGCTCAGTAAGACCATTAAAATGCGGTTTGGTCTCTTTTGTCTTACCATTACAAAGAGTTGCAATAGTCCGAAGAATACAGGAATTATGAAATATGCAGCTCCTTTTAGATATATAGCAACTAGTGTACAGATCACCAGCCATAAAGCAAGTGGCGCTATAAATATGGAAGCTTTATGTGAACGTTTGCGAAACCAATGGTAGGTTATAAAACTAATGGACAGGGAAAGAAAGATGATCAACGCGATGTACCAGTAGCCATTGTAGGTAAACCCATGTTCCATTTCTGAGTATTCCGGGTAAATAAATAGACAGAACTGCCAGAACGCCCAGCTTAGCAAACCTGATAAACCAATGCTGATTAACATGGGTAAGAAACCTTTAAAAATTTCAGTAATATCCAGGCGGTCTCTTCGAATTCCGTAGAGAATCAGGATCAGGAAAATTCCCATGGCGACGATCAACATAGGTAAGATCCAGTCAAAAGGATATTTTACGAACTCTCCAAAAGGCAGATTAAAATATATAAGATCCCTGTCACTGGATAAATTTTTGAGATCTGCTTCACTAAAGTGGGCGAGCAGCGGCATAAGATAGCTACCTTGATGAGCAAGGGTTTCTGCATCCAGATTTTCAGGAGTATCATTCGCCGTATGATAGTCAAAATGATCATCTATAAAAGCAAAATTATAACCGTTGATATTACCCTTTTCACGCAGGATGGTAAGATCTGTGTCGTTTGGAAGCATTTTATAGATACTGTAGGCAAGAGAATTGCTTACTGGGTATTCGACGTTCGCATCTGCAAAAGCTTCGATCAACTTCGCATTCTTACCATTTGTTTCCAGTAGCATAAATGGATTTCCACCGCTTCCCCTTGCTTCAAAATTAAGTGCTAGCAGTACATCTTTCGCCCATGGATGATCCTTAACAAAGATCTCTGCGCCTATTAAACCAATTTCCTCTGCATCTGTAAAGAGCAAAATAATATCATTCTTAGGTTGATTTTCCTTTCCGCGGAAAGCCCTGATACCTTCCAGTATGGTAGCCACGCCACTTCCTGCATCACTCGCACCCGGCGAAGAATGTGTGGCGCTGTCGTAATGAGTCATAAGTATCAACGCATCACCATCACCTGAACCTTTAATTTTGGCAAGGATATTTTGTGGTTTGCTTAAAATAGCACTGGAATTGAGAAAATAATCTTCCTGAGTTTGTACTTCCAGATCCATTTTCTGCAATTCCTGTACGATATAGTTGCGAACTTTTGGATGCTCACTGCTCCCAACATAATGTGGTTGCTCTGCAATGGCTTCAACATGCTGGAAAGCCCTTGAAGTTGAAAATTTATCTAAAGAAATTTCTTCGGAAAGCCTGGCCTGGGGAGCATCGAAATTAAAACTTAGCCAAACTGCTACAAAAATCAGCAAGAAAGCTATTAAGCCGGAAAATTTAGAGTTCATGCAATGAGGATCAAAGTTTTAAAGTTAATTAAGTTTTTGAAATATGAATAACAGAATAACTGTCATGCGTAACAAATCGAAAAACCTTATATTTAAGTAATTGGTAATCAAATAAATAAATTATGGGTATTAAAAGTTTTATGGGTAAACGAGCAGAGCCGGAGAAGCCTGCGGAAGTCCCGATGCTGGTAAGAGATTATATGACAGAGAAGCTTATCACCTTCAGGGAAAATGAAAATATCATGGATGTCGTAGAGAAATTAATTAAACATGGTATCTCTGGTGGCTGTGTGGTGAATGACAGGAATGAATTGCTGGGAATTATATCTGAAGGAGATTGTATGAAACAAATCTCAGACAGTAGGTATTATAATATGCCAATGACAGATCTCACGGTTGGAAAACGTATGATCTCTAATGTAGAAACTATAGATGGAAATATGAATGTTCTGGATGCCGCGAAGATCTTCATTGAAAAGAGATTCCGAAGATTTCCTATAGTGGAAAATAACCAGTTGGTAGGTCAGATTTCACAGAGAGATGTTCTCAAAGCTGCTCTAAGATTAAAATCACACACCTGGAGTTATTGATCTTTTCTTCTTATTTCTGCCTTTCTCATGGGCATCCCATCTATCAGGCTGAATAATTTTTCGGTTTGAAGAATTTCCTGTTGCCTTAGTTTAATGCCTCCATCCAGTCCAAGTAGGAACACTTCAAATTCAGTTTTCTTGATAATATTTAGTTCGCCTTTTAAGGATGAACTTACCCATTCTGAATTTTCAGGAAAAATAATTTTGTACCGATCTTTATGAGCCTGTATCACCAAAAGTTTTCTTTCTGAAAGCTCGTTAGGTTCTTCGGTAAGTAATTCCAATTGCATTGTTAAAAGATCTAATTCAGTTTCATTAGCATACAAAACAATAATTCGGTTTTGCCATTGGTATTGTTGCAGATCCTGAGCTTTTGAAGTCATTCCGTAGAAAATTATTATGATGAGTAATGTGAGATTCCGCATAGATCAAAAGTTAGGCATTTCGATTTGAAGTCCGTTATAACAAAATCTCAATTTCTTCTTACCAATGCGTAAAAGTCATTTTCAAGCCGCAGATACCCCATGTCATACACAAAGAAGTATTGCTTTCCTGTTTTCGTAGTATAAATGCTGGTAAAGAATTCAAAGTTAAAACCTCTGGAGAGTAATTTAGATTTAGCGACTGAAGTTTTATCACTGGGATTTAATTCCTGAAGTATCCGGTAATTTTTACGCAGCGAGTTATTCGTATTCCTGATGAGGTTACTTGCATCTTTATTCATCCTGTTGTGATATGCATTTCGGCAATAATCACTACAGAATTTTTTATCTGTTCTTCCAACGATTTTTTCGTTGCACTCCTCGCAAGTCTTTTGCATAGGGAAATATACTAAAAAGCTTTTATATAGGGTTTAACACCTTTGTTTTCTAGTAGAAAAGATGCGTATAATAGATAGGCATCCATACATCCTCATAGGTACTTTTCGTAAAGATGGTTTCAGTTTGATCAACATTAATATTTATATCGGTCTCGGTTACTGCAGAGGTATTGAGACTTATTTTCCATTCATTGTCATTCAGTTTTTCACCAACAATCTCTCCCTGTTCTACATACGTAATATTAGAAATGCTCCCTGAAATACCTGTTACGACATTATATTCTGAAAAGTTATCTGAATTAATCAAAAAATTGTTAGCATTTGGATCTACTTCAAAATATACGATGCGAGTAATTTCGTCGTCTACGGCTTCGGGAATAGGATCTTCATACTGAAGTAATTTGAAAACCAGTTTATTACCAGGCTTTACGTCCATCTTGAGATCGTTAGAATCTGATATAACATCAATCTGAAGTCTTGAATTTTCGAAGAATGCATGGTAATTTTCAAGACTTTCATCATTTGTGAAATGTGAACGGACAGATCGTTCAATAACATAAATATCATTCATTTCATCATACCTAAATTCTGCGCCTTCAATACTTAAATCTGTTATCGCTATAGTAGGACAGCAACCTTCAGTAATAGCTTCTCCTTCCACCGAAACTGTAAATATTTCTTCATCTGCGTACATCACCGAAAATTCAGCATCATTAAAAGTATAAATTACAAGAGTTTTCTGTTCATTCTTTTCAATAACCTGGAAATCGGCTTCAAGACTATTAGAAGTTTCAACTACCGTAATCCCTTCAGAAGAGGCTATGTTATCAAAGATGTTTTCACCGGTATTGCTATCTATGATTTGAAAGTTTAAATCGGCATAGCCGGCGTCACAGATTGTTGCTGAACAGTCCTCATCATCATCTGTACCGCAGGATTGTAAAAAAGCTAAACTAAATAGTAGAAGATATGTTGCTAGAGATCTCATAAGGGAGTTTTATTCTTAGTTGGTTAGTTAGTAAAATTTATTTCAGCTGAAATATTCCTGAATCCTCAAATTCTATAGTTTCAGAAAATTCTTCTTCCCCTTCATTAATATTGAAATCTGCGGCTACATCGAAGCTTATATTCCATTTCAGATTACCGAGCTTTTGTGCAGTGATCTCACCAGATGTCGCTCTTCTGAAATCTGTAACAGGACAAAAGCAGGAATGTCTTAAATAGGTGTTGCTGACGTCAAAATCATTTGTAGTAAGCTGAAAATCTCCAGTATTTGCAGCAAGTTCAAAATATAAATACTTATCCAGACCACTATCTGCAAGTTCTGGACCTGAGGCTCTACTAAAAGTATATTCAAAAACCAGCTTATCCCCATCAACAACTTCAACAAAGGTACCGAAGTCATTTTCACTGATTTCCAAGGCTGAATTTTCATGTGCGATATATTCGACCGATTCTTTTCTACCTGTAGCGTCATCAGATTTATCACAGGACATTAGAATAATGGAAAGTAGAAGGCTATTTCTTTTCATAATTGCAGTTTCTAATTATTAGATGACCATTTCCTGAAATGGTTGCGTTAACTCTATAAAACAATCAAGACTTCAAACTCCGGGGCAGGAGAATGCATAAATTATGGATTCGTAGCTTTTTAGGTTTTCGGATTGCTCAGCAATATGGATATAAAAAAGGAAAATGGCTGCGAAATGCGCGCTCCAATCGTCGGCTTATAATTAGTTTAAACTATTCATATTTATAGATTCAAACCAGTTTCTTCCATCGATGTTCATTTCTACAGTATTGAGCAAATATCTTTCCCGGCGGATATTAATACTATAAGCATTGCTCAACTTCTGATCCAGATCTATCAATTTGGCCATGGGCAGATTCTTATCTGCGAAAATTCTATATACGATCTGCTGATCAATTCTGAATGGTTTGTTTCTCACAATTTCTGAAACTTTTTGCTCAATATTTTCAATTTCAGTTCTTTCAGTTTCGACATAATAAGTTTCTTCAGCATTAATAAGGATATTGACATAAAACGGCTGGGTTTTCTGAGCTGAAGTTTGAGAAAGCATCTGACTTCCGAAGAAAGTGAACAGGCAAATAAGAATTGACTTGTGTATCATATGGTTGTAGGATAGTTGGTTAGAGCTAATTATGAGATTATTATTATCGTAGGAATATTTTAATATAGGCATTATACGTTTTCAAATGCTTACAAACGAAAGTAAACAACTACAAGTGCTTTACGACCGATTAGTATTTGCCTTTGACTACATCTTTGTCCTGTTGAAATGAACGAATGATTTTCAACTGCAATAAAATCTTTAGTTATGAGCACTTTAAGAAACACAGTACAATTGATCGGGCATGTAGGGAATGAGCCTGAAATCGTAAACCTTGAATCTGGAAAGAAATTAGCCAAATTTTCGATAGCCACCAATGAAAGTTATAAGAATTCAAAAGGCGAGAAAATAACTGATACACAATGGCACAATATTGTTGCCTGGGGCAAAACCGCTGAACTGGTAGAAAATTACGTGCCTAAAGGGAAAGAGATTGGAATCGAAGGAAAACTAACCAGCAGAAGTTATGAGGACAAAGATGGAATTAAAAGATATGTAACTGAAGTCGTTTGCCAGGAGCTCTTACTACTCGGTAAGTAATCAGTAGTTTTTAAAAATAGATCTGCTGGGCAGCTCTATAAGTGTTGGCGTGAGCTTCGATGATATATTTGATCTCTTTTGAATAACCACCTCCCATGCTGCACTCTACAGGAATCTGAAGATCGTGGCAGGTTTGTAATACGAACCTGTCGCGTTCTTTACATCCTTTTATAGTACAGGAGAGTCGGCCAAGCTTGTCGGTTGCCAAAATATCAACGCCACAGAGGTAGAAAATAAAATCGGGTTGTGTTCTTTCTATAAGTTCTGGAAGAACTTCTTTTAGCTGCTTGAGGTAAGCTTCATCACCTGTGGCATCCGGGATTTCAATATCCAGGTCAGAAGTTTCTTTTCTAAATGGATAGTTTCCCTTTCCATGCATCGAAAATGTAAATACAGAATCATCATTTTGAAAGATTTCAGCCGTACCATTTCCCTGATGTACGTCCAGGTCTACGATCAGAATTTTTTGAGCCAGGTTTTGATCTTGTAGATATCGGGCGGCGATAGCCTGATCGTTCAATAAACAGAATGCTTCAGCTCTATCTGAAAAAGCATGGTGAGTTCCACCGGCTATATTCATGGAAACGCCATATTCAAGTGCATATTTGCAGGCATCGATTGTTCCCTGGGCAATAATCTGTTCTCTATCCACAAGTTCCTGTGAAAGTGGAAATCCTGAAACTCTGATCTCTTTTTTACTAAGATCCAGGTTCTTCAATCTATCAACATAGGCTGTAGTATGGGCTCTTAAGATCAAACTCTCATCTATGAGGTCAGGCTTAAAAAAATTCTCATCCTCGCAGGTGCCTTCATGCAATAATTGCTTTGGAAGCAGATCATATTTTTCCATAGGAAACCTGTGACCTTCCGGCAGTGGATGTTTATAAATGGGATGAAAGGCAATTTTGAGCATAAAAAAAGCCTGAAAAGTTAATTCCAGGCGATTTGAGTTTTTAATTTATCGTGATTCCGTTAGAAACATTATCCTCATCGGGATTTACAAAAACAAGTTTTCCTTCTTTGTTTTCGGTCATCAGGATCATTCCTTCGCTTTCTACTCCGCGTAATTTTCTGGGAGCAAGATTTATCAGCACAGTTACTTTTTTACCGATAATATCTTCTGCTTTAAAATGTTCAGCAATACCGGAAACCACCGTTCTCTGGTCAATTCCAGTATCAACTTTAAGAATCATCAGCTTCTTGGTTTTGGCCATCTTTTCAGCTTCTATAATAGTTCCAACACGCAGATCCATTTTAGTGAAATCCTCAAAAGTAGCAATCTCTTTTTGCGGTTCAGCTTTCTGATTTTCCATTTCGTTCGCTGCTTTGGTAGCTTTTAATTTTTCCAATTGTTGCTCCATTTGTTCATCTTCGATTTTACTGAAAAGTAGTTCCGCTTTTCCTATTTGATGACCTGCAGGAATTAATGCTTCCCGGGTATTAATAATGTCCCAGTCTGGGGTAGTAGAAGTATTCTCTCCAGTTTGATTCAGCATTCCCTTTAGTTTTGCGGAAGTGAAAGGGAGGAAAGGTTCACTGATAATACTGAGTGCGCTGGCAATTTGAAGTGCCACGTACATGATCGTTTTTACTCGATCTTCATCAGTTTTAATTTGTTTCCATGGTTCTTCATCAGCCAGATATTTATTTCCAAGCCTGGCCAGATTTATCAATTCGCCCTGAGCTTCACGAAAACGGTATTTTTCAATCGAACTTGCGATTACCGATGGATATGCTTTCAATTCAGCAATGGTCTGTTCATCCACTTCAGTATAATCTCCCGGCTGCGGAATTATTCCGTCGTAGTATTTGTTGGTTAAAACCACCACGCGGTTAATAAAGTTTCCGAAGATAGCGACCAGCTCATTATTGTTTCTTGCCTGAAAATCTTTCCAGGTAAAATCGTTGTCTTTTGTTTCCGGGGCATTTGCAGTCAACACATAACGCAGAACATCCTGTTGATCTGGAAAATCCTGCAGGTATTCATGTAACCATACCGCCCAGTTCTTTGAAGTTGAAAGTTTTTTACCCTCAAGATTCAGAAATTCATTTGCCGGCACATTCTCAGGCAAAATATAATCACCATGAGCCTTCAGCATCGTAGGGAAAATGATACAGTGAAAAACGATATTATCCTTCCCGATGAAATGAACCAGCTTGGTGTTTTCGTCTTTCCAGTATGGTTCCCAGTCTTTGCCTTCTCGCTCTGCCCATTCTTTGGTGGAGGAAATATATCCAATTGGAGCATCGAACCATACATACAGAACTTTGCCTTCGCCACCTTCCACAGGAACCGGGATTCCCCAGTCAAGATCTCTGGTTACCGCACGGGCTCTAAGACCATCGTCGATCCAGGATTTCACCTGACCGTAAACGTTGCTTTTCCAATCGGCTTTGTGTCCTTTCAGGATCCATTCCTTTAGAAAATCTTCATATTGGTCTAAAGGTAAAAACCAGTGTTTAGTTTCTTTTAAAGTTGGAACGGCACCGGTAATAGCAGATTTCGGATTAATAAGATCTGTAGCATTTAATGAAGTTCCGCAGTTTTCACACTGGTCTCCATACGCATCTTCATTGCCACATTTAGGACAGGTTCCAGTTACAAATCTATCGGCTAGAAACTGGTTAGCCTCGACATCATATAATTGCTCGGTAGATTCTTCAATAAATTTACCATCCTCATACATCTTCTTAAAAAAGTCTGAAGCTGTTTTATGATGAACATCACCTGACGTCCTGGAATAGTTATCGAAAGTAATTCCGAAGTCTTCAAAAGAGGTTTTGATGATCGCATTGTACTTGTCTACTACATCCTGCGGACTCACACCTTCTTTCTTGGCCTTGATCGTAATTGGCACACCGTGCTCATCACTTCCACAAACAAATGCTACATCATGTCCTTGCATTCGTAAAAACCTGGAATAAATATCTGCAGGTACATAAACGCCTGCAAGGTGTCCAATATGAATAGGCCCGTTCGTATAAGGTAAAGCCGCTGTGATCGTAAATCTCTGAGGATTTTTGCTCATTAGAATAAGTAAATTTTTAAGAGCGGTAAAGTTAAGCAAAGACGTTCGAATACGCGTTAAATTCTTGTAAAAGCGGAACCTTGTGGAGCTTATCTGTATACTTTTACTACAAAAAACATCAAATGCGTAAAATTTTAGCCGTTGTTGGTCTGCTGGCCATAGTTTCCTGTAATAGTAATAAAGCTGTAACTGGCTCTAAAGATATTTATAGTCTTGAAAATTTAAGCCGAATGTCTTCGGAAGATATTTCGCGAAATTACCCACAATCCAATATGGAAGAAGGAGTGGATGAATTTGAGGAAGGAACCGAGACTAAACCTTATAGTATTCTATTTCCTGAAACTGAAGACGAGGTGTTGATCACCTGGCAAACTGAAGAGAAGAAAAAGGTGAGTTCTATCAATTATTCTGGAGAAGGTAGATGGACCACGGCTGATGGAATTAAGGTTGGAATGAGCCTGGATGAACTGAATAAGTTAAATGGCAAACCAGTGTCTTTTTACGGTTTTGGATGGGATTATAGTGGAGCTGTAGACTGGAATGGTGGAAAACTCGCGAAGTCCGGAATTGGTGTATTCCTGAAAACCGATAAGGATATTCCCAATAAATTCTATGGTGATAAGATCGTAAAAGCAAGTGAAGAAGAGATTGATGCTCTTGAACTTCATGTAGGATCTGTGATGTTGATGAATGAGGTAAACTAGGTTTACGAATGGCCACTCATAATGATCTGGGCAAGAAAGGGGAGGAGTTGGCAGTACAGTTTCTTCTGAAAAATAATTACGAGATCCTGGAACGTAATTTCAGATACCGTAAAGCCGAAGTAGATATCATTGCCAGAGAAGCTGATACTTTAATAGCAGTGGAAGTAAAATCACGAAGCTCTGTCTATTTTGGAAATCCTGAAGACTTTGTGAAACCTGCACAGATCAAATTACTTGTGGAAGCAATGAATCACTATTCCGAAAAGCAGAATACAGATCTGGAGATTAGGTTCGATATCATTGCGATTACAAAATCTGGATCCAACTACGAAATTGAACATATTACTGATGCCTTTCTACATTTTTAAAGATTCATAATTAGATACGTGAACAAAAAAAAACCGGTCGAAAGACCGGCTTTTTTAATGCAATAAATTTTAGAAGCTGTTACCAGATTCTTACTCTATCTTCAGGTTTTACGTACATCTTATCACCTTCTTCAATAGTAAATGCATCATACCATGCATCGATATTCTGTAGTGGTACATAGGCTCTATACATGCCAGGAGAATGAGAGTCGGTTTTGATCCTGTTTCTCATCGCTTCATCTCTCATTTTAGTTCTCCAAACGGTAGCCCAGGAAAGGAAGAATCTTTGTTCTGGAGTAAATCCATCTATTTTACCAGGGTTTTCATTGTTTTCCAGGTGGATTTGTAATCCATCATAAGCAGCATTCACTCCTCCAAGATCACCAATATTTTCACCTAAGGTGAATTCTCCATTAATGTAGACACTGTCCAGTACTTCAATAGCGCTGTATTGTTCAGCCAGGTCATTTCCTAAGGTTTCGAATTCTTCAAGATCTTTCTCTGTCCACCAGTTATTAAGGTTCCCTTCAGCATCAAATCTGGCGCCGCTATCATCAAAACCGTGTGAGATCTCATGACCTATTACAGCGCCAATTCCGCCATAGTTAACCGCAGCATCTGCCTTGTAATCGTAGAATGGAGGCTGAAGAATTGCCGCCGGGAATACGATCTCGTTATAACGCGGATTGTAGTAAGCATTCACCGTTTGCGGAGACATGAACCATTCACCCTTATCAACAGGCTGTCCAAGATCTGCCATGTTCTCTGCAACTCTCCATTTTTGAGCGTTCAGCATGTTCTGGAAGTAAGATCCTCCTTCTTCAGGTGAGGTGATTTCTAGAGCGGCGTAATCTTTCCACTCATCAGGATAACCAATCTTCACGTTGAAAGTACTAAGTTTTTCAAGCGCTTTCTTCTTGGTATCCTCGCTCATCCAGCTAAGATTATTGATTCTATTCTCATAAGCTTTCAGGATGTTGTCCACCATTTCCTGAGCTTTTTTCTTCGCTTCTGCCGGGAAATGTTCTTCAACATAAAGTTTTCCAAGAGCTTCACCTAAAGTCCCATTGATAGAACTAAGAGCTCTTTCATTTCTAGGACGTTGTTCTTTTGCTCCCTGAAGTGTTTTACTATAAAATTCCCACTTTTCGGTTTCAAGATCTGTAGTAAGGGCACTTGCAGCTCCGTTGAAAAGATCCCATTTCAAATAGGTTTTCCAGTCTTCTACAGAATTTTCAGCAATGATCTGCTGTAGTGCTTTCATGTATTTTGGCTGGGAAACGATGATCGTATCAAGTTCTTTTGCGCCAATACCATCAAAATAAGCCTTCCAGTTCATGGCCGGAGTCATCTTTTGCAACTCAGCGACGGTCATTGGGTTATAGGTATTTCTGGCATCACGACGTTCAACTTTATCCAGTTTTGGCTCCGCAAGTCTGGTTTCGAACTTCAGGATCGTTTCAGCAGCATTTTTCGCTTCTTCTTCTGAATAGTCCAGATATTGTAGCATATCTGCCACGTAAGCTTTGTATTTTGTTCGGGTTTCCTTAGAATCTGAATCATCCTGAAGATAATAATCTCTTTCAGGTAATCCCAGACCAGATGGATTCAAGTAAGCAGCGTTCATATCAGAATTTTTGCTGTCTGCACCAACACCAAAGCTGAAGAATCCGGCACTACCGTATTCGCTCATTTCAACTAAGAAATCCTGAAGATCTTCTTTGTTCTGGATAGAATCAATCTTTGCCAGGTAAGGTTTTACCGGCTCAATTCCCTGCTCATTTCTGGCAACAGTATCCATGATACTTTTGTAAAGATATACAGCTTTTGCCTGGTCTGTTGAAGCATCAAGACTATCGCTTGCAGCCATTTTTTCCAGAAGACCAAGAGCATCCTCATCGGTTCTTTGTCTTAATTCGTCGAAACTTCCCCAGCGGGTTCTGTCTCCAGGAATCTCTGTGCTATCCAGCCAGCGACCATTTACATAGCGAAAGAAATCTTCTTTAGCAGTTGTAGTTGTATCCATGTAAGCAAGGTTGATACCATGGATCTCATCATCTTTTTCCTCAGTTCTTTTTTCGTCATCATTACAGGCGGTAAACATTCCTGCGCTGAGAACAGATAAAAACAAAATTCTGTTTATTCTTTTCATTGTTCTAGTTAAGAATTATAAAATAATACGGCTAATGTAGCAAAACGGTCAAAATAATCCATAATTGAGCCTCGCCGAATTGAGAACAATCGACTGAATATTAATAATTAAGGATGATGTGGATTTATATTTAAACTGAATGGGAATTATTTGTTTTTCAATTCTGAAATCAGATTCTTATCGAATTGGGATTTTAAACTGGTAAGTTCATCTACATTTTCGTTAGGCACTGCGATGGAAAGTACGTAATGATGAATCTTCCATTTGCCATCTTCTTTAGCAAGCACTCCAGAACCCCTGCAAATTCCCATTTGGGTATCCAGAAGTTCATCAAACCAGGCGATTTTTGAGTTCTGGTGTATATAAATATTTCTTTCGATCGAAGTGAAATTCCATGCTTTCCCTGAATCAAAATATGGTTTAGCGAACTTTTTGAATTCTTTCGCCGTCCAGTTTTCTGTAGCATCGGTTCCAATGAATATCGCATCATTAGTCATTAGACCAAAGTAAGTCTCAAATTCAGTATTGGCGGCCGCAAGATGCCAGCTGTCCAGCGTTTCACTTACTCTTTCACTGATCGCTGTCTTATTTTTTTCTGAATCCTTTACCTGTGCATGCAATGGCAACACGGTGAGAAATGCGAAAACGAATAGAAATTTTAAAGCTGAATTTTTCATTGGTCGAATATTTGTTTTAAGATACTACATTTTCAACGGTATCTTCAATTGCTGTTGAATCCATTTCTCTTTCCATTCTTTCAAATTCATCCAGCTCCTTCTCAAAATCCTCGAGAGTTTTCAGAAATAATTCATTCATCTGAAGTTTAAGATTATTGAATTCCAAATAGATCTCTTTAGCTGTACGATCGATATCCTTTACATCTGGCTGCTGTTTCTTTGAGTATTGCTCCAATAGGTGTGCTTTGGTCTTTAAAACATTCAGTCTAGCTTCCACAGGCACTGCTCTAAGACTATCAGGCAGGGAAATACTAAGTGAATTCATGATCTGGGAAATCGCCGTAGCATTATTCATGACCTTACGAGTCGTAGTATTTTCCAGTTTCTTCACTTCATTTTGAGCAGTGATAAATTCCAGCCAGTTGGAAGCATATTTCTTTGCTTCCGGTTCAAGATCAAAACCTCGAGTATCTATATCGATCTTTTTATCATAGGATATGGTGTCATTTGTTTCGTTGCTATTCTGGCTATCTTCTGCTTCAGATTTGCAGGATATTAAACAAAGAAATATGATAACGAATAGAGGGAATTTCATAAGTGATAATTGAATGAACAAAGTTATCCATAATTCTATGAATGAAGTAACCGATTTTCAATTACAGAATCCATAGCGAATAGCGTCAAGAAAAAGCTAAGATTGCGAAATCCTCTGTATAATTAAATATATTTGCACAAAATTTAATTTATGGCCGAAAAGATATTAATTATCGGTGCTTGCGGACAGATTGGAACCGAACTTACGCTGAAATTGAGAGAGATTCACGGGAACGACCAGGTGGTTGCCAGTGATATTCGTGAAGGAGTAGATGAGTTGATGCAGTCAGGTCCATTTGAGATCCTGAATGCGACAGATGAGGTTCATATAAGACAGATCATAGAGACCTATGATATTAAGGAAGTTTACCTGATGGCTGCGATGCTCAGCGCCACTGCAGAAAAAGCTCCTAAGAAGGCCTGGGATCTTAATATGAATTCACTTTTCCATATTCTTGATATGGCCAAGGAAGGTTTGATCGATAAGATCTTCTGGCCGTCCAGTATTGCTGTTTTTGGACCAACTACCCCAAAGGACAATACTCCGCAAATTACTGCGATGGAGCCAACCACGGTTTATGGAATTAGTAAGCAAACTGGCGAACGCTGGTGTGAGTACTATCATCAAAAATTTGGTGTGGACGTTAGAAGTATCAGGTATCCTGGTATCATTAGTTATAAAACCCTTCCAGGTGGTGGAACTACAGATTATGCGATTGAGATCTTCTATGAAGCCTTAAAGCAAAATGCATATACCAGTTTTCTGGATAAAGATGCAGCATTACCAATGATGTATATGGATGATGCGATCAAAGCTACAGTGGAAATTATGCAGGCTCCTTCGGAAGCTATTAAAGTAAGATCATCTTATAATCTTGCTGCGATAAGTTTTACGCCTGAAATATTAGCAGCAAACATTAGTAAACATCTACCGGATTTTAAAATTTCTTACGATCCAGATTTCAGACAGGCTATTGCCGCGTCATGGCCTTCAAGCATTGATGATTCATCGGCGAGACAGGATTGGGGATGGGATCACGAATTCGATCTTGATAAGATGACTGAAACCATGCTAAAAGGGGTAGGACAAACTACAGAGCAAACTCATTAAATAACAAAAGCCGCTTTACAGCGGCTTTTTACTTTTTTGATTGGAAAATTACTCAACGATGCGAACATCTGTTGCGTTAACTCCTTTTTTCCCTTCAGTTTCTTCGTATTCTACTCGATCACCTTCCTGAATAGTTTCACCATTCAACCCGGTAATGTGTACGAAAATGTCTCTTTTGGTGTCGTCGTTTGTAATGAACCCATAACCTTTAGATTCATTGAAAAATTTTACTGTGCCTTGCATAATAATGATAATTAATAAAGAACAAACATAACAGTAAAATTTTTAGAATCTACTGGAAATCAGAATTTTTTGGGATTTTTGTAACTTTTATAGTCGGTCAATTCCCTTATCCCGCATTTTTTTCATGTTCTTTTCAGAAAGTGTGTAGTCCTCTAATTTCTTTCCTCTCCATCTCACCACAAGGAAAATTGGCATTAGAATGAAGGCACTGGCCAGCACAGCAATTCCTATGATCCTGTCGCCGATAAGTGTATCATCATTTAACCTGAAATAGAATCCTACACCTACGGCTATTAGAATAGCTATCACCAGTAATCTCATAAATATCTTCATACTATACAGTAACTTCAATTAATTTCTGCCTGTAGGCAGTTAGCAATTTTGATTTGGATATAAATCCGATATATTTTCCTTCGCGAACAACAGGTAAGTTCCAGGCATTACTTTCCTGAAACTTTCGCATGATCTCCTTCATTCGGTCATGTTCAATGTCTATAATTTCCGGAGCCTGTTGCATGATCTCCTGCACCTTGACTTCATCATATAATTTTTCATTGAACATGATAGATCTAATATCGTCTAATAATATAATACCCATAAAATTCTGATTTTCATCAATAACAGGAAAAATATTGCGTGAGGATTTCATCACTCCGTCATGGATCACATCTCCCAGGTTCATATCAATTTCCAGGGCAATAAAATTCTTTTCTACTACACGACTAATGTTCATAAGGGTCAAAACCGTCTGATCTTTGTCATGCGTTAACAGGTCACCGCGTCTTGCCAGCTCCATGGTATACACAGAGTGAGGTTCAAACTTAGTAGTGATTAGATAGGAAATAGCCGCAGTGATCATAAGCGGAATAAAAAGTTCGTACCCATGGGTAAGTTCAGCAATAAGAAAAATAGCGGTAAGTGGTGCGTGCAGGACTCCGGCCATAAGTCCCGCCATTCCTACCAATGTAAAATTACTTACTGAGATCTCATTCCTGAAGATGCCGAGATTGTTCACGACTAATGCGAAACAGTGTCCCATTGCACTTCCCATGAACATTACTGGTGCAAAGATCCCTCCAACACCGCCGGCACTAAAGGTCAATGCTGAAGCGATGATCTTAAAGATCACCAGACCTGCAAGCAAAATGATGACCACCCAGATATTCTCAAGGTAAGCGTTGAATAGATTTGTTCCCAGGGCTTCCAGATAATTTTCCTGCAAAAGGTTATTGATCACATTATAGCCTTCACCATATAATGGAGGTATAAAATAAATAAGAACTCCCAGTCCCAATCCGGCAAATATAAGCCGTACAAACGGCGAGGTTATCTTTGCCAGAAGTTTGGTAGTGCCAAAATAAATACGGGAAAAATATACTGAAAATGCTGCCGCTACGACTCCCAGAACTAAATAGTAAGGCACTTCAGAAATTGTAAATTGATCTTCTAGAGTAAATGGTAAAATAATCTGACTTCCGAAGAAAAAATAGGAGGTAAGTATGGCAGATACCGAAGCAATAAGCAACGGCAGGAGGGAGGCCAGCGTTAAATCGAGGCTGAAAACTTCCACAGCGAAAATGATCGCAGCAATTGGAGCCTTAAAGATACTGGACATTGCACCTGCAGCGGCGCATCCAATAAGTAAGGTCCGGGATGCCTGATTCATCAAAAATATACGCGAAATGTTAGAGCCCAGAGAAGCACCGGTCGCCACGGTAGGTCCTTCCAGTCCAACCGATCCTCCAAAACCAACCGTAATAGGTGCGGTAATTAGTGACGCGTACATCTGGAATCTTTTCATAATTCCCTTCTTACGCGAAATGGCATATAAAGTAGTTGGAATTCCATGTCCAACCTTCTGGCGCAGTACAAATTTAATGATGAGGTACACGATCAAAAGACCAAGCACCGGAAAAATAAAGTAGAATGCATCGTGGTAATTAGCCACAAATTCCCCTTCCAGCAAACTCTGGATAAGGTGCGTGAGGTTTTTGATCATCACCGCAAAGAGCCCGGCGACAAATCCAATGACCGCGCTTAGGAACATGAGGAATTGTCGATGAGAAAGATTCTTCGATTTCCAGGTTAAGAATCTGTGCAATAAGGTTTTGCTGATATTTGCCACCGCTAGTTAATTACCGGATGAAGATAAAAAATCCCGCAATACGCGGGATTAATTATTTATGATTTCAACTGTAGATGTAGATCTGTAAGTTGTTGCTCATCGAGTTTCGCCGGAGCATCGATCATCACGTCTCTTCCTGAGTTATTTTTTGGAAAGGCAATGTAATCCCGAATACTTTCCTGTCCGCCAAGAATGGCTACAAGTCTGTCGAATCCAAAAGCGATCCCACCATGTGGAGGTGCTCCATACTGGAAGGCATCCATAAGAAAGCCAAATTGCTCTTCGGCTTCTTCCGGAGTGAATCCAAGATACTTGAACATCTGCGATTGTGTTTCCTTATCGTGGATCCTGATGGAACCACCACCAATCTCATTTCCATTGAGTACAAGATCATACGCGTTGGCACGAACCTTCCCAGGATCTGTTTCAAGTAATGCAAAATCTTCTTTCTTCGGACTTGTAAATGGATGGTGCATTGCGTGGAATCTTTCCGTATCCTCATCCCACTCAAGAAGAGGGAAATCTACTACCCATAAGGGTGCAAATTCATCAGATTTTCTAAGTCCCATTTCATTACCAAGATGCATTCTTAATGCGCTTAACTGACTTCTTGTTTTATCAGCATCTCCAGCCATTATCAGAATTAGATCCCCAGGTTTAGCTGAAGAAGCTTCGGCCCAGGCTTTTAAGTCTTCCTGAGAGTAAAATTTATCTACTGAAGATTTTAAACTTCCATCTTCATTATATTTTGCCCAAACCAATCCAGTGGCACCAATTTGAGGTCTTTTCACCCATGATATGAGCTTATCGATCTCTTTACGGGTAAAAGAAGCCGCGCCCGGAACGGCGATACCAACAACTAACTCCTGTTGATCAAAAACATTGAAACCTTTATTCTTAGCGACATCATCAAGCTCGGCAAATTCCATCCCAAAACGAATGTCTGGTTTGTCATTCCCATATTTGCGCATAGCGTCTGCATAAGTCATTCTTGGGAATTCGTTCACTTCTACGTTGCGAATTTCCTTCAGCAAATGCCTGGTTAAACCTTCAAAAATATTCAGGATATCTTCCTGTTCCACAAATGCCATTTCGCAATCAATCTGTGTGAATTCGGGTTGACGATCTGCTCTTAGATCTTCATCACGAAAACATTTTACGATCTGGAAATACTTATCCATCCCGCCTACCATAAGCAACTGCTTAAAAGTTTGAGGTGATTGTGGAAGTGCGTAAAACTGACCTTCATTCATTCGGCTAGGTACCACAAAATCACGGGCACCTTCAGGAGTGGATTTAATAAGGTATGGAGTTTCCACTTCAATAAAGCCAGCATTAGAAAGATAGTTTCTTACCTTCATTCCCACCCGGTGGCGAAACATTAATTTATTCTGAACTGGTTTTCTACGAATATCCAGATAGCGATATTTCATTCTAAGATCTTCACCACCATCGGTTTCATCTTCAATAGTAAAAGGTGGTGTTTTAGAAGTATTCAAAATTTTGAAATCCTGTACCAGTAATTCAATTTCACCAGTAGGTATGTTAGGGTTTTTCGCTTCTCGCTCGATCACTTCCCCGGTTACCTGGATCACAAATTCACGAGCCAGGTTTCCTGCTTGTTTCATCAATTCTTCGGAAGAGCGCTCTTCATCAAAAATCAATTGCGTAAGACCATAGCGATCACGAAGATCCACCCAAATCATAAAACCTTTGTTTCTTACTTTTTGTACCCATCCAGAAAGGGTTGCTGTATTTCCTATATGTTCGGCATTAAGTTCGCCGCAGGTATGACTTCTGTACATGAATTCTTTAAATTTTGAATGGGCACAAAAGTAAGAAGTTAAACAGTTTTACTGAATCTTTTCTGCATCTAAATTCATTTAAAGTTGCCTATTATTAACTTTGGTGATTTATATAAAACATTGTATAACAGATAAATAAAACTCCAATGTTAACTTAATGTTACGTAAATGCAACTATAAGGTAAATTTTCGCTATATTTGTGATGTAAACGTTAATACCGAAAGAGAAATGAAGACTTTGAAAAATATTTTAGTAGCAGCAGTTCTGGCAACAGGAACCGTTGCAATGGCGCAGGATAATGATCCAAAACCCGCTTTTGAGAAGCAGGGTGAATTAATTAAAGGAACATTTTATTATGAAGATGGAAATATTAAACAGGAAGGTACGTACAAGGACGGCAGACTCCACGGAGAATGGATTTCTTACAACAAAGACGGTGAGAAGACAGCCATCGCCAATTACGAAAATGGCCAGAAAGATGGAAAATGGTTCTTCTGGACTGAAGATAAACTTACTGAAGTGGACTATAAAGATAGCGTAATTGCTAGTGTTAATAGCTGGAAAAGCGAAAGCTCCCTTGTTAGTAATGACTAATAATATTCAGTACGAATAAAAAAACCCGAAGCGAAAGCTTCGGGTTTTTTTGCATTGGTATGAACTTACCTAGTTCGTAGTTTCGATCCTGTTTGAAGTTTCAACTTCTTCCGAAGAGCTTCTTTTCGCATGAACCCACATTTTGATCCTTATCGCGATGTAGAATAACAATGGAACAATAATAAGAGTAAGGAAGGTCGCTACGATCAAACCGTAGATCACTGTCCAGGCCAGAGGTCCCCAGAATATCACGTTATCTCCACCAAAGTAGATATTCGCATCAAACTCACTGAATAAACTGAAAAAGTCAAGGTTAAGCCCGATTGCCAGCGGAATCAATCCAAGAATGGTGGTGATAGCCGTTAACAATACAGGTCTTAAACGTGCTTTCCCAGATCGAATGATCGTTTTCAAGAGTTCATCCTGTGGTAAATATTCAGATTCTGGTATTCCCAACCGCAGTTTTTTCCTGTCTATAAGGAGTTGTGCATAATCGAGCAGTACCACACCATTATTCACCACAATACCTGCAAGGGAGATAATTCCCATCATGGTCATCATAATCACAAAGGCTGAACCGCTAATTACAATTCCTCCAAATACTCCAATAAAACTCAGGAAAATTGCAATCATAATGATCAATGGTTTCGAGATAGAGTTAAACTGAAAGATCAGGATAAGGAATATGAGTCCTAGTCCGCTGAAGAATGCTCCAACCAGGAACGCCTGTTGCTTGTTTTGCTCTTCGATCTGCCCGGTATAATCCACTTTGATCTCATCTGGAACACCATCAAAATTCCTCATTTCATTCTGGATTTGCGCCACGGCTGCACCAGCATCTGTATATCCTGGAGATAAAACAGAATAGATCGTAACAACTCTTCTGGTATCCCTGTGCTTGATCGCACTAAACCCAGATTTATTACTTTTCGTTGTTACTGCAGAAACGGGTATTTCTCTTAACTGACCCTTATTATTTCTGAAAGTGATCGTTTGGTTGAACAATGCGCTGTTATCATATCTGGAATCCTCGTCGAATCTTACATAAATATCGTAATCTTCACCACCTTCTTTGTATACGCCAGCTTTTGTTCCAAAAATGGAATTTCTAAGTTGTTGTCCAACCTGTCCGGCACTAACCCCTAGTTCACCAGCTTTTTCCCGGTCAACTTCAACGACCATCGATGGTTTATCTTTGTTTACATCAATCTTCAACTCGTCTATTGCAGGAATGTTCTTTGTGTTAATGTATTCACGCATTTGCTCTGCAGTAGCGATCAATTGATCATAATCTTCACCTTCCAGTTCAATATTAATAGGAGGACCGGCCGGAGGACCATTCTGATCTTTTTCTACGGAAATCAAAACTCCCGGGTAAACTCCGTCCAGAGATTCCTGAACCTTTTGCCTTAAAACCTCACTGTCCTTTCCACGACGGTATTTGTATTCCATCATGGAGGCTGTGATCTTACCTTTATGTGGCATTTCTGCCGCTGACCCTCCATCGGTTTGTGGATTCCCGGCACCTTCACCCACCTGGGATACGGCACTTTCTACCATATAATTATAGCCGTCGTCCATATACTCATCACTGTTGAGTACTTTGTAAACCCTTTCCTCGATCTCTTTCGTGATCGCGTTGGTTTTTTTAATATCGGTACCTTCAGGATATTCGATATATACGATGATCTGGTTAGGCTTGTTATCAGGAAAGAATTCAACCTTGGTTCTTTGTGATCCCAGTGAAGCACCAAAACCTACAAAAGCGATGATCAACATCAAAAAGGTAGCTCCAACGATCCAGTAAGGACGTTTGTTTTTAAACGAAGCTGTAAGGCGTCTTTCGTACCAGTTCTCCAGTTTCACCAAAGAACTTTTTTGAAATTTATTAGCCATCTTCCGAAGAAACAACCTGTAGATCCATACCATGATCGCGGTAAAGATCATCAATGAACCAAGCGCAGCATATTCTCCACCAAATAAAAATATGGGCAGACCAATTCCCGCAATGATTAGAGAAACCCTGATGATGGTTTTCAAAGGCATATTTTTATCCTCTGTTTTCATGAATTGGGAAACCAGAACCGAATTGAAAAATATTGCTACTACCAGTGAAGATCCTAGTACGACCGATAGTGTTATGGGGAAATAGATCATGAACTGCCCCATTAGTCCCGGCCATAATCCAAGCGGAATAAAGGCGGCAACCGTAGTTGCTGTAGAGATAATAATAGGAAATGCAATTTCACCAATACCTTCTTTCGCTGCATCCACCCGGCTCATTCCTTCCTCGTCCATGAGTCGGTAGACATTCTCGACCACAACGATCCCGTTATCCACGAGCATTCCAAGTCCCATGATCAATCCAAAAAGGATCATGGTATTCATGGTGTATCCCAACTGGTTCAGAATCATTAAAGACATGAACATAGACATAGGAATCGCAAAACCAACGAAGAGTGCATTCTTAAATCCTAAGAAGAACATTAGCACCGTCACCACAAGGATGATCCCGAAAATGATATTGTTTACAAGGTCATCAACCTGACCAATAGTCTTTGAAGATTGATCATTAGTAATACTTACATTCAGGTTCGTTGGAAATACTTCAGCTTTGGCTTTTTCAACAATAAGCTCGATCTGCTCTGCAGCAGCAACCATATTCTTTCCTGAACGCTTTTTTACATCCAGCATTACCACCTGCTCACCAAACTCACGGGCATAGGTGGTCTTTTCTTTTTCCTGAAAAGTAATATCAGCAATATCCTTCAGGTAGACATCATCACCATCTTCAGACTTAACAACGAAATTGTTCAATTCTGAAGGTTCTTCGATTTCACCAAGGATTCTGATGGTTCTTCGCTGTCCGCTGGTTACGTAATTACCCGCACTCATGGTCATATTTCCGTTCGAAATAGCACTGGTAATATCGTTGAAACTAACGGAAGAAGCCATCATTTTATAGATATCTACAGCTACTTCAATTTCTTTATCCTGAGCTCCACGAATATCTACTTTCTTAATTTCAGGTAGATTTTCGATCTCATCCTGTAAGTATTCTCCAAACTCCTTCAGCTTCATTACCGGGTAATCTCCGGAAATATTGATATTCAGAATTGGAATTTCTTCTGAGAGACTCAATTCAAAGACATTGGGTTCTACCTTGGCGCCATTAAAGGTTGGCCAGTCTTCGCCTGAAGTTTCAGAATCTATTTCATCTTTTACCTTTTGCTTTGCAAGCTCCACAGCAATTCCCTCGTCGAATTCTATAACGATCATAGAATAATCTTCCTGTGATGTTGAGGTGATTTCCACGACATTACTTACCGTCTTTAACTTATCTTCCAGAGGATTTGTAAGCAACTTCTCTATATCTTCCGCAGTATTCCCGGGATATATCGAGCTAACGTAGATCTTCGTTTCTTTTACTTCAGGAAAACTTTCCCGCGGCATACTAAAATAAGCCGATATCCCGAAGAACAGAATAAGAGCCATCGCCACGTAGATGGTGGTTTTGTTCTTTATTGCCCAGGACGAGAGCGCAAACTCCTTGTCCAGATTGT
>NZ_CAJWRQ010000013.1 GCF_913046405.1 uncultured Christiangramia sp.
TCTCGTATCTATGGAAAACATTCTCCAATGCTCTTGCCAACCACTCTGCTGCTTCATTTGTTTTGGAAAAATCCCTGCTTTTTAGTGTCAACCGTACGAGACGATAAAATGGCGGGTATTGATACTGGTAGCGATCCTCCAGTTGTTCCTCATACATCTCTTTATATGCGCCAGTTGACACCTGCTGAATGATCTGGTGGTGTGGGTTGTAGCTCTGTATCAAAACCTTTCCTCTTTTTTTAGTTCTGCCCGATCTTCCTGCTACCTGCAACATCAACTGAAAACTTCGTTCATGCGCCCTGAAATCTGGAAAATTAAGAAGGTTGTCTGCATTCATAATCCCAACCAGGCTCACCTTTCGAAAATCTAGTCCTTTACTAAGCATTTGAGTACCAATAAGAATATCGGTTTCGTGATTTTCAAAGGCTTCGATTATCTTTTCATAAGCATATTTTCCTCGGGTAGTATCCTGGTCCATTCTACCAATACTGTGTTTTGGAAAAAGCGCTTTTAGTTCAGTTTCCACCTGCTCAGTTCCAAATCCTTTTGTGGTAATCTCATTACTACCACAAGCCATACATTGGTGCTGCATTGCAATATGATAACCGCAATAATGACATCGCAACTGGTTATTATGCGAGTGATAAGTTAAACTAACGTCGCAATTTGGACATTGTGGTGAATGCCCGCAGGTATTACACTCCAGAATTGGCGAAAAACCTCTGCGATTCTGAAAAAGTATCACCTGTTCGTTTTCCTTCAGACTGGACTTAATCTCTTCAATCATTCTTTCAGAAAAATGGCCGGTCATTTTCTTTTTCTTATGCGCAGTTTTAATGTCGACCACCTCTACTTCCGGCATTAATACATCTCCAAACCTACTATGAAGTTCGACGAGAGCATACTTACTATGTACAGCATTAAAATAGGATTCAACAGAAGGTGTGGCCGATCCAAGTATGATATTAGCCTGAAAAATATTGGCTAGAACCACCGCCGCATCACGAGCGTGATATCTTGGAGCAGGATCAAATTGTTTGAAAGTAGCTTCATGTTCCTCATCTACTACAATAAGTCCAAGATCCTGAAATGGCAGGAAAATACATGACCTTGCTCCTATTACGATTTTACCTTTATCCTTATTTTCTTTTACATGTCCATATATCTCTACCCGTTCATTTACCGAATACTTACTGTGATACACCAGTACTTTATCACCAAAGTAATTCTGTAACCGTTTGATCAGCTGAGTGGTTAGCGCGATCTCAGGTAATAGGTACAATGATTGTTTACCTTTTTCAAGAGCTGCTTCTATAAGCTTAATATAGATTTCCGTTTTCCCGGAAGAAGTTACACCATGCAACAAACACACATGATCTTCAGCAAAATTTTCTATGATCTCTGTAAATGCTCTTTGTTGCTCGCTGCTGAAATTTATTTCGTGGTTACTAATTTCTGAATTGAATTGAATCCTGTCTGTAGACCGGTATTCTTCAATTAATATTTCCTTCTGAATTAATCCCTTTATCACTGCAGCAGAAACTCCGGATTCATTGGACAGTTCCTTTAATTTTAAAGCTTTTCGAGATTTTGCAGTTAAACTGAAGTAGCTTAGCAAAGCCGCACGCTGTTTCGGCGCTTTGGATAAATCATCCAGCAGGCTATGCATTTCAGCTTCTGCTTCATACATAGGATTAAGACTTACATAACGAACTTCCTTAGGTTTGAACTGCTCATAAATTTCCTGGTTGAGTTCTACCAGATTCTTTGCTACCAGTTTGTTTATAATAGGTAATACTTTTTTCCTGTCAAGTAACTGCTCGATCTCCTGTATCTTCATCGAAGATTGCCTTTGCAAGGCTTCAGTAACCAAATACTCATCATCGGTAAGCATTTCGTCCTCAATTTTGACTTCCGAAGAAAGTTTTACGATGCTTTCGCTTTCGAGTAAAAATGCTCCGGGCAAGGCTGCTCTCATTACATCGCCTTCGGTACATAAATAATAGGAAGCGATCCAGTTCCAGAATTTCAACTGGTTATGAGTAAGCAGCGGAGTTTCATCTAGGATCTGGTGAATTGGTTTGGCCTCGTATACTTCTGGAGGTGTACCGTGAATTTTAGCCACGATGCCTGTATAAATCCTGTTCTTACCAAAAGGAACAGCCAATCGCATTCCTTCCTGAATGAATTCTGCCTCTTCATTGGTGACAGCATACGTAAACCTGTTGTCCAGTGGCATGGGTAAAATAAGATCTACAAATTGTGACATATAAACTGAAATTGATAAAAACGAAAAGCTGCCTGAACAGCGACTTTTTCCAAGAAATCAAAAGTATTAAGAAACTTTAATTCTATGAAAATAAGTCTGACTTTCCAGGCAGCTTTATGCTTGTAGTTTATTATTCGGCTCTTTGCCAGGTTCTGGTTTGGTAGAATAAAGCGATATATCCACGAATATTCAACACATCCGGTTCCTCTTCATCGATCCAGATCTTACAGCGGTATTCCTTACCAGTTTTTGGGTCTACAATGGTTCCGTCACTGTATTCTTCGCCGTCCTTCACCAGGCCCTGCATAATTTCCATTCCTTCAACCGGTTTATTCTTAAGATCACCCTCGCATTCTGTGCAGAGTCTATCCCTGTCTTCCTCGCGCATAATTCGATCTACTTTTCCGTAGATCTTACCATCTTTCTCATAAACCTCGATAATACTATTTACCACACCTTCTTCGTTTCTATTCTCCCATTTCCCCAGAACATCCTGTGCGCGAAGATTATGAGTGAATAGTGGAAGAATTAAGAGAACTAATAAAAACTTCCCCATATTATTTACCTAACATGGCATCTTTTAGATCATCATCTGCCGGGTTTTTCGACAACCAGATTCCAAACAAAGCTTTCTTAAATTCCATTCCAGCAATAGTACCTAGTTCTTTATCGTTCTTGTATGCTGTCACACCAGTTCCTGGAAGATAAACAATGTCAAAAACATCATTCTTAGTGATTTCTTCCATAAAGAAACCTTTGAATTTTTTGATCTCTGCAGCAAGTGGTTTAGTGTTTCCATTCATAGAACTTTCAAAACCATCATTCACAGCATCCACCATCTTATCGCTACTAATTAGTTTGCTTACGATATGTAATTTAATGCTCATTGGCTTGTCTGAAGACATAATAGCATCAGCACTGGAAGATTTTTCAGAAAGATAGAGTCCGCCTGCGTAAAGGTCGATCCATAATTTCTCTCTGACTCCTGCTCCATTGAGCTGAAGGGTTTTCCCTTGGAATATTTCAGAATTTGGAAGTTTTACACCACCAACTTCTGTTTGAGCTGAAGTTAAGCCGAAGCTCATCATTGCAATAAATAAAACTGCTAGTTTTTTCATGTTTGTAAGTTTAGTTTGGTTTAAAGTTATTTAAAATTCCTTTTCAATTTGATCAATGAAGCATTTAGTTCAAAACCAAGTAATAAAAGGTTGGAATTGAGCCATATATAAAACATAAGGATCAATAAAGCTCCAATAGAACCATATAATTCATTATAATTTGAAAAATTCGTAATGTATAAACTGAATAAAAAGGTAGCAATAATAATAAGAATGGTAGTAAAGGTTGCTCCTACAGAAAAGAATTTTGCCTTCCTTGCTTCCTTGGTCCCAAAGTAATAGAGTATCGCCACAGATGTATAAATTAGAATAACAAATCCAATGTATTTTAATAGATGTGCTCCAGTTCCTTCTTTACTAACCAATCCCAGATCTGTTAGATCGGCGATAGCATAAGTTGTATATACAGCACCTATAACTGATATAAGCAACAACAATGCCAATATAAGTGCAACCCCCAATGCAACAGCATATTGCCGGGGAATTGACCGGTTTTTATTGGTATGATAACTAAATTCAAAGCCTGTGAAAATTGCGTTTACACCGTTGGTCATTAAAAATACTGAAAGTATAAATGCTACAGATAATAGACCTCCCCTTGGTGTACTTGCTATATCCTCGAAAATAGTTCCGAAGAAATCTGAAGTTTCAGGAGGCAATAGAGAATCCATAAATACCAGAAATTCTATCTGGAAATCATCAATGAAAGTAATGTAAGGGATCAAATTCAGCACAAATAGCAGGAACGGAAAGATTGCCATAAAAAAGCTGAATGCAATGCTACTTGCCCGGGTAGAAAAAGTTCCTTTTACGATCCCTCCCCAATAAATGATCCATAAATTATAAAGCGTTAATCCATCCAGGCCGGGTAAAACAACCCCTTTCGACCAACGTTTCCACCAGTCAGAAAGATCCTTTAATTTGGAGTTAAACGCTTTTTTTGGTGCCATTATTAAACGGCTTTTAAACTCAGATCTAAATTGTACACAGAATGCGTCAACGCACCACTACTTATATAATCCACTCCGCATTCTGCATAAGAACGCGCAGTTTCCAGGGTGATACCTCCACTACTCTCTGTTAAACATTTTCCATTTATTAGATCCACAGCTTTCCTAGTGTCCTCATAATTGAAATTATCTATGAGTATACGATAGATTCCATCTGACTTTAATATCTCCCTGATCTCATTCATGTTTCTTGCCTCGACGATGATCTTGAGGTCGAGATCCTTATTTGAAAGATATTCTTTTGTTTTATCTATTGCCCTAGTAATACCTCCGGCAAAATCTATATGATTATCCTTTAACATGACCATATCGTAGAGCGCAAATCTATGATTTTCGCCACCACCAATCTTAACGGCCCATTTCTCCAGAGCTCGGATACCCGGTGTAGTTTTACGTGTATCCAGGATCTTAGTTCCAGTGCCTTCTAACTTTTCCACAAAAGTTGCGGTTTTAGTTGCAATTGCACTCATTCGCTGCATAGCATTTAAAACAAGTCGTTCTGCTTTAAGAATAGATTGCGAAGAACCTTCTACGTAAAAAGCAATGTCTCCCTTCGATATCCTTTGTCCGTCTCGAATTTTAAGATCGATAGATAATTCTGGATCTACGTGATGAAACACCTTTTCTGCAAATTTTACTCCTGCGATAAGACCCTGATCCTTTACAAGCAGTTTTGCTTTGCCTTTTGCAGACTTCGGAATACAAGCGAGAGAACTATGGTCTCCGTCACCAACATCCTCACGAATGGCATTTTCTATAATTAAATCTATTTCTTTTTCGAATTGTTCCGGTGAGATCATTTTCTCTGCTTATTTTTGTAAATGTAGTAAAGTCTGTACTAAAATCACGGGATGACCATAAAATTAGTGTGTGTCGGGAAAACCGATAAACGGGAGCTAGAATATCTTGTAAACATTTATTCTGAAAGACTTCAGCATTATATCAAATTTGAAATGGAAGTAATCCCGGACCTTAAAAAAACTAAGAATCTCGATGAAAATCGGCAGAAAACCAAAGAAGGTGATCTTATATTGAGCGGAACTCAGAATTCAGATTTTATGGTATTGCTGGATGAGAACGGTAAGCAGTATGATTCCATTGCATTTTCAGAATATATTCAGAAAAGAATGAACACGGGATTGAAGCGATTGATTTTTGTAATAGGCGGCCCATACGGGTTTTCTGATGCCATCTATACAAGAGCGAACGGAAAAATATCTCTTTCCAAAATGACTTTTTCTCATCAAATGGTGCGCTTATTCGCTACTGAACAATTGTACCGCGCCTTTACTATACTAAAGAACGAACCTTACCATCATAGATAATGAATTCTATCAAATTAGTTTTTGCAACACATAATAAAAATAAGTTCAGGGAAATCCAGGCTTTAGTTCCAGATCATATTAAATTACTAAGTCTGCAGGAGATTGGATGTAATGAAGATATTGAAGAAACCGGTGATACAATCGACGCCAATGCCATCATAAAAGCAGAATATGTAAGAACTCGATATGGTTATGACTGCTTTGCTGATGATACCGGATTGGAAGTTGAATCCCTGGCGGGAGCTCCAGGCGTTTACTCTGCCAGATATGCTGGCGAAATTAAAGATGATAGCGCAAATCGCAGAAAGCTATTGAATCAGCTCGAGGAGCGTGATGATCGCACTGCAAGATTGAAGACTGTGATCGCATTAAATTTAAAAGAGAACGAAAATCTTTTTACAGGGATTTGTGAGGGTTCGATCACTAGGGAAGAACGTGGAGAAAATGGTTTTGGATATGACCCTATTTTTCAACCCAAGGGATTTGATAAAACCTTTGCCGAGATGAATCTGGAAGAAAAATCGGAAATTAGCCATCGTGCAAAAGCTTTCAAAGAGCTCATAGACTACCTATCTATTTAATATTCAGATATTTAAATAAATTACTATAAATTAGTTTGCTTCAGATTTAAACGTATCTTTGCGGCTTGAAATTCCTCAGGGTGAGGATGTGTTACTGGAAGTTTAGGTTTAAGTATGTCGATTCGCTTCTTATGTAACACTTACATACGATAATCGAATACTTACAAAAAAGAATGAACGCATTCCAAGCACTTGGACTGGACGCAGATTTGCTACAGGCCATAAACGACATGGGTTTCGAAACCCCAAGTGAAGTACAGGAAAAATCAATTCCTATTCTTCTATCCCAGGAAACCGACCTGGTTTCTCTGGCACAAACAGGAACAGGGAAAACCGCAGCTTTTGGTTTTCCACTTATCCAGAAAATAGATTCGAATTCTAAAAAAACTCAGGCTTTAATTTTATCGCCAACTCGTGAACTGTGTTTACAGATCACCAATGAGTTAAAGAACTACAGTAAATACAAAAGATCTCTAAATGTGGTTGCCGTTTACGGTGGCGCTAGTATTACAGATCAGGCAAGAGCGATTGAAAGAGGAGCTCAGATCATAGTTGCAACTCCAGGGAGAATGCAGGATATGATTAGAAGAAATCTTGCAGATATCTCTTCTATTAACTATTGTGTTCTTGATGAAGCAGATGAGATGCTGAACATGGGATTCTATGAAGACATCAAAAGCATTCTTTCACACACTCCAAAACACAAAAAGACATGGTTGTTTTCAGCTACCATGCCTAAGGAAGTTGCCAAGATCGCTAAGAAGTTCATGACAGATCCTGTTGAGATCACGGTAGGATCAAAAAACATGGGTACATCTAACGTGACTCACGAATACTACCTGGTAAATCACAGAAACAGATATGATGCTTTAAAAAGGCTGGCAGATGCTAATCCTGATATCTTCTCTGTAATTTTCTGTAGAACAAAAAGAGATACTCAAAAGGTTGCGGAAAAGCTGATAGAAGATGGTTATAACGCTGCTGCGTTGCATGGTGATCTTAGCCAGAACCAACGTGACCTGGTAATGAAGAGTTTTAGAAGCAGACAAATCCAAATGCTGGTAGCTACAGATGTTGCTGCTCGTGGAATTGATGTAGATGATATCACTCACGTAATCAACTACCAGTTGCCAGATGAAATAGAAACCTATACTCACCGTAGCGGTAGAACAGGTAGAGCTGGTAAGAGCGGTGTATCTATGGTGATCATTTCCAAAAGTGAGGTTCGTAAGATCCGTACTATTGAAAAGATCATTCAGCAGAAATTTGAAGAAAAGCAAATTCCTGATGGAAAAGAGATCTGTAAGATCCAGTTATTCCATCTAGCGAATGATATAAAGAAAACGGAGATCAATCATGATATTGATCCTTATCTTCCTAATATCAATGAGGCTCTGGAAGATTTCACTAAAGAAGAATTGATCAAAAAATTCTTTTCGGTTGAATTTACTCGTTTCTTTAACTATTACGAGAAAGCTCCAGATCTTACTGCAGAATCTGCAGGAGGTAGACCAGAAGTTTCAGAAGGAAATACAAGGTATTTCATAAATGTTGGTTCAAAAGATGGTTATGACTGGAAGAGTCTTAAAGACTTCCTTACAGGCGAACTAAACCTTGATAGGGACGATATCTTTAAAGTAGACTGTAAAGCAAGTTTTTCTTTCTTTAATACAGACGAGAAGCACGCTGATCTAATACTTAAAACATTTACAGAATACCAGCAAAATGGTAGATATGTGAATGTGGAAATCACTAAAGACCAGAAGTCTGATAGCGGCGGTGGTCGTAAAAGAGAACGTGGCGGTGGCGGCGGTCGTAAAGGCGGCGGAAAAAGCTTTAACGATAAAGGAAGCTTCAGAAAAAGACGTAGCGGTTCAGATCGAGGAGATAAAAAAGGTAACCGGAAAGGAAGCCGAAACAAAAATGTCGAGAGTTCTATAAAAAGAAGAAGATCGAAAGCGTAAAATAAAAGGTGCCAAACTTAAACTAAGTTTGGCACTGTTTTTTATGAAGATTTTCTATTTTTAGGCTCGATTGCTATGAAAACATATTTACCCCTATTATTTTTTCTACTTACAGGTATCTTATCTGCACAGGAAGTAGATATTGTTGCCGGTACGGTAATGAATGCGGCTAATGACAAGCCTATTGAAAATGTACATATTGTGAACCTTAACCAGGTTAAAGGTTCTACTACTGGTGAAGAAGGGGAATTCAAACTTCAGGCAACTGTGAATGACACTTTATATTTCTCTTACCTGGGATTTAGATCGATTAGAGTTCGAGTCACCAATGACTGGCTTAAGTATGGTAATGTAAAAGTTAAGATGACCGAGCTGGGTTTTGATCTTGAAGAAGTAACGGTCACTTCCAATAATCTAACAGGCTACCTTGAGATCGACGCTAAAAACATTCCAATTTATGATAATTACCGCTATAGTATTTCTGGTTTAAACTCTGGATATGAAGGTGGTGACAAATCTCCCAATGCTGTAACGAAGGCATTACGCTCCCTTTCCAATCCTGCAGATCTCGTCTATAATATATTTGGCGCAAGACCAAAACAGATGCGGAAACTCAGGGAGATGAAGAAGGATGAAGATATTAAAGATCTCCTTCGGAACAAATTTGATCGGGAAACCTTAATGGCGTTATTACAGGTAAACCGCGCTGAAATTGATGAAATCCTGAATAATTGCAACTATTCTGAAGATTTTATGCGAACGGCAAATGATCTGCAAATCTTAAATGCCATCAACGGCTGTTACGAAGAATATAAAGTTCTTCAGAAGAATTAGCGATTTTCTAGAATCTGTTTTAATTCCTTTAATCCCTGATCAAGGTTATTTCCCATTGCTTTTTCGGGGGAATAAAAAATGCTAATGATAGTAAGCGGAAACGCAAGGTTTCCTCTAGTACCCCAGACCATCTTGGTTTTCTCGCTATCCAATTCCTTAACACCTATATACGTAAGGGCATTAACCTTAACCGGTTTTATAAAAAGTATTTTAGTTTCAAAAACCCTGCCCTGCTTGGTCTTCACTATTTTCTGTATCCCCTCTCCCACTTTGTTATTTCCTTTCCAATAGAAAGAAGCACCCTCTTTACCGTCTGGCCCCTTATATTTTAAAACCGCATTAGGATCACGCTGAAATAATGGGTTCCATAAAGGTTGATTTTTTAGCTGACGAACAAAGCCATAAACTTCTTCTCTGGACTTATTAATCACCACGGTCCTGCTAACATCAAAGTCCTTTTTGGCCCATGCGTGCAGAAATGCAAAAAAAGTAATTAAGGCAATAATTAAGTAGAAAAACAGGGTCATTGCTCGGCTTTAGGATTTAAAAGTTACGAATATTTACTGATTACGAAAACGTTCAATAATCTCCTCTGAATTTTTTATGGTTTTCTTTGTCCAGGCCAGCCTTACTTCTTGCATTCGTTTTTCAGAAAACTGCCAATCTATATTAGAAGTGTCAAGTTTTTCTCTTAAAGACTGAAGTATGATCGCTGCAGAAACTGAGATATTCAGGCTTTCAGTAAACCCATACATAGGAATTTTAATGCTTGCATCTGCCTCTCTGAGAATTTCTTCTGAAAGTCCGTTTTGCTCTGTTCCAAAAAATATGGCGGAAGGTTTTGCAATATCAAAATCTGCCAGCATTGTAGAATTATTATGAGGAGTGGTGGCTACGATCTGGTAGCCCTTTTGCCGTAATTCATGTAGACATTCCCTGGAGGTATTGTATCGATGTACATCTACCCATTTCTGAGCTCCCATGGCAATTTCCTTGTCGATTCGTCTAGGCAGGTTTTCTTCTATTACATGTAAGTTCTGGATCCCGAATACATCACAACTACGAACCACCGCACTGGTATTATGCAATTGGTAAACATCCTGGGCTACTACGGTAAAATGATCTGTTCTTTGAGTCAGAACTTTTTCGAAGAGATCGATCCTGCGCTGGGTCAACAATCCCTGCAAATGTTCAAGTAATTTCTGGTCGGTCATGGCTGTACTAAAATATAAAAACTGTGCTCTTTTAGAAGCGTTTCGCTGGTATTTATCTTCGACACCAATAATATACCTGATAACACCTGATTCTCAATAATTAATAGTTGAATAATTTTAAGGTAGATGAATTGAGAGTGCAATTATCTGGAAGCTTAATCATAATTTCTTTGTATTTTAAAACTTCAAGCTGACGTTACTAATCAGAAATCCTTAAGAAATGAAGAAAATAGTTGTACTAAGCGGAGCAGGAATTAGCGCTGAAAGTGGCTTAAAAACTTTCAGGGATGAAAACGGTTTATGGGAAGGTCATGATGTGATGGAAGTTGCCTCACCAATGGCTTGGGAAAATAACCAAGAATTAGTACTGGATTTTTATAATCAACGAAGAAGACAACTTCTGGAAGTAGAACCAAATGCCGCTCACGATGCCTTAGTAGATCTTGAAAAACAATATGAAGTACAAATCATTACTCAGAACGTAGATGATTTACATGAACGAGCAGGTAGCTCGAATGTATTACATCTTCATGGTGAATTATTAAAAGCCAGAAGTACTTTCGATGATAACCTGGTGATGGACTGGAGAAAAGATATTCGAAGTGGAGATTTCTGTGAACACAACAAACAACTTAGACCTCATATTGTTTGGTTTGGCGAGGCCGTTCCAATGTTTCAAAAGGCGGCAGATCATTGTGCAATGGCAGATATTCTTATCATTGTAGGCACATCCATGCAGGTATATCCTGCTGCCGGATTGGTAGATTTTATTCCGAAGAAATGTCCGGTATATTTTATCGATCCTAAACCAAATATTAGTGAAAATGCATCGCTTGAAATAATAAGTAAAAAGGCTGTGGAAGGTATACCAAAGCTTGTAGCACAATTATTAGCTTAATGCAAGAGTTGAGAAAATTCTGGAAAACACCAGTTTGAAACTTGCTTCCCGTCAGCATGCTTCAGAATTAGTCCTAACTAATATCTTTTGCCACAAACTATAGAATTCATCAAGCTCCCTCAGCAATTATCAATGAAGGCATGGATGATAATTGAGATAATTGGACGTGATAATGTTGATATACTGGGTGAATCTATTTCTGCTATTATTAATAGTGGACAATTGTATTCTGATGGCTCTTCGAAAAGGTGTATGATGAAAATATTCAGTTTTCTAGTTAAATCACATTTCCATAAAAGCTCTTCAATTCATCTTCATCATGCTGAAATAAAGGAAATTATCAGGCTTTCCTTTCAATATTCAATGAACGATGAGAAAACTGCAATAAAAGTTTTTGCTATGCAGAATATTTATGATCTCAGAAAGGAAGAAAAATGGATTGAAACTGAATTAATATCGCTTCTGGAAAAGAATATTTCTACTTCAACTCCGGGTTATAGATCACGGGCTTTGAAGATCCTGAGGAAATTGTAACATCTGTTTTTTAGTCAATCAGGAAGAAGTATCTTTATGCTTTAATTTTTTAAAACCAAAAAATGACATCGCTCTCTGCAGTATCTCCAATAGATGGAAGGTATAGATCCAAAACCAAGCAACTTTCAGCATACTTTAGTGAAGAAGCATTGATACGCTATCGTATCCTGGTAGAAGTTGAATATTTTATTGCACTATATGAACAGGGCTTACCTCAACTTCAGGATGTAAATTCCGCAAACTTCCCGAAGCTAAGAGAGCTGTATCAAAATTTCACTTCGATAGATGCACAGGCTATAAAGAAGATCGAAAAGGTTACTAATCATGATGTGAAAGCAGTTGAATATTTCTTGAAAGAAGAATTTGAAAAGCTTGGAATGCAGGATTCGAAGGAGTTTATTCATTTTGGTCTTACCTCTCAGGATATTAATAACACGGCCATTCCACTAAGTTTAAAAGAGGCTACGGAAGAGGTATACCTTCCAGAACTGGATGAAATTGTAAAAAAACTGGAATCCCTGGCTGAAGAATGGGAAGATATTCCGCTCCTGGCGCGTACCCACGGTCAACCAGCTTCACCTACCCGACTTGGAAAAGAAATTCAGGTATTTGTAGTTCGAATCAAAGAGCAGCTACGATTTTTTAAAGATATTCCTAACGCAGCTAAATTTGGAGGAGCAACTGGAAATTTCAACGCTCACAAAGTAGCATACCCAGATACCGACTGGAAAGCTTTTGGACAAAATTTTGTAGAATCGAAATTGAAGCTTCACCACTCCTTCCCTACTACACAAATAGAACATTATGATCATGCGGCATCATTATTTGATGCTTTCAAACGCATCAATAATATTTTACTGGATCTGGATCGCGATATCTGGACTTATATTTCGATGGATTACTTTAAGCAGAAGATCAAAAAAGGTGAGATAGGTTCTTCAGCAATGCCACATAAAGTAAATCCAATAGATTTTGAAAATTCAGAAGGAAATCTTGGTATTGCCAATGCGATATTCGAACATCTTTCAGCAAAATTGCCGGTAAGCAGGCTACAACGTGATTTAACCGATAGTACAGTTCTTAGAAACATTGGTGTTCCAATGGGTCATACGATCATCGCTTTTAAATCCACCTTGAAAGGGCTGAATAAATTGCTCCTAAATGAAGATAAACTACATGCAGATCTCGAGAATAACTGGGCTGTTGCTGCTGAAGCTATTCAGACGATTCTAAGAAGAGAAGGTTATAAAAATCCTTATGAAGCATTGAAAGGTCTTACAAGAACCAATGAAAGAATTACGAAGGAAAGTATTTCCAGGTTTATTGACGAGCTGGACGTGACTGAAGAAGTTCGAACTGAACTTCATAAGATAACGCCACAAAATTACACCGGAATATAAATATCTCTTTTCAACTCATTAAAAAAGCCTCCGGACGTTCCGGAGGCTTTTTCTTTCAACTAACTAAAAAAAATACTATTTACTATTCTATAAAGTATCTGCAGCTATTTCCATTTCAACTTCAGTAGAATCTTTTTGCTTCGGTTTAGAATTCCCGAAAATATCGATCACTCCTTTTATTCCGCCTGTATTAATATCTTCAGATTTTAATGATTGCATCATTTCCATGATCTTCTCAGGATCCATATTTTCCCCTAATACCCGAGCAACTCCAAGCCCTTTTTCATTATCATATCCATATACGATTAGCTCATCGATAGCATCTTCCTCACCAATAAAGTACAGAGCCGCCTTGCGGTCGCTACCACCGTATCGCATCAACAATTGATATTTCTCATCCTGGAAGATCTCATCCAGTTTAATTTTTTCTTCTTCAAATTTCTGAGGATTCGCCTCTTTTTCGAGAGCCAGTACATTTATTTTCTTGATAGTTTCCATGGTAGACTTTTGCTCTTCATCAAGCGCATCTGCATTGGTGAATAAACTGGTAGGAACATCTACAGCGAGAAAGTCGGTGTCCTGCTGATTCTCTACATAATACTTCTGTAAAGATTTTTCGTTATTACAGGATACTGCAAGTAAGGTAATGGTGCTTAAGACTAATAATTTGATTGATTTCATAAGATTAAGATTTTTTGTTAGCTTTCTTTAATTCTTCGGCTCCAGGAACTTTTAGGTCTGCCGTTAATTTCGATAATTGTGAAAGATCGATCTGGCCCGTAATGCTAAGAATGATATTCATAGGCTCTGATCCTTCGGTTCCTTCAAGAAACATAAAAAGTTCGCTTACATAATTATCATTCTTTCCAGGCAGAGAATAAAATTTAATATTCTTACCATCGTCATTCACTCGCATGAGCTCTTCAAGACTGCCTTTAGCCAGGTAAGATTTTACATCACTTGACATTTGGGACATCACTTTAGGGTTTGATGATTTATAGATCTGGATTCTTTCCAAATTCTCTATAAGCTTCATATACTGTTGAGATTCCGGATCATTTTCACTGAGGTCTACTTTAGCCAGCATTTTAAACATTTTACTGGTCATCACCATCGCATCGACTTCTTTCATATTCTCATATTTCTCGAAGTTTTGAGCCTGGCTAAACATTGGAGCTGCAGCTAACAGCAGGGCAATTACTAACTTATTCATATTTTATAGATTTAGTTTAATTCAATTATTTGATTTTTAGTTTTATTAAATTCCTGCAAATAAACAAGGTCTGCGGTGCCTTCATTCATCATTGCTGAAACCATTTTCAAGGTTTGTTTCGTCTTTTCAAGAACTTGCTCCTGTTCGGTGATAGAACTCATTTCCGAATTTGTTAAAGATGCCTGTGGCTGGTTGAAGTAAAAAAGACCTAAGGCAACGATGATCACTGCAGCTATTGAAGTCCATGCAAACCAGTAGTTTCTCTTATCTAGTTCTATGGGTTCACTCTCCTCATATGTAGTGCTACTTTCTTGTGATTGAAATTTGAAAAGCAATGCATACGTTTCCAAATGTTCAGGTATTTCTTCCTGACTAAAATATTCTCTCAACTCCTTTTCTTCAGCAAGAGTTGTCTCACCTTCCTCATACCGACTGATTAACTTTTCTAACCTATTTAATTCCATAGTTATGTTTTTTTATCAGCTTTTCTCTTATAGCTTTTCTGGCTCTGGAAAGCGCAACGCGTATAGCTGTATGATTCATATTTGTAATTTCAGCGATTTCATCGTAGTCATATTGTTCCACATCTCTTAGCTGAAAGATCAATTTTTGTTGTTCAGGCAAACTGTCAACAATCCTGCCTAACCACTGCATTTCATCATTTACTTCAATTTCTGTCTGTAAAGGAATTTGTTTGCTTTCATAATTTTGATGTACAATTCTCAGATTATTATTTTGCTTTAGTTTTAATTGATCCAGACAGTAATTTTTGGTGACCGTCATCGCAAAAGCTTCTACATTGGCATAATGCTTGATCTTATCCTTTCGGCTCCATAGTTTTAATATCACTTCCTGAGTAGCATCTTCTGCCGCATCTCTTGATGTGAGGAGTCTCAACGCCAATCGATATATTTTATCCTTTACAGGATTAATATAATTAAGAAAGATTCGCTCTTGCATTAAATGTTGGTTAGTTTGATACTGCCTCGTTATACTTACGACGAATAGGAACTAGAAATGTTACAATAAATTTTTTATTTGCCTTTATGTAAGTATTTTTAAAAAAAATTTAGAAAAATTTAACCCTTTATTATATTATGAAAATAAGTAAATACTTAATGCTTTTTGCTGTTGCAGGAAGTTTACTTACCGGATGTTCTAGTGATGATGATGGATCTGGAGTAACTGAAAAACCCGTAGAGCCACCAGTAACTGGTGAAACTCCAGAAGAAAATCTTGAATTGGAGATCAAGGATTTTGTTTGGAAAGGAATGAACGAGATTTATGTTTATAAAAGTCAGGTTCCTGAACTTGGAAATAGCTTTTTTGACACACAAAGCGAACTCAACGAGTATTTAATGACATTCGATTCTCCTGAAAGTCTTTTCAATGATGGTTTGACGATAGACCAGGACCGTTTTAGTTTTATTACCGATGATTATATAGCCCTAGAGAATAGCTTTGCTGGTGTTTCTGAAACGACGGGCGTTGATTTCCGACTTTATAGATTTTCTGGAAGTGATGATCTTTTTGGTGTAGTTCGTTATATAATTCCTGGATCTAACGCCGAAAATGCTAATATAGAAAGAGGAGACCTGTTTACCACATTAAATGGACAAACGCTTAACATTTCTAATTATCGCGGATTACTAGAGGAAACTACACTTACCTTTGGTCTTGCTACTATTGAAGATAATACTGTATCTTCAACTGGAGAAGAAGTAACTATCGATACTCAGGTATTAACAGAAAACCCGATCCTTGTCACCAATGTACTTGATGTAAATGGAACCAAGGTTGGATATATGCTTTACAATAGCTTTGTAGCCGACTTTGACGATGAAATGAACGCTGCATTTGCAGATTTCCAGGCTGCGGGGATTACCGAATTGATTCTTGACCTGCGTTATAATGGTGGTGGCCGTGTTAGTTCAGCTACCAGATTAGCTAGTATGATCACAGGACAGTTTACCGGTGAGATATTCGCTAAACAACGGTGGAATGCAGATTATCAGAATTACTTCCTTAGCAATGATCCAGACAGGTTGTTCAATAGATTTACTACAACTCTTGAGGGAGGTGAGGCGATCAACAGTCTAAATCTTACAAGATTATATGCAATCGTTTCCAGTTCTACAGCTTCGGCCAGTGAACTGGTTGTAAATGGGCTTGCTCCTTACATAGATGTGGTTACAATAGGAGACCAAACTGTAGGGAAATCACAGGCATCTGTAACCCTATATGACTCAAGTAATTTTGGAAGAACTGGAGCTAATCCAGATCATACGTATGCGATTCAGCCATTGGTTTATGAGTCTGTTAACTCAAATGATGTAGGTGTGCCATTTGACGGAATTACTCCAGATACTGAAATAGTTGAGAGCATATCAGATCTTGGAGTTCTTGGAGAAGCTTCAGACCCATTGCTGAATGCTGCTCTAAATGTTATCGCTGGAAACAGAGGTATGATTTCCACTCAGAAAGAGTACTGGTATAACGAATTCAGCGAGTCTGGAGTTCAAAAAGCGACGTATCAGAAAATGTATATTGACGAATTACCTGAAATTCCAGGTCAGAATAAAAGATTACAATTCTCTAAATAATTGAGAATTAAATAATAAAAAAAACCCAGCTCATTGAGCTGGGTTTTTTTATTTTAAAATCGATTGACCAATTAATCGATGAAATAAAAACTATTTGGATTAACTCCTACTTCAAATTCATTCTCTAATTCACCTGAATTATTGTAAATTCTTACTGTACCTGCAGAAGCGTAGTCTTTAGCATCTCCTGTCCAGATGAATCCATCTTCCACATCAAACGCATATAAAGTAATTACGTCGGTAAATTCGAATAAACTTTCTTCTGGAAATGTTGTGGCTGTCTCAGCTAAACCATATACCGCTAATCCTGATGTAAAATAAAACATGTCATTTTCAAAAACGAGATTTCTAGCACTATTCACTTCTTCAGGAAAATCAATATGGTAAGTCTCCTCTCCGGAATCTAAATTAAAAACCTGCAATTGTGACGAGGACAAAGCAAATAGCTGCTCACCTTCAATTTCAAAAGAATTTACCCCTTCCACAGTAGTATACGTTTTAGTTATTGAATTGGTTGCGGGATCAAAAGCATGGACTGCATTCCCAGTTCCAAATGAAGCTCCTTCAACATAAATAACGCCATCTTCTTCATCTACAAAATCAAGATAAGTACCAGCCACTACTGTTTCTTCCACTTCAAGAGAAGTAAGATCAATAACTGCAATAAAGTCATCGGTTCCTGTACTAAAGTCGGCCAGATTTGTTACATAAGCCTTTCCGTCATAGACCACTCCATAATACGGAATATTTAGACCACTATCTACCTGACCTTTATATTCAAACGTGTAACGATCAACTACTGTAATTAGATTGGAGCCATTGGCAATAATGTACGCGTTATCTTCATCAAAGAACATAGATTGTACAAATTTACCAAGATCCATTTCTGGATTTACCGTTTCAAAAATATTGTTCTCTATAGAAGTACTGGCGGCATCTAAGAAGGAAACGGTCCCGGTAGATTGAGAGCCTTCATTTACCACAAAAACACCATTGGTATAGGCAGCACTTTCAGGCGGTGTTGGTTCTACAATATCGTTATTATCATCACTACTACAGGAGTGTAATAAAAAAGAACCTATGAGGCTCAAAGTAAAAAGTTTGGTGATTTTCATTGTTAATTAGAATTTAAAATTGATATAAAAATTAAAATTGATTCCCGGCATCCACCGGTCTTCGACGTTTTGATAGGCTGTATCAAATAAATTGTTTGCTCTTCCGCCCAGCTCCCACTCTCTTTCCCTGCCCATAGTGTAAGCCAATGCCAGATTGGCTAGAAAATACCCAGGGAGCTCTTCGCTATGATCTGTCCTGGTATATACTAAGCCATTATATAAAACCTGTATAGAAGGCGTGAAATGATGAAAACTGTAACTCAAATTTCCTGTTGCTTTGTGGAATGGGACGTAAATTAACTGCCTGCTGGTTTCCTGATTTCTAGAAATTGTATAAGCATAGCTAAGCCTGGCATGGAAGTTTTGATCTTTTGAAAAAGTTTTATTCCAATTAAAAAAAGACTCCAATCCATAGATATTTACTTCGTCTTCATTTCCTGGTCGCCATATTCCATCGGTTCCGGGTAACCATCGTATCATATCACTTACGTCATTATAATAAAAAGTAACTCCGGCTTCCATATTTTGAACACTAAACTGGTTCCCAAGTTCAGCCTGTAAAGATTTTTCAGTATTTATGTCAGGATTTCCTGCGGAAGACCAGTATAAATCATTATACGTCGGAATCCTGAAGTTTTTTGAAGCATTTAATTTCAGCGTATAGAAATCTGTCAGCTCATAATTCACTCCGAGCGAAAATAAGAGCGGACTCTCATAATTCCCGGTAATTTCCTTTCTAAGTCCCGCTTCATACTGTAAGACATCTGTAATTTGATGTTTTCCCAAAATAGCTGCTGAAAAAATATTCCGGTCGTTATTCCCAATGTTGCTTCCTTCCCCATCGGTATAGGTGTTTTGAATTACGGTGTTCAGCAGAATATCAGAATTTAGATTATAATCGAGATCGTATTTGGCGATTAAGCTTTTTGTTACTCCGAAAGAGTAACTATCAGACTCAGTATTCGCAAAATATTTATATTCTTCATTGATAAGAGCTAAACTCGTAGTTTGCTGGAAATCTGAAAGATCAGCATGCCATTCCAACAAATTTCGATTGTTGAGATCCAGGTATTTGGTTCTGTTTTCTGAAGGACGTATTAAGGAAAAATGACGTTTACCACCATAGGTTTCACTAATAAATTTTAAAGTATGGTCTGAATCAATTCTATAACCCAATGCTATATTCACGCTATGATTGTAATACGCTCCATTTAAATTTTCTCCGCGATCGCCGGGAAACTCATAATTATTGTCGCTACTATTCCTGGCAAGTGCTAAATTTAAACTCCAATTATTCTTAGCCAGTTTAAAATTGTATCGAGTATCTACTGTATTAAAACTTCCGTACTGCAATAGCAACTGGTGTTCCTGTTTATTTCTAAATGATACTGAATTATTAAAATGAACGCTTCCGCCAATAGCTCCGGTACCATAAACCACACTACCCCCACCACCCCTAATTGAAATCTGATCATAGGCACCTGTATTCACAGTGTTAAAATCGAGCTGACCATTAAATTGTGAATTGATATTAATTCCATTCCAAATTACTGCTGTTTGGGATGCAGTAGTTCCTCGAAATGAAGGGGAAGAGACCATTCCACGACCATTTTCCTTGAAATAAATTGAGGAATTAAAATTTAAAATATCGGTTAATTGCGGCAGATTCTTTTTAAGTAGGGAGTCTGAAATTTTTGTAATATGCTGACCCGTTGAAAATTGCTGAAGCTTTACATCACTTAGCTCTACCTCCTGTAGCCAGTGAATGGAATCACTTTGAGCACGAGCTGATATACAGCAAATGCCAATAAGAATTAAAAAAATGTAGTTCGTTCTGTTCATAATCTGCCGACCTTTATCCCGAAAGTCACTCGATACTAGTTGAAATTCGGGCAGGTCTCCTGGCTCGCGTACTACAATTTACCTTCCCGCCTGTTGGCAGTGGTTTGAAGAATAATTGCAGCCACCCAATCGGGCTAAGCTTACAGTTGCGGGAACAGCTCAGGCTATTGATAAAATCTCTCCTGATTCCCTTTTAATTAACGCAGAAATAAATCGACGTCAAACCAAAATTTCGAGGCGAAAATAAACAATTAAGTTTGGTAAGTCTTTCAAAAATTTAAATAATCTTACTTTTGGTGACCAAAAAACATTCGTGAAGCAGTTTATTTTTATAATTCTTTGTATCGTTTTAATTTCCTGCAAGGACAATTCATCCCGGCAGGAAACTGTAAATCAGTCAGTTGAAACTACCTCAATTAAATATGCAGAGGGCTTTAGCATAAAATCCTATGAAAATTATAAGATCCTGGAAGTAGCCACCCCATGGCCAGGAGCAAAGAAAACTTTCAGGTATGTACTTCACCAGTCCGGTGCCACTATCCCAGACAGCATCGACTTTGATGAAAAGCTGGAAATTCCCGTAAAAAATATCGTAGTCACCTCCACAACCCATATTCCGGCGCTCGAAGCTTTAGGTCTGGAAAATAAATTGACTGGCTTTCCTGGTACCCGGTATATCTCTTCAGAAAAAACCAGGAAACTGATCGACTCAGGAAGTATACAGGAACTTGGTCAAAACGAGAATATCAATACAGAGATCCTGATCGACCTATCGCCCGATGTAGTTGTTGGATTTGCGATCGATGCCACTAATAAAAGTCTTGAAACAATAAAAAAAACCGGAATTCCTGTACTTTACAACGGAGACTGGACTGAAAAAACACCTTTAGGTAAAGCTGAATGGATCAAGTTTTTTGGTGTGTTGTTTGACAAAAATGAGGAGGCTGAAAAAATTTTCGATGATATTGAAACCTCCTACCTTAAAGCAAAAGAATTAGCTTCTCTATCTAAAACTAAACCAGTAGTCATAGCCGGTTCCATGTATAATGACAAGTGGTATGTTCCCTATGGAAATAGCTGGCAGGCGCAATTTATTAAAGATGCTAATGCAAGTTATCTATATGCTGATACTGAAGGAGAAGGAAGTTTGGCGCTTTCATTCGAAAGTGTACTTGACAAAGCTGGTAATGCCGATACCTGGATAAGTTCCGGCCAGTTTGAGAGCTATGCTCAACTAACTGAGAACTCGGTTCACTACGATAAATTCAAAGCGGTAAACGATAAAGAGGTTTATACCGTGAGCTTATCAAAAGGCGCTACTGGCGGAGTTCTTTTTTATGAACTTGGTCCACAACGCCCAGATCTAATCTTAAAAGACCTAATCACAATCTTTCATCCTGATCTTCTTCAGGATCATGAGAATGTATTTTTCAAACCTCTCAACTAATGTGGAGCAGGAAAAAGTATACTTTAACCATAGTCTTCCTGGGAGTTGCCCTTCTATGCTGCCTGCTACTCAATATTAGCCTGGGATCGGTAAGCATACCTTTTTCTGAAGTAATTGCCTCTCTTACTGGTTTTGCAGTAGAAAAAGAAACCTGGAGATATATAATTCTGGAATTCAGATTACCGAAGGCGATAACAGCGATTATCACAGGATCTGGACTGGCGGTTAGTGGTTTGCTTATGCAGACTTTATTCAGGAATCCCCTGGCAGGACCGTATGTACTGGGATTGAGCAGTGGTGCCAGCCTTGGAGTTGCCATCGTATTTATGGGATCTGCACTGTTCGGCGCTGGTTTTGCCGCAATATTATTATCAAAATGGAGTCTGGTCATAGCATCTAGTCTGGGGAGCTTACTGGTATTGTTAGCTGTGATAGTTGCCTCCCTCAAATTAAAGGACACTATGGCGATATTGATCATAGGTCTTATGTTTGCCAGTTTCACTGCTGCGATCGTAAGTGTCCTGGCCTACTTTAGTCCCGCTGCAGATCTTCAGCAGTATATATTCTGGTCCTATGGCAGCCTGGGTAACCTGAGTTGGGAAGAAGTAAGTATCCTGGCCATTTTCTGGACCGCAGGCATTCTGATAACTCTGGCTTCCATTAAAAATCTCAATTCCTTGCTTCTTGGCGAACAGTACGCAAAAAGTATGGGAACCAATATCAAAAGAAATAGATTCCTGGTGATTTTGGCAACCAGCCTGCTCGCTGGCAGTATTACCGCATTCGCTGGTCCAATTGCATTCATAGGGCTGGCGGTACCGCATTTAATAAGACAGATCATCCCTTCTGCAAACCATATTATTTTGTTCCCGGCGATAATTTTTGGTGGAGCTATCTTAATGTTATTGTGTGATATTGTTTCTCAGTTACCCGGTAGTGAATTTAGTTTACCAATAAATGCCATCACTTCGCTTATTGGAGCACCCGTTGTTATTTGGCTTCTAATAAGAAAACGTAGATTTAATTTCTAATGGAGAACAAAAACTCAAATAGCATTTTAAAAACTAGCGGACTCTCCATAGGTTATTCTGAAAGATCTACAGCTAAGATCATTGCTGAAAATATTGATTTTGAGAGCGATAGGAACGAGCTTACTGCAGTTATAGGAGTAAATGGCGCTGGAAAATCTACTTTACTCAAAACATTAAGTGGATCACTTGAACCTCTTAAGGGTGAGGTTATTGTAAATAATAAAAATATAAGCAACATCGGTTCAGAAGAGCTTTCAAAACAGCTTAGCCTTGTACTTACTGAACAAAATGTTTCAAGGAATTTAAGCGTCCGGGAATTGATCGCTCTGGGTCGGCAACCATACACGAACTGGATCGGAAAACTGGATCGGGAAGATAAAGAAGCCGTACAGAATGCAATAGAACTTGTTAACATAAAAGAACTCGCAAAGACAAAGTGTTACGAACTTAGCGACGGACAGTTTCAGAAGGTCTTAATAGCCAGGGCGATTGCACAGGACACTTCTTTGATCATCCTGGATGAACCTACCACTCATCTTGACATTTATCATAAAGCGTTTATGCTGAAACTACTGAAACAACTTACAGAAAAGACCGGTAAGGCGATCATCTTTGCAACTCATGAGATCAACCTGGCCATACAACTTTGTGATAAGCTAATCATTTTGAAAGATAGTAAATCATTTACTGGTACGCCGAAGGAGTTGATGGCCTCTGGTGTATTCGATTCGTTATTTCCTTCTGAACTTATTACCTTCGACAGGCAATCGGCTAGCTTCAGAATAAGCAGCTAAAACCGATAAAATACGCTGAAGAATTTCCGAATTAATTATATTTAGCAAACTACGATTTATGCCTGAACCGGTCTTCCTGATGATTCTCTGTCTGTTTGTTTTCGCCTTAGGTTTCGCCCTTGCATACTTTGTGAAAGGCACAAAATCAAAAGAGGTTTTAAAAAATGCTGACTATCAAATTGATCAACTTAAACTTCAGATAGATAGTGATAGAAAACTTTACACCAGTCAGTTAGAAGATCATAAAACGAACATATCACAGCTTAAAAATGAAAGCATAGAAGTGCTTCAGAAAAAAGAAGAGCAATTGGAAACTCTTAGAAATGAGCGTGGAAAAATTCAGATTCTATTGACACAGAAAGAAGCCGAAAATGAGCACCTACTAGAGAAAAGTAAGACCCTGAACCTGGAAATTGAGAAACTGCACGCAAAATTTAACGAGCAGTTTGAAAACCTCGCTAATCGCATCTTCGAACAAAAATCCGAAAAGTTCACGGATCTGAATCAGAAGAATATTTCTGCGATTCTGAATCCGCTTGATAAAAAATTAAAAGAATTTGAAGATAAAATTAATGATAGCAACCTGGCTTCAGTAAAAAGACATGCAGAACTGGGAGAAAAATTACGATTTCTGAATGAGCAAAATATTAAAATTAGCGAAGAAGCGAACAATCTCACCAAGGCTTTAAAAGGGAACACCAAAATGCAGGGAAACTGGGGTGAAATGATCCTGGAGCGGGTCCTGGAAAAAAGCGGACTTACCAAAGGCAACGAATATGATGTGCAGCAAAGTATTTCCACACAGGAAGGAAAACGAGTAATCCCGGATGTAGTGATCAATCTGCCGGGTGATAAAAAGATGATCGTGGATTCTAAAGTTTCGCTTAATGCTTATGAAAGGTATGTAAATGCCGAAGATCTCACTGAGCAGTCTGCTCATCTTAAAGATCATCTGCTCGCCTTAAAACAGCGTGTTCAGGAATTAAGTAAAAAGAATTACCAGATGCTTCACCAGGAGGCAAGCCCCGATTTTGTACTGTTGTTCATCCCAATTGAAGCGGCATTTGCGGTTGCTAGCAATGAAAACCCTAATCTTTACAACGAAGCTTTTGAGCAAAACATTATTCTGGTAACTCCTACCACCCTGCTCGCGGTACTAAGAACGATTGAAAGTATGTGGCAGAACGAAAAGCAAAAGCAAAATGCGATAGAGATCGCGAACGAGGCCGGTGCTTTGTATGATTCATTTACAAATCTCACCATAGAACTGGAAAAAGTTGGCAGACAGATTGGTACAGTTCAGAATTCGTATGACGGAGCCATGAAAAAACTAACTGGAAAAGGAAATCTTATTAGAAAAGTGGAGCGATTGAAAAAACTTGGAGCTAAAGCCTCAAAACAGATCGACCCTAAACTAATTCGAGACTCAAATTCAGAAACTTTGAACGAGAATTAAATATCTTGCAGCCATGAAATTCTGGATCAGTTCAATTTTATTCATCTTTTTATGCACCACCCAGGCGCAGGAGATCTATTTTCCTGCAGATACACTCTGGGAATCAAAGTCACCCGAAACTTTCGATCTCAGCCTGGATGCAGCAATCAACTTTGCTAAGAAAAATGAATATTCCGGAGCCCGAGACCTTGAACAAGCCATTTTGAAAGGTTTTGAACGGGAACCTTTTCACAAGATTATGGGACCCGTAAAGCGCCGTGGTGGTCCGGCAGGATTGATATTAAAAAACGGCTATAAAATTGCTGAATGGGGCGATATTCAAAGAGTGGATATGACCTTTAGTGTTACCAAAAGCTTTCTTTCTACTACCGCGTTAATTGCTTTACAGAAAAATATCATTCGCAACCTCAATGATACCGTATCAGGATATGTCTGGGATGGCACATTTGACGATCCACACAATTCTAAAATTACATGGAAACACTTACTTCAGCAAAATTCTGACTGGAGTGGTGAGTTGTGGGATAGCCATGACTGGGCAGACAGACCCTCGGCAAGTGGAAATATTGATAGCTGGAGATCCCGCAAGTTAAATGAACCGGGTACATTTTTTAAATATAATGATGTACGAGTAAATGTACTCGCTTATAGCCTGCTGCAAGTCTTCAGAAAGCCTTTGCCTGCCGTTTTGAAGGAAAATATTATGGACCCAATTGGGGCATCACATTCCTGGCGCTGGTTTGGTTATGACAATTCCTGGACAACCATCGATGGCTATAAAATGCAATCTGTAAGCGGCGGAGGTCATTCTGGTGGTGGCATGTTTATCAATACTAAAGATATGGCCAGGTTCGGATTATTATTCCTGAATAATGGCGTGTGGAACAATGAAAAACTTCTTGAAAAAGATCTTATTAGAGAGGCTTTAACACCTTCTACTTCCAACACGAATTATGGTTATATGTGGTGGCTGAATGCCGAAGGAGACCGACATATGGATGGTTTAGATAAAGATCTTTTTTACGCAGCTGGATTTGGAGGTAATTTTATCATCATTGACCAAAAACAAAAATTAGTAATCGTGACCCGATGGCTTGAACCTTCCAAACTGGAAGAATTCCTCAACCTGATCTATAAAAATCAATAATATGAAAAAAACATTAATATATATACTAGGTGGTATATTCATACTCTGGCTGCTTTGTTATGCATTTGTATATTTTGTGCCTTATAGTGAAGGAACCAGAAGCGGTGAGCTCATCAAATTCAGCCGCAAAGGAGTGATCACAAAAACCTGGGAAGGCGAAATAAGCCAGGGAATAAGCGGTGCTCAGATATTTAGTTTTTCTGTTCTCGATAAAAATGACGAAGTGATCAAAGATCTTCAGGAGTATGAAGGGAATTACGTAAAGCTCACCTACATCGAACGCTATTCCACCTTCTTTTTCTGGGGAGACAGCAAATATTTTATTACTGAAGTAGAACAATCTCAAAGTCCACATTTTAGAAGATAATATGCAGCAAAATTATAAAAGCGTTGAAGTAAGCCAGGTCGTTATCTCCGAATTGATGCTACCCTCTCACTCCAATTTTAACGGCAAGATTCATGGTGGCTATATATTATCACTCCTTGATCAAATAGCCTTCGCATGTGCCTCGAAACATTCAAGGGCCTATTGTGTTACTGCAAGCGTGGATACCGTTGATTTTCTGAAGCCTATTGAGATCGGTGAACTGGTGACAATGAAAGCTTCTGTAAATTATGTGGGTAGAAGCTCTATGGTAATAGGAATTCGCGTGGAATCTGAAAATATTCAAACGGGTGCTATTAAACATTGCAACAGTTCGTATTTCACAATGGTTGCAAAGGATAAAGAAGGGAATTCCATTGAAGTTCCAGGTTTAGTCCTGAAATCTGATGATGAAATTCGGCGTTTCGCTAAAAGTATCAAACGTAAGGAAATGAAGGATTTCAGAGTAAATGAATTTCATGAAACCGATTTTGCTTCTGAAAAATATTTGCATATTCTGGAAGATCATAAGGCTAAAATTGAGATGCATTCGTGAGATCGAACTGGTTTATCATAGCGATATTTGTTGCGATCGCAATAGCATACTTTCTTCCGAAGGGCCCGGAAATTCTACCTTTAAAAAACATTACCGACATAGGAATTGGACTCATATTCTTTTTCTACGGACTCAAATTATCGCCGGCAGAGTTTAAACAGGGTTTGATGAATTATAAGATTCATATCATTATTCATTTAGCCACTTTTGTTGTTTTCCCACTTCTGTGTATCGCTTGTCTACCTCTATTTGAAGAGGGGCTGCAATCTGAATCCTGGATTGCGCTGTTCTTTCTGGGAACCCTGCCTTCTACCGTCTCATCATCTGTAGTAATGGTCGCGCTGGCGAAAGGAAATCTGCCTGCGGCTATATTTAATGCTAGTTTATCCGGACTTATTGGAATACTTGCAACGCCACTATGGTTGGGACTGGTACTGGAAAGCTCAACAGATTTTGACTTTTTTAGCGTATTGCAAAAATTGATGCTGCAAATCGTAGCACCTTTGCTAATTGGATTATTTCTTCAAAAGTTTCTGGGAAACTGGGCCAGAAAACACGGTAAGAAGCTTAGTAATTTTGACAAGGCTACGATTATATTAATCATTTATACAAGTTTCAGCAATTCATTTTCCTCAAACATCTTTGTTAATATTAGCTGGAGTGAGATCTTAAAAATGGCAGGAATCGTTATTGTTCTTTTCTTTCTGGTGTATTACGGCACCCTGTTCGCGAGTAAGGCATTAAAATTGAACACAAGCGATACCATTACTGCTCAATTTTGCGGAACAAAAAAATCCTTAGTGCATGGCTCTGTAATGGTTCGGGTGATCTTCGGAAGTACAGCAAATTCTGGATTGATACTACTTCCCATCATGCTGTATCATTCCACTCAACTTATTTTGATCGCATGGTTCGCTGAAAAATATAGAAGCAGGAAATCAGATCTTCAATAATTATCCTATTTTTATGCTGAATTATGAAAAACACTACCTACATTTTCTTTTTTATCAGCTTCTTTTTATTTGGCTGTAAATCTGAAGTACCCGAAAAAATTGAGAAGGTTTCAGTAGAAAAACAGGAAATAGCGGCTCCGAAGACCGAAAGTATTCAAAAGATCGAATGCTACACTTACCTTGAAAGTAAGGATACGATCTATATGGCTTTAAGGATCAAAGATGATACTATTGTAGAAGGCGATCTGTCTTATTCACTGTTCGAGAAAGACCAGAACAAAGGTAGTATTAGAGGAAGAATTTCCAATGATTCTCTTTTTGCCAGCTACCAATATACTTCAGAAGGAAAGGAATCAGAAAGAGAAGTATTCTTTTTGAAAAGCCCTGATGGCTTCGTTGAAGGCTTTACAGAAACAGAAGAATCTAATGGAAAAGCCAGCTTCAGAAACAAAGATTTTAAGCTGAATGATCGCTACACTTTACAGCGTACAGATTGCCGATAATCAGACATTTAGATAAACAGCTATTTCAACAATATTTATTGTGAAAAAGATCCATCCCAGGATTAGGAACAACCCACCAAGAGGAGTAACCGGACCAAGTATTTTTAGCTTTTTATTGATCGAACTACTATAGGTAAGACCATAAATACTGAAGGAAAACAGCAAGATCCCGATCATAAATAACCAGGCGGTGAGCTGCTGTCCAGTTTGAGTAAAAGGAAATACAATTCCTGTAATGATCAATATGATCGCATGATACATTTGATATTTTACACCGGTTTCAAAACTCTTTAATTGATCATTGTTAAAGGTTTTTTTAAGGGCGTGAGCTCCAAAGGCTCCCAAGATTACAGAGAGGGCACCCATGATTCCGCCAAAGATTAAAACGAATTCTTTCATTTTCGACTATTAAAAAAGGTCATTCTGAACATAGCATTCAGAATGACCTTTAGCTTATAAAATTTTAATTACTTACTTAAGTACATTTTTCTTCTGGAATATAGATCGTAGAACTCATCGTCCTTCAAACTATCAATGAACAGGATACTTTCTCCGGTACTCTTCATTTCTGGTCCAAGCTGTTTATTCACATTGTAGAATTTATTGAATGAAAAGACAGGCTGCTTAATGGCGTAACCTTCCAGCTGAGGATTAAAGTTGAAATCCTTTACCTTCTTTTCCCCAAGCATTACTTTGGTCGCGTAATTCACGTAAGGCTCCTTATAAGCCTTCGCGATGAACGGTACAGTTCTCGAAGCTCTGGGATTCGCTTCGATAATAAATACTTTATCATCCTTAATCGCAAATTGAATATTGATCAATCCAACTGTATTAAGCGCCAGAGCGATCTTGCGAGTGTGATCCTTGATTTGCTGCATTACCAGGTCTCCCAGGTTAAATGGCGGCAATAAGGCATGAGAATCACCAGAATGTATTCCACAAGGCTCGATATGTTCCATGATCCCTATAATGTACACATCCTCTCCATCACAGATAGCATCTGCTTCAGCCTCTATTGCTCCATCAAGGTAATGATCCAGTAGTAATTTATTGTTAGGAATTTTTCTAAGAAGGTCTACCACATGAGCTTCCAGTTCGTCCTTATTGATCACGATCTTCATTCCCTGACCTCCAAGTACATAAGATGGTCTTACCAGGATAGGGAAATCCAGTTCTTCAGCAAGTTTAAGGGCTTCGTCTGCATTTTCTGCAGTTCCAAAGTCTGGGTAAGGAATATCGTTCTTTTGTAATAAAGTTGAGAAACTACCTCTATCTTCAGCTAAATCCAGGGCTTCATAACTGGTTCCCATGATCTTGATTCCGTAGCGATCAAGTTTTTCTGCAAGTTTAAGAGCCGTTTGCCCCCCAAGCTGTACTATAACTCCTTCAGGTTTCTCATGCTGAATAATGTCATAAATATGCTCCCAGAACACAGGTTCAAAATACAACTTATCTGCAGTGTCGAAATCTGTAGATACTGTCTCAGGATTACAGTTGATCATGATCGTTTCGTAACCACATTCTGCAGCAGCAAGAACACCATGAACACAGCTATAATCAAACTCTATCCCCTGTCCTATTCTATTGGGACCTGAACCAAGCACTATGATCTTTTTCTTATCTGAAACCTTGCTTTCGTTATCCGTATAATGCGTTCCGTCTTTGGAACGAATTCCTTCCTCGAAGGTGGAATAATAATACGGAGTCAAAGCCTCAAATTCCGCAGCACAGGTATCCACAAGTTTATAAACCCGGTTAATCTGTAATTCTTCTCTCTTCTTATAAACTTCGCTTTCCAGACAGTCAAGCATATGTGCAATTTGTCTATCAACAAAACCTTTCTGTTTGGCTTCCAGCAGAAGGTCTTTCGGAAGATTTTCTTTATCATATTTAGTGATCTCCACTTCAAGAGCGTGAAGATCCTCATATTGTTTCAGAAACCACATATCGATCTTCGTGATCTCGTGAATTCTACTAAGAGGTATTCCCATTTGTATGGCATCGTAGATCACAAAGACACGATCCCAGCTTGGGTTGGTTAATTTATCTATGATCTGGTCATAATCCTTATAACCCTTTCCATCTGCACCCAATCCATTTCGTTTGATCTCAAGCGATTGTGTAGCTTTATGAAGAGCTTCCTGGAACGAACGCCCGATTCCCATCACTTCCCCTACAGATTTCATCTGAAGACCTAATGTGCGATCTGATCCTTCGAATTTATCAAAGTTCCAGCGAGGGATCTTAACGATCACATAATCAAGTGAAGGTTCGAATAATGCTGAAGTTGATTTGGTGATCTGGTTCTCAAGTTCATCAAGATTATAACCTAAAGCCAGTTTTGTAGCGACCTTTGCAATAGGATATCCTGTTGCTTTAGAAGCTAAAGCTGAAGATCTAGATACCCGCGGATTGATCTCAATTGCTACGATATCCTCTTTTTCATCGGGACTAACCGCAAATTGCACATTACAACCTCCGGCAAAATCTCCAATACTACGCATCATTTTAATCGCGAGATCACGCATTCTTTGATACGTTTTATCGCTAAGTGTCATCGCAGGAGCAACTGTGATCGAGTCACCGGTATGGATTCCCATTGGATCCATATTTTCAATGGCACAAATAATTACTACGTTATCGTTTCTATCGCGCAGTAGTTCCAGTTCATATTCTTTCCAGCCTAACAATGCTTTATCAATCAACACCTCATGAATTGGAGAAGCTTCAAGACCTCTGGAAAGCATCTCGTCAAAATCTTCAGCACGGTGCACAAAACTGGCTCCACCCCCACCAAGAGTAAATGACGCTCTAATAACTAAAGGAAATCCAAATTCCTGGGCAACTTCCTTTCCTTGCAAATAAGAGGTCACCGTTTTGGCCGGAGCGACTGGCACTCCAAGTCTTCCCATTAGCTGTTTAAACTGCTCACGATCTTCACAAATATTGATCGCATCGATATCAACACCAATAAGTTTTATATTAAAATCATTCCAAATACCTTTTTCATCTGCTTCTATACATAAATTCAATGCAGTCTGGCCACCCATAGTTGGTAGAACAGCATCAATCTCGGGATGATCTTTCAGAATTTCAATAATGGATTTTGTAGTAAGTGGCTTAAGATATACATGATCGGCCATGGAAGGGTCGGTCATGATGGTTGCAGGATTGGAATTGATAAGTATGGTTTTAATCCCGTCCTCTCGCAGAGATCTAAGAGATTGAGTACCTGAGTAATCGAACTCACAGGCCTGGCCAATGATAATTGGACCAGATCCAATGATTAAAACGCACTTGATGTTGTTGTTTTTAGGCATGATTAAGATTTGATCGTGTTGTTAGTTGTGTACTATAAAATTAAGAAGCGTCGGGGTATAAAAAAAGGCGTTACTCAAAAAGTAACACCTTTAATATTTCAATTAATGATAATCATTAATGCTTATGTCTGTTTTCAGAAGATACAGATAGTTTCTTTCTTCCTTTTGCTCTTCTTCTGGCAAGGACTTTTCTACCGTTGGCACTTGCCATACGCTCCCTAAAGCCGTGCTTGTTTTTTCTTTTTCTTTTGGATGGTTGAAACGTTCTTTTCATTGTGAATATCTTTTATCTTCTAAAATTCGTTTATCTGTCTTAAAAACTGCGTGCAAATATACAAAGCTTTTTATGTACTGCAAATACTAAACATAAAAAATTTTAATTGTTTTTACTACCTTTGCCGCCGGAAAACAAACTTATCTATGTTCAATAAGATTATCAAACTATTTATCGCAGGATTACTTATCGCCGTTGCTGTCTGGCAATTTATTGAAGGGGAAATTGGAAATGGAATTGCTCTCATTCTACTTTCCGGGATTTTTATCTTCCTGTATTTTAAGAATGAAATGATACTTTTGGCGTTTCTTAGACTTAGAAAACAAGATTTTCCTGGCGCAAAAAAATGGCTTGATAAGATTAAAGATCCCGAAAAGGCATTAGTACCAAAGCAACAGGGATATTACTGGTACCTGCACGGTCTAATGGTTTCTCAAACCAATATGACCCAGGCTGAAAAGTTCTTTAAGCGTGCTATCAAACTTGGACTTTCAATGGATCATGACCTTGCCATGGCAAAACTAAACCTTGCTGGAATCGCCATGACCAAAAGAAGAAAGAGAGAAGCGACTACACTACTTAGTGAAGCTAAAAAACTTGACAAACATGGAATGCTAAACGACCAGATTCGAATGATGAAAGAGCAAATGAAAAAGATCTAATTAAGAGTTTTTTTTAAGATATTTTCTTTCAACAAGTAAATTGGTATTTAAACGAGTATTTTTCTGAATCGTCTTTATTCATAATACTTTTAAGGGGTAAGCCCCAAAGATAAATTATGAAGAGACTGTTACTTTTGTTAACGCTTCTTTTTATTACGCCCCATTTATTCGCCCAGCAAGATCTGGACGATAAATATTATTTTACTGAAGCGCTTTTTGAGCATTTATCTGACTATAATAAAAAGGCCGATGCTGCATTTAGAGCTAATAAATATGAAGAAGCCCAGGAGCTCTTCGAAAAATTCACTTCGGAACAACTTGCAGGTTCTTACATGAATAATTTTAAATTCAAGAACCTTCGAAATCGTGAAGTTGAGCTTTACGATTTTAATAAACCAACTTTCCTTATTACTTATGCCAGCTGGTGTATTCCTGCTAAGGGAGAAATTCCTGCAATTAACAAATTAGCGAAAGAATACTCTGATAAGGTGGATTTTGTGGTGTTGTTCTGGGATAAGCGAAAAACTGTAAAGAAACTTTCAGATCAATTTGATTCAGAAATTTCAGTAGTTTATGTGGATGAATCAGAGAATAACGGTGGTTACGTTGTGAAACAACTGAAACATTCCTTGGGACTTCCAACTTGCTTCTTACTTTCCGAAGATAAAAGGATCACCTCCATTCGAAGAAGCGTATTCTCAGGACCGGCAACCGATCTCGAAACGGCTTATCAAAAAAACTATATCGCACTGGAAACCTCGATTTCAAAAAACCTGGTTCCCGAGTACGATGAAGTTTATGCAGATAATGTGAGTGTAAACTAATCTAGTTTGGGATACTGACCTTTTTCAGGGATCTCAATATAATAAGTCCTTCTTGACGAATTATTGAGATGATCATCCCTTAACCAGGGGTTATGAATCTTTAAAGTTTTATAGTTGATTCCGAATTCTCTCGCAAAATTTGGGAAATTCTCTACAGCAGTGTCTACTTTAATTTTATTAAGCTGAATTGGCGCGTAAAGATCTTCTTCTTCGTAATCGAATCCATACTTCTCCGGATTGTTCATGATCTCTTTCAAGGCAAGAATTCTAAACACATATCTACCGGTCTCTTCTCCAAGTAATAACTCATAGTATTCATCAACCTTCTGTCTATCCAATTGCTTATCAACACCATACTGACCTGCATTATATGAAGCCGCGGCCAATGTCCAGGAACCAAAGCGTGCCTTTGCTTTCTTCAGGTAATCTGCAGCTACACGGGTGGACTTCTCAATATTATACCGTTCATCAACATTAGAATTGATCTCCAATCCATACTCCTTCCCTGTTCCTTCAAGGATTTGCCAGAAACCTACTGCCTTTGCAGGTGATACAGCCTGAGTCAAACCACTTTCTATAACCGCAAGATACTTGAAGTCGTCAGGAATCCCTTCTTCTTCTAAAACCGGCTCGATGATCGGGAAGAACTTATTAGCTCGTTTTATAAGCAGCAAAGCATTCGACTGCCAATAAGTATTCACCAAAAGTTCCCTATCCATTCTTTCATAAACATCAGGATCTTCCAATGGAACGGGCTCTCCTGCAAAATCCAGGTTTTCTGGCACAGGCAACGCCTTGATTCGGTAGCTAGTTGCAACACTACGATTCCTGATCGTATCAGCTAATATACTACCGGATTCACTTGAATTTAATTCCCCATCCTGTACATATGCATTAATACTTATTCCCAGGACTGTTAGAATCCCTACAAAGATCAATGCGCTTTTCAATAAATTCATATGTTTTTATTTAAGTTCTTTTAATCAATTTACCGGTTTCGATAATTCCAGGTAGATTTTCATTGAACCACCTGAATCTATTTACTACCATAATATGCGTTCCACCTTTAACGATGATCGCATTGTCAATGTTTTTTACTGGAAAAACTTCATCCTGATCACCATGAATATGAATTACCTTTTCATCAGGCTTTTCACACTTCCAGCTCACCATCTGTTTTATAGACCAGTCCAGATACTGCTTGTCTGTAATTGAAATATACTGTTTATATAATTTCGCACGTTTTTTAAGAAAAGGTCCAATGGCATACTTCTCGAAATGGTCTACATAATTCGCCAGACTTGTGGGCACAATTCTAAATAAGCCCGTTCTAGCCGCAAACTTCATACGGGGAGGTAGCTCATGCTTGCATTTCACGCTGGAAATGATAATAAGTCTCTGTAAGTCCAGAAACTTTGCCATCTCCTGTACAATAACCCCTCCAAAAGAAACGCCTATCAATACAATATTTTCGTGTTTGATAAACTGAAGCATTCTTTTCGAATAATCTTCAAGTGATTCATCTGTCTCAGGAATTACCCACTCAAGCAAATGTGTTTCATACTTTTCTGCAGGTAAAATCAGGTTTTCAAAAATTGTTGGAGCTGCTGCCATACCCGGCATGAAGTAAACATGTATACGCTTCTGCAAACTAATCTTTTTAACATGCGAGTTACATGAAATGCACTCACAAAATCGTAAATTGAACAATCAAAATTAGCCTTTAATCTTAGACTTTCAAATCTTATAACTCATAAATAATGGATAAAATATTTCACGCTGCAGGATCTCGTGGTACCGCTAATCATGGCTGGTTGAACGCTAATTTCTCCTTTAGCTTTGCTAACTATTTCGATCCTAATAAAACAAATTTTGGACTGCTTCGTGTACTTAATGACGATTACGTTAAATCCGGAATGGGTTTTGGTACCCATCCACATAAGGATATGGAGATCATTTCAATTCCTCTCAAGGGTGCAATAAAACATAAAGATTCCATGGGCCACACTGCAGTCATTGAGCAGGGCGAAGTACAGGTAATGAGCGCCGGAACAGGTGTGGAACATAGCGAATTTAATTCGTCTACTGAAGAATTGAACATGCTCCAAATCTGGATCTTCCCGGATAGGAACGGACATGAACCCCGCTATGACCAAAAGAATTATAGCAAACAGTTAGATGCTGGTGAAATGGTTACAGTAGTAGCTCCAATGGGTCATGATGATGAAAATGCCTTGAAAATACATCAAAACGCCTTCCTATCAATCCAGAAGACCGAAGCTGGCAGGAATATTGAGTATAACCTAAATAACCAGGCCAATGGTGTTTACATCTTTATGATAGAAGGAGATTCAGAAATTGATGACTTAAAGCTTTTAAAACGCGATGCTGCTGGTATCTGGAATACTGCTAAGATAAATGTTGACGTTAAAAATGAATCAATGGTGCTTTTTATTGAAGTGCCTATGAATTAAAACTTAAAATATGAATGTAGAAGAAATGAAGATTACAGACAATGAATTTTTGAGACAGTTTGAAACTGAGATTAATGGAGAACTCTGCATTATAGAATATTCTCAACAGGATAGAAAGATCTTCTTAACCAAGATCAAAGTATCTGAGAAAGTTCTGGACAGGCAAAATGATTTTATAGAAGCGGTTCTTTCCACGATTAGCGAAACCAATATGAGAGTGGTTCCTACAAACCCGACCATTGCTGGTTTTATGCGGACAAACAGAAGAAAATATAAAGATCTACTTCCTGTAGGTATTAATATTTAAACCAATTCTTCCTGAAGCATTTCGAATCTTACCAGGCCATCTTCATCGATCTCGGTAAGATTCACTTTTTTAAGTGTATTTACCATCTCTGGATTCCACGGTGCCTTTACCTTTACATAGTTTTCTGTAAATCCATGGATATAACCTGATTTGTTCTCGCCTTCGAATAAAACCGTTGATGTATTCCCAAGCTGACTTTCATAAAAAGCTCTGCGTTTTTTAGCAGATAAGCCTCTTAGCATTTTGCTTCTCTTTTTTCGCACTTTTAATGGGACTACTCCATCCATCTCTGCTGCTGGAGTATTATCTCTTTCTGAATAAGTGAAAACATGCAGGTATGATATATTCAATTTCTGAAGAAAATTATAGGTCTCCAGAAAATGCTCATCAGTTTCACCTGGAAAGCCAACAATGACATCTACGCCAATACAGGCATCTGGCATGACTGATTTTATCTTATTTACACGATCCGCATATAGATCACTCAGATAGCGCCTACGCATACGCTTGAGCATATCGTCACTTCCACTTTGAAGTGGAATGTGAAAATGAGGCACAAAAGTATTACTTGAAGCTACAAAATCGATCGTTTCATTTTTTAGCAGGTTTGGTTCTATGGATGAAATACGAAGTCTTTCAATCCCTTCAACTTCATCCAGTGCCTGTACGAGCTCAAGAAAAGTATGCTCATGCTTTTTATTTCCGAATTCACCTTTCCCGTAGTCTCCAATATTTACTCCTGTGAGAACGATCTCTTTTATTCCCTGTTCTGCAATTTCCGAAGCATTCTGAAGGACATTTTCAAGGCGGTCACTTCTCGAAATACCTCTGGCTAAAGGAATGGTACAATATGTACACTTATAATCACATCCGTCCTGAACTTTCAAAAAAGCCCGGGTACGATCACCTATAGAATAAGAACCCACGTAGAAATCGGCTTCATCGATCTCGCAGCTATGAACTTCACCATGATCATTCTTGGTGAGGTCGTTCAGGTAGTCTGTAATTTTGAATTTTTCAGTAGCACCCAGGACCAGATCCACACCATCTACCTCGGCTAGTTCTTCTGGTTTCAATTGAGCATAGCAGCCTACCGCAATAAGAAATGCATCTTCATTTGCCTTCTGTGCGTGCTTTACAATAGTTTTGAATCGTTTATCTGCATTTTCAGTAACAGAACAGGTATTGATCACGTAAACATCTGCTGCTTCATCAAACTCCACCCTCTGGAATCCTTCATTCTCAAAAGATCTAGCGATCGTGGAAGTTTCAGAAAAATTCAGCTTACAGCCAAGGGTATAAAATGCTACTTTTTTTGCGCTCATGATCAATTCGTCTAATCCTGTATTTCGGGCTGCAAAGATACCAACTTAAAGTGTTTCTGAAAAATCATTTATGAAACTGAAAATCAAATGATCAGACGGGGTTTCTAGAATTTAATCCCGTCGCCATTTCGCGGAATAATCGAAAATATGCTCCATGATCTTTTCATCGGCTGCGGTGAGCTCTACTCCCCGGCGTTGCATTACCAGTCTGGCGGTTTCAAAAACCTTAGTCAGTTTATATGTAGTTGTTCCTGCACTTCCACCCCAGCTATAAGAAGGAATAAAATTTCTAGGGAAACCACTCCCAAAAATATTAGCACTCACTCCTACTACGGTCCCGGTATTAAACATGGTATTGATACCACATTTACTGTGATCTCCCATTATAAGTCCGCAGAACTGCAACCCGGTATCTGCAAATCTTTCTGTCTCGTAATCCCATAAGCGGACGGCGGCATAATTATTCTTAAGATTGCTGTTATTAGAATCGGCACCTATATTGCACCACTCGCCAAGTACAGAATTTCCTAAAAAGCCATCATGCCCTTTATTAGAATTCTGAAGCAACACAGAGTTGCTGATCTCACCTCCCGCTTTGCATGAAGGTCCAATGGTAGTAGCGCCATAAATTTTAGCACCCATTTTGATCGTTGCAGATTCTCCTAGCGCGAAAGGACCTTTGATAAGCGATCCTTCCATAACTGTAGCATTTTTACCTATATAAATAGGGCCATCGCTGGCATTTAATGAACAATTTTCTACGCTTGCACCTTCCTCAATAAAAATGTTTTCTGAATTCTTGGTGTAATTTGAAGAGTCAATGTCCTGAGAAGTTCTTCCTTTGGTCAAATGATTAAAGTCTAACTGAATAGCTTCAGCATTTTTAGAGAAGATATCCCAGGTATGAGCAACTATAAAAGGCTTTCTGGATGATTCTTTAAGCTGAAGATCTTCAATAGATAGTTCTGAATTCCCTTCAAACTTATATGCAATTAGGATATCTTCAAAAACTAATTTTTCGCCATGCTGAAGTACTGAAATTTCCTCCAGTAATGTATCATCCGGTAACACAGAAGCATTGATAAAGATATTTGAACTCTCTAACTTCAATGGCCACTTTTCAGACAGATATTCTTCAGTCTTAGTTGAAGTAGTAGCATTTAATCGTTGCTCCCATTTTTCACGGATAGTTAGTATCCCAATCCGTAGATCGGCTACTGGCCTGGTGAATGTAAATGGTAATAGATTATTTCGGAAAGTACCGTCAAATAGAATATAGTTCATATCGTATGCTTTGATTCAGCAAAAATAAAGTTTCCAATGAAACGGACTGCTTCTAAAACGAAAAAAGCCGCTAAAAGCGGCTTTGTATATCGAAAATTCGGAAGAATTACTTCTTCTTGAATTTTGAGTATTTGTTCTTGAACTTGTCAATTCTACCTGCAGTATCCAATAATTTGGTCTGTCCAGTATAGTATGGGTGAGAAGTTCTGGAAATTTCCAGTTTTACCAACGGGTATTCAGTTCCGTCAACTTCAATAGTTTCTTTTGTTTTTGCTGTAGATTTAGTTAAAAACACGTCTTCGTTAGACATATCTTTAAATGCTACTAATCTATAATTTTCCGGATGGATTCCCTGCTTCATCGCTTTGATCTTTTAATTTTCGAGGTGCAAATTTAACTAATTACTACTTATGAACAAATAAAATTGAAAAAAGTTTTTATTTATTATTGAGTGTAACGTTTCCTTATATTTGTTAACTAACTGCTAAACTAATCAATCTACAACTTACAATGGAACAATCAACAAAAAAACTAGCTACGAGTTATGGCCTTTATCTAGGTATTGCACTTATTCTAATCTCGGTCTTAGTGTATGCATTCGACATTTCTTTAATGACTGAATGGTATTATACACCAATTGTATATATTATAATCCTTGCGCTAGCTATCATGGCAGTAAATAAGGCTAAGAAGTTCAATACTGGGATTTTTAGTTTTAAGGAAGCTTTTTCTACCTATTTTATTACAGTAGTAATTGGATTGGTTTTATCTACCTTATTTAGTGTTATACTTTTCAATGTAATCGACCCTCAAGCGGCAGATACGTTGCAGGAAATTACGATGAGTAAGCAGGCAGAAATGTTCGAAAAGTTTGGAATGACTGAAGCTCAGATTAACGAGACGATGACCGAAATGCAAAAAGAAAATTTCTTTTCGTTTAAAAATGTTATGATTAGTCTGGCAATCCAGTTAGTTATATTTTCAATTATAGGATTAATCGTAGCTTTGATCTTTAGAGAGAAAGATAAGACAAACGCATAATATATGCAGATATCGGTAGTTATACCATTACTCAACGAAGAGCAATCTTTGGTTGAATTATATAATTGGATCGCAAAAGTATTGCGATCCAATTCCTTTTCTTATGAGATCATCTTTATTGATGATGGCAGCACAGATGGTTCCTGGAAGACGATCGAATCACTTTCTGAAGCCGATGATCGTGTAAAAGGCATACGTTTTAATAGAAATTACGGGAAATCCCAGGCATTACATGCTGGTTTTATCGAAGCCCAGGGTGAAGTGATCATCACCATGGATGCCGATCTTCAGGATAATCCTGATGAAATTCCAGAATTATACGCCTTAATTAAGGAGCAGAAATATGACCTTGTTTCAGGATGGAAAAAGAAGCGTTATGATAATGTGATCACCAAAAATCTTCCTTCCAAACTATTTAATGCCGCTGCAAGAAAAACTTCCGGAGTAAAATTAAATGATTTTAATTGCGGACTAAAGGCTTACAAAAAAGAAGTGATCAAGAACATCGATGTCTATGGTGAAATGCATCGATACATTCCTGTACTTGCCAAAAATGCCGGTTACAGCAAGATCACCGAAAAAGAAGTTAAACACCAGGCCAGGAAATATGGTAACACAAAATTTGGCGCCAGTAGATTTCTAAATGGCTTCCTGGACCTAATTAGCATTTGGTTTCTTTCCAAATTTGGACGCAGACCTATGCACCTTTTTGGAGCACTGGGCGTTCTAATGTTTATCATTGGTTTTGTCTCTGCATTTCTTATTGGTGTCTCCAAGCTTTATAAACTTTATCATGGCCTACCTAACGTACTGGTAACTCAGAATCCATGGTTCTATATTTCACTTGCAGTGATGATCATAGGAACACAGTTTTTTCTTGCTGGTTTTCTGGGAGAGCTTATTCTTCGTTCAAAACGCGAGAAAGAGCGCTACCTGATACGAAAAACCACCAGTAATATTTAGTACCTTTCTCGTATTAATCATTATTTTTGTTTAGCAAAATTAACTAATTATGGCAACTAATAAACCTGAAATTCTTCAGAAGGCACAGGCGTGGCTTACTGATATCTTTGATGCAGACACTAAAACCGAGATCAATAGACTAATAAATGCTGATCCAGGGGAGCTGGAAGAAAGCTTTTACAAAAATGCTGAATTTGGTACAGGTGGAATGCGTGGTGTTATGGGTGTTGGTACAAATCGTATCAACAAATATACTTTAGGTAAAAATACCCAGGGACTTTCAGATTATTTGAAAAAATCTTTTCCTGGAGAGCAGGTTAAAGTTGCGATTGCTTACGACTGCAGGCATAATAGCGATACGTTAGCCAAAGTTGTTGCAGATGTATTTTCGGCGAACGATATCAAAGTATATCTCTTTTCTGAACTACGACCGACTCCTGAATTGTCTTTTGCAGTCAAGGAATTAGAATGTCACTGTGGGATCGTGCTTACCGCAAGCCATAATCCACCAGAATACAATGGTTACAAGGTTTATTGGCAGGATGGTGGCCAGTTAGTTCCACCGCAGGACAAAGAAGTGATCGAAATCATTAATAATCTTGACTATACTGAAGTTAAATTTGAAGCGAACGAATCATTGATCGAAAAGATCGACCAAAAGGTTGACGATTCATTTGCAAAAGCTTCCGTAGAAAATGGAAGTTTTGATACTTCAGCTACCGCAAAGAGCAATCTTAAAGTAGTATTTACTTCTCT
>NZ_CAJWRQ010000014.1 GCF_913046405.1 uncultured Christiangramia sp.
TATGTCTTGAAGTCACAAACTTTCCATCTTTTCCGAAGAAAGGAGAATCGTTAATAGTGAAAAGCATGCTCATTGTAGGCTCATCGATAGCGATCGTCTTAAGTCCTTCAGGATTTTCAAGATCGGCAACAGTATCACCAATTTCGAATCCTTCCAGTCCAACGATAGCACAAATATCACCTGCCTGCACTTCTTCAATCTTTCTACGGCCTAAACCTTCGAAAGTATGTAATTCTTTAATTCTTGTTTTCTTAATGCTTCCATCACGCTTCACCAAAGAAACCTGCTGACCTTCTTTCAAAGTTCCTCTTTGCAATCTACCAATCGCGATACGACCTGTAAATGAAGAGAAATCCAGAGAAGTTATCAACATTTGAGGAGAACCTTCAAGATCTACTTTAGGTGCAGGAATATGTTCCATTACCATATCAAGTAGCGGCTCAATATTTTCAGTTTCATTTCTCCAGTCGTCACTCATCCAGTTGTTCTTGGCAGATCCGTAAACTGTTGGGAAATCCAACTGCCACTCTTCAGCACCAAGTTCGAACATTAGATCAAAAACCTTCTCATGAACTTCTTCAGGAGTACAGTTTTCTTTGTCCACTTTGTTTACAACTACACAAGGTTTTAAACCAAGATCGATCGCTTTTTGCAAAACGAATCTGGTCTGTGGCATAGGGCCTTCAAAAGCATCTACTAATAGAAGAACACCATCTGCCATGTTTAGAACACGTTCTACTTCACCACCAAAATCGGCGTGACCAGGAGTATCAATGATATTGATTTTCGTGTCTTTATAAACAACTGAAACGTTCTTGGAAGTAATCGTGATTCCACGCTCTCTTTCAAGATCATTGTTGTCCAGGATAAGATCACCTGTAGATTGGTTATCACGGAACAATTCACAGTGATACATTATTTTATCAACCAGGGTCGTCTTACCGTGGTCAACGTGTGCGATAATCGCGATATTTCTAATAGCTGTCATGAAGCCTTATTTTTAAGGCTGCAAATGTACACCTATTTTTCGCTAATCCATCGTATCTTTAAAAGATTTTAATTTGCTGATTATCAATTATTTTAATCTATATACTATTCTGAATTTATACTTCTTAAATATGGAAAAAGCTTAAACATTCTGGAAATGACAATTTCGAGTAAAATTCATTCAGTTTATTGCTCATCTGCAGAAGGTCCATATGTGGAAGGAACCGGTAAGTCTAGTAGTCGAAAATAAACACCCAGTTGCGCCCGGTGATGCGGAAATTGGTTCATCACGATAGCCTGTAAAACATTAAACTTAGGCATTTCCATTAAAATCTCACCATCCTTTGTCATTTTCCAGTTTTCCTGATAAGCTTCGTCTGGTTTCTGCAAAGCTTTCATGGCTTCTTCGGAATTTTTCTGAAGCGTTGCGATAATTTCTGAAACAGTTGATTCTGAAGGTGCTTTATATCCTGAAAGATCCATACTTCCATGATCCATAGTACCACTAATCCATGACGGAATCTCTGCTAAATGATTGGCGAGCTCTTTGATGCTCATAGATTTTTCATGAGGTTTCCAGTTCAATTGATCTTCTGGAATGCGCTTAAGAAATTTTAGAGTAAGTGCCGTTTCCTGTTTTAACTGCGGAATAAGAAATTCATAGATCTTCATAAGCTTAAGTTTATAGTTAATTCTTTCTAAATTAAAGCTTTTCCTGCTAAGATTGAGCAAAATCGAGTTCTCCCAATTTTTTGATGCGTAATTAATTGAACTATCTTTGCAAAAAACAACGAAATGGAACTAAGTAAAATTCCGCAGATAAAACATAGTGATTCCAATAATTTCTTTCTACTTGCAGGTCCTTGTGCGATCGAAGGTGAAGAGATGGCGTTGCGAATTGCCGAAAAGGTGGTGGAGATCACTTCTAAACTGGAGATCCCTTACATATTTAAAGGTTCTTTTAAAAAGGCAAACCGTAGTCGAATAGATAGTTTTACCGGAATTGGGGATGAGAAGGCTCTAAAGATCCTACGCAAGGTTTCTGAAACTTTTGAGATTCCTACAGTTACCGATATCCACGAAGTAAGTGATGCCCACATGGCTGCTGAATATGTGGATGTACTGCAAATTCCTGCATTTTTGGTTAGACAGACAGATCTTGTAGTCGCAGCGGCAGAAACCGGCAAAGTGGTTAACCTGAAGAAAGGACAGTTTATGAGTCCGGAATCCATGAAGCATGCCGTTACCAAGGTAACCGATTGTAACAATGGGCAGGTAATGGTCACAGATCGTGGAACCATGTTTGGGTATCAGGATATGATCGTGGATTTTAGAGGAATTCCTACGATGAGAGAATTTGCTACTACAGTTCTTGATGTTACTCACTCCTTACAACAGCCAAATCAGAGCAGTGGTGTAACCGGTGGCCGACCAGATATGATCGAAACGATCGCCCGTGCCGGAGTGGTGAATCATGTTGACGGACTTTTTATCGAAACTCATTTTGATCCTGCGAACGCAAAAAGTGATGGTGCAAATATGCTCGATCTGGCATACCTGGAGAATCTGTTAAGTAACCTGGTAAGTATTCGAAAAACCATCAATTCGTTCTAAAACTTTGAAAACCGCCCTATAGCGGTTTCTTTTTTTTAAATCATAAGCGGAAAATCTTCAGATATTCCTGTAACTTAGGATAGCCTAATAAATATAGATCAATGGTTTACACGAAATTCTATCAGAGTTTGCTGGTAGCACTTACCTTATGTTTTTTCAGCTCAGGTTATTCACAGGAAAAACTTGAAGTTGATATTGGTGGGGCATTACGCTTTAATTACAACCTCTCTTCCTGGAAAGAAGGACAGAAAGATCGAGGTGGAGATTTTGGGTATGACCTATTCAGATTGAATGTAAATGGAGCATACCAGGGAATTTATGTAGATGCAGAGTACAGATTTTATTCTGAAGCCTTCGGAGGAGATTTCCTGAAGCATGGAGTCGTTGGTTATGAATTGAATGAAAATAGCAAAATAGAAGTAGGTCTAGCCAAAGTCCCATTTGGAATAGAACGCTATAACTCCAATAACTTTTTTCTGAATCTACCATATTATGTGGGTCTGGAAGATGATTACGACATGGGAATTACCTATACCTATGAGAATGATGATTATGAGTATCATCTTGGTTTCTTTAAAAATTCTGAAGAATTGCGATTTGGAAGCAATTCTGAAAATTCTTCTAACAGGTATTCTTATGACATCGTTGGTAGAAATAAAGAGATCAACCAGGTAAATGGTAAATTTATCTGGAAGCCATTAGGAACCAAAAAACACCGGGTTGGTGCCTCTGCAAAATATGGTGGCATCTATAATCTGGATACCGAAGAAATTGGTGACCGGTATGCCTTTGCGATCCACCATCAGTATCATACTGAAGACTGGCTAATAAAAACGCAAATTTTGACTGCCGGATTTAATCCAATTAATGCACCCGGTGAACCAAGAAATAAACTATTGCTTGGAGCTTATGGTGTCCCTTATGACACTGCAGCTAAATTCGAGATATATACTCTCGGGGTTTCCAGATATATAGATATTGACACAAAGCTTTTTAGACACCTGGAAATTTATAATGATTTCGGCTTTATGGATAAGAGAGAAAAAGGTTTCACTGATTCCTTCATGAATGTTACAGGTGTATTGTTCAGCTCTGGTCCTATTTATTGCTTTGTAGACTATGCTGCAGGTTACAATCATTCCTGGCTTGGAGGAAATTTCGTCGATGATTTTGGAGTTGGAGACCCTGATGCTAAATGGGAAGCACGATTTAATATCAACATTGGATATTACTTCTAGAATTTCAGGATTAACTATTAAGATATAACCGTTAAAGAATGCTAAGAACTACTTCTTCCAGCTTGCTATTAATGATGCTATTTGCATTTATGAGCTTCGAGTCCTCTTTTGCTCAGGAAGATCCGGAATTGAAAATTGGCGGAGCGCTTAGATTCAATTACAATCTATCCTCCTGGAAAGAAGGACAGAAAGACCGTGGTGGTGATTTTGGGTATGATATGTTCCGGGTCAATGTAAATGGATCTTACCAGGGAATTTATGTGGACGCAGAATACAGATTATATTCCCGATCTTTTGGCGGAGGTTTTCTAAAGCAAGGCTGGCTTGGTTATCGTTTCAATGAAAAAGAGGAAATCCAGGTTGGATTAGCACAGGTTCCCTTCGGAATACAGCAATATAATTCTCACAACTGGTTTTTCAATCTTACCTATTATTTCGGGCTAGAAGACGACCACGATATGGGAGTGAAATATGTTCATATTGATGATAAGTTTGAATATAATCTTGCCTTTTTTAAAAATGCTGAAGAATTACGTTTTGGTGGAACTTCTGAAGTTTCTCCAGATAGATATTCATATGATGTCGTTGGCAGAAATAAAGAGGTGAATCAATTTAATGGAAAGCTAATCTATAAATTTGGTGATTCCATCAAGAATAGACTGGGAACTTCCGTTCAATACGGAGGTTTATACAACCTTGATACAGAAAAAACAGGAACTCATTACGGGTTAGCGTTACATTACGAGATGTTCTATAAGAACTGGAATGTGAAGTTGCAGGCGATGAATATAGACCATGATCCCGAAAATTTACCGGGGGAATCCAGGGAGATCATTAAAATGGGAGCTTATGGTTTTCCTTACGAAGTAGCATCAGACTTCAATATCTACACGATTGCGCTTTCCAAAAGCATTCCGGTTGAACTTGGACCCATTAGCAATATCCAGTTCTATAATGACTTTGGATACCAGGATAAGAAAGTAGATAGTTTTGAAGATTCCTTTATGAATGTCACAGGGATGCTTATCACCTCAGGCCCGGTCTATACGTATGTAGATTATGCCGCCGGTTATAACCAATCCTGGCTGGGAGGAAATTTTGCAGATGATTTTTCCACAGGGAATCCCGACGCAAAATGGGAAGCCCGATTTAATATTAACATAGGATATTACTTTTAATCAGACTTAAATTAATTTATGGCTAAAAAAGTTACCAGAAGCGACGAAAAGAAATCAATATTTGGACTTGAAGTAAACGGTCCGGTATTTTTTACTTCTACCGCTATCATTATTGCAATTATTACGCTCACGCTTATTTTCAATAAACAAGCAGAAAGTTTTTTCAGTGATCTCCAGCTTGGAGTTGCTGAAAATGCCGACTGGTTTTTTATTCTTTCCATTAATATTTTCCTGGTGTTCCTTATCTATCTGGCAGCATCAAAATTTGGAAATATGAGAATTGGTGGTCAGGGCGCGAAACCAGAATTTAAAACCGGTTCCTGGTTCGCTATGTTATTTAGCGCCGGGATGGGAATCGGACTTCTTTTCTTCGGGGTTGGTGAACCTGTGATGCACTTTAACAGTCCGCCTACTGAAGTAGCAGGGACCGCCGCAGCAGCTCAGGAAGCAATGAACTTCACGTTTTTACACTGGGGATTCCATGCCTGGGCAGTTTATGCGCTTGTAGGTCTATCGCTGGCGTATTTCACTTATTCTCGTGGATTACCTCTTACTATCAGATCTATTTTCTATCCATTTCTTGGAGACAGGATCTATGGTAGAATTGGAGATGTGATCGATATTTTCGCTGTTCTGGCGACATTATTTGGTCTGGCAACCTCGCTAGGCTTTGGAGTTCAGCAGATCGCTTCAGGTTTGAACCATGTATTTGGACTTCCAGACGGTATTACGACACAAGTAATAATTATTGGAATTGTTACTTTGATCGCAACTACTTCCGTAGTTCTGGGTGTGGACAAAGGAGTAAAGATCCTGAGTGAATGGAACATGAGGATTGCTGTCGTTCTATTAATACTTGCACTTATATTAGGACCTACATTATTTATTTTCAGAAGTTTTGTTCAAAATACAGGAAGTTATTTATATAATTTCCTTGAAATCTCCACCTGGAGTGAAACCTATACTAATGGAACCTGGCAAAATGACTGGACCGTATTCTATTGGGGTTGGTGGATTGGATGGTCTCCTTTCGTTGGGATGTTCATCGCCAGAATTTCTAAAGGAAGAACGATTCGGGAATTTATTCTAGGTGTACTACTAGTACCGGCAATTGTCACATTCTTCTGGATGTCTGCTTTCGGGAGTGTAGCTATTGAACAGATCATGTCTGGAAATAATGTTTTAAGTGAAGCTGTAAATGCAGATATCGCTACTGCCCTCTTTGTATTTTTCCAGGATTACCCATTATCGATGGTAATTAATGTGGTCGCCATTTTACTTATTGCAGGTTTCTTTATCACGTCTTCAGATTCCGGATCACTGGTAATTGATAGTTTGACCACCGGTGGAAAGATCGACGCTCCGGTTGGACAGCGAATTTTCTGGGCGGTGACTGAAGGTGCAGTGGCAGCCGTGCTTCTCATTGGAGGTGGTTTGCAGGCATTACAGACCGCATCCATTGTCACCGGGCTTCCCTTCGCCATTATTCTTATGGTCATGTGTTATTCTTTGTACAAAGGATTGAAGGAAGATCATGAGCAAATAGAAGAGAAGAAGTCTGAAAAGCAGATGAAGAATTATGAAGAGATCGTTTCTGAAATTGTACAGAAGCGTAATGTTAAGAATGAAAATAAAACCAATCAGTAATGAAGAAAGTCAACAACATTCTGGTAGCTCTGGATTTGAGCACAATAGATGACACCCTCATTCAATATGCGTCTTTCCTTGCCGATACTCTGAAGCCTGAAAAGATATATTTTGTACATAATATTAAGAAATATGAAATTTCTGAAATTTTTCAGGAGCAGTTGAAGGATCTGGATCTGGAGACTATGATCAGTGATGAGCTGGACGAGAAGGTTTCTCAGCATTTTTCAGCTTCTACTGAATTTGAAGTTTTAATATCCGAAGATCCTTATACCGAAAGTTTGATGAGCTACGTAGTTCATAAATATGCGATCGATCTCGTAATTGTTGGAAAGAAAAGAATCACCGAAGGTTCTGGAGGAATCTCAGAAAAACTGATGAAAACTTTAAAATGTGATATTGTCTCTGTTCCTGAGAATTCATTAGCTACTATGAATAATATATGGGTTGGAACAGATTTTTCCCGCGAGTCGGCTAAATCTTTTGAAACAGCCTCTACGCTCGCAAACTACACCGGAGCCGGAGTTTCGTCCATCCATGTGTATTCTATTCCAATGCAGTTTACACCATATATTGAGAAGGATGCGATGCTACCAAAGATTCAGAAGCATAGTCAGGAGAAATTTGATAAATTTTTAAAGCGCTACCTCATAAGAGATTCCATCACGAAGATCTTTCGTGCTAAAGATGCTAGTGTCGCCGAACGTCTAGTCCTGGAATCTTACAAGGAACAGGCAGACCTTATAATTATTGCCAGTAAAGGAAATAATGTATTTTCATCATTGCTGGTGGGTAGTGTAGCAGGTGAACTCTTTAGAATGAAGCGAAATATTCCAGTCTGGATCTCGAAGTAGATTCTTTAATTCGAATAAAAAAAAGCGTAATGAATTAACGATTTCAGTTAATTCATTACGCTTTATACATTTTAAAACCTAAACTATTGTTAATCAATTAACAATAGACTTACAATTCCCCTAATTTCATTCGGTCTAACTAACCAAATTAAATTATGAGAAACGAATTGGAAAATATTGCAGACAGGATTAGCGACTTTCTGCCAGATCTATTAGGTGCTTTGCTGGTCTTGTTGATCGGTTGGCTTATTGCCAAGGGTATCAAAGCGGTCATTGTACGCTTACTTAAAAAAACTCGCTGGGATGAGCGTGTCTTTGGAAAAGGTAAGATTGAGGATACCAACGTCTTTCTTGCCAACATTGTATACTATGTTATCATGATCATTGTGATACTGATCGTTCTGGAAATTCTAGGTGTAGATCAGGTGCTGACTCCGCTGGAAAATATGGTAAGTGAATTTCTTGGCTTCATACCGAATCTGGTAGCAGCTATACTTATTGGATTTATTGGGTATATTCTGGCAAAATTTGTCTCCAATCTTATCAACATTGGAGGAACTTTTCTGGATAGAATGGTTGATAAAACCGGTTTTAAGGATACCGATAAACTTATCAATATTCTTAAGAAAGTTGTATTTATCGTAATCTTTATTCCCTTCCTCATCCAGGCATTCAATGCTTTAGGTTTGGACGCGATTTCGGGTCCTGCAAATGATATTCTTGCAGATTTTACAGCACTTATTGGTGAAATCCTGATCGCTGCAATTATTCTAGCAGTGTTTATCTGGGGTGGAAAATATCTTGCAAACTTCCTGGAAGACCTATTTAGAAGTATGGGACTGGACCGCGCTGCGGAAAAGATACAGATCCATAATATGATAGGGAAAGACCAGTCACTTTCTAAAATGGTGGCTAACCTGGTTTATTTCTTTCTTGTTTTCTTCGGAATTATCACCGCTGTTGAAATCATAGGACTTACACAATTAACAGAGATTCTTGACCAGATCCTTGTTCTTACAGGACAAATTCTATTTGGATTGATCATTCTTGCGGTAGGGAATTATATTTCACTGCTTATTTACAACAGTATGAGTAAAGCGAACGGAAGCAATTTCGTAGCAAAGATTGTTCGCTGGGCTTCTTTTGCATTGTTTCTTGCAATCGCACTAGAAACGATGGGAATTGCTAATGAGATCGTAGAACTTGCTTTTGGTCTTACGCTTGGAGCAATTGCCGTAGCGGTAGCGCTGAGTTATGTACTTGGTGGACGTGAAGCTGCCGGCGAGCATTTTAAAGAGATCGTGCAGAAACTGAAGGATGATAACTCCAACATTCAGCATGGTGGAAATACGAATCCGCCTCAAAATCCAGGTACCAGCGGAATTACTGGAAACACCAGACAGGATGAACATACGGGAACAAGACCGGGAAATATCAACGATCCTGCAAATCCAAACAGGCCAGATAATCCTTCACCGGGAAGGTCTGATGAAAACAGGCTGGATCTATAATCCAGATTTAGAATATAAAACCCGCAAATTTTGCGGGTTTTTTTTTATACAGTAAGGTATAAATACTTAACTTTATTGAAAGGAATTATAATTTTAGCAAAATGAGAACTAAAGATTTGACTATCACCTTGTTTATAGTAGCAACAATTTTACTCATTCCCTTGTTGGCTATGCAATTAACCAAAGAAGTAAATTGGAGTGGTTTTGATTTTCTAGTGATGGGAAGTTTATTATTTCTAAGCGGACTTGCTATTCAGTTTGTGCGTTACAAGTTAAAAAACAGAAAAAACAGAATTATCGCAAGCCTGGCGATTCTTATATTACTATTCATTATATGGGCAGAACTTGCAGTCGGAATTTTTGGCACTCCTTTCGCTGGTAGTTGAATCTAAAATTTTGAAAGTTGATGTTAGAAATAGAACATCAATCAATTAGAATAAAACAATTTCAATAAAGATACATCATTTACGTAATGCCACGATGGTAATAGAGTCAGGGGATAAATTTATCCTAGTGGACCCTATGTTAGGCGAAAGAGGAACAGCGGGACCACCCTTTACACTATTCAGATTTAAACCAAAAAGAAATCTAATCCTGGATTTACCCACTAATGCGATGGAGATCGTTAGAAAGACTACACATTGTCTTATCACTCATTTACATCCATCTTGATGCTGTCGGAGAAGAATTTCTTAAATCGAATCAGACACCAATTACCTGCAGTATCAAAGACGAAAAAGACCTGAAGAATCGAGGTTTGAAAGTGGTGAATACAGTTAATTACTGGCAGGAATCTAATTTTTTAGATGGAACTATTGAGGGTATCCCTGCAAAACACGGTTATGGATTTGTATCTAAACCAATGGGAAATGTAATGGGTTTTTACGTTCAACTTCCAAACGAAAAATCATTGTATTTGAGTGCTGACACGATTTACACAAATGATGTGGAGAAAGTACTGCATAAATATAAACCAGATGTCGCAGTTGTTGCTTGTGGAACAGCACAGTTGGATCTATTTCAACCTTTGTTAATGACTATGGAAGATATTGTAAAATTCAGCAAAGCTACACAGGATCTGTAGTGGCAAACCATTTAGAAGCAGTCAATCATTGTCCCACTACCAGAACTCAGCTACGTGAAAAACTGGCAGAAAATGGTCTTTTAGAGAAGACATTTATACCGAATGATGGAGAAGTAATTGAAATTGAATAGATTTCTAATTCAAGAGAAACTATGTTAAAAAGTCTTTACTACGCTACAAGAAAGCACTTTGCAACCTTTTTTCTATTGAAATTAGATATTTGGAACTAAGTTGCTTTTACTATCTCTATTATTCCTCGAATTCAGCTTCAATATAAATCGGGAAATGATCTGAAGGATATTTAAGATCATTCGAATCTGTTAATACAGCGTATTTGTTGACACTAATCTGGTCATTCACAAAAACATAATCTATACGTCGATTGACTGGTTTATCGAATTGGAATCCATTAAAAGTTCCCTGTGGCCCGAATGTATTTTGTGCAATTTCCCTGGAATCCTGAAGTTGTTTCAGAATATTTATCACGCCTTCTGCATCTGGTTCTAAATTGAGGTCACCCATTAGAAATACCGGAAGTTGATTCGTATTGAGTTCTGCAATTTTTTTAAGGATCAACTTAGCACTTTCAGTCCTGGCATTCTTGCCAATATGATCAAAATGAGTGTTGAATACCCAGAACTTTTTCCCGCTGTTCTTATTTTTGAAAAGTGCATAGGTACAGATCCTGGGCAATGCTGCGTCCCATCCAGTTGAAACTGCTTCTGGAGTTTCTGAAAGCCAGAAAGTACTGGACTCTACAACTTCAAAATCTTCGGTTTTGTAAAGTATCGCGGTGTATTCACCTTTATTATGGCCATCTTCCCGGGCTACTCCAATCGATTGGTAACCATCGACCTCAGCTAAAAAATGCTCGATCTGAATTTTTACCGCCTCCTGAAGTCCCAGGATTTGAGGTTCGTAGAACTGGATTTGATCTGTAATAAAATCATTTCGCTTAGACCAGCTATTCTCGCCGTCATTCTCATTGGCGTATTTGATATTATAACTCATCACGCTAATATCCTGTGCTCTACAAAATGCACTTGTCAGAACTATTAAGAAGCTAATAATTTTGATCATCGTTCTATTCTTTTCCATCTACGAAATCCTGTAAATAAGAGTACAAAGGGGTCAATTTTCCATCTGCGGTCATTTTAGATCTACCAAGAATAGTATCCTTATCCTCATTAAAAAATGACGGAATTACGTGTTTGAGAAACATCTCTCCAAAACCTTCGCTAGCATCTTTGGGTAGTTCACATGGCAAATTATCTACAGCCATTACGGCCAGAGCATTTTTACTTTTGAAATCTACCTCAGCATTAGTGATTAAGTCGACACCATAAAAAGGTTCCGCTATCGTGGATGGTCGTATAGTACTCGCTATGGGTCCGGCGATGTCACAGGAAATATCTGCCACATATTTTATTCTGAAATCTTTATGCTGCATATCTTCTTCGGAATAGAACACTGGAGCACCTTCTCCGTAAAAATGACCAGCAATAAAGACATCACTGGTTTTTGCAAATTTCATAAAATCTGGATCGTAATTCTGCGGAACTTTATAGAATTCCATCCGACTGCCTTCAGCCTTATCCTTGCGTTTGGCGTAATCCAACACATCAATATGACAAAACACCGGTTCATCGAACTCATGCACCAGGTAAGTTTCTGGGTCGACCTGTTTTATTTTTAAATGCTCCAGAATTTCCCTGGCTCCGTGCGCAACTTTACCACTTCCGGTTAGTACAAATTTGTACTTAGGAAGATCTATCCTATCCAGTTCTTTCAAAAGTGAATCGAGATCTGGAAGATCTTCTGCTTTGGGAAGATCAAACAGATCTTCCTTCTTACCAATCATTCGAATCCCATTATAAGCACCTACTAAACCCGCATAACGACCAAAGCCAATCAACCGGCCATTATTCTTATTGGTGATGACCTCATGATCGTACAATTCGATTCTTCTTTCCAGAACTTCACGAAGCAAATCACGATTATATGGCTGCTTTTTGATCGTATGAGAAAAGAAAAAGTACTTTTTGTCAGGTACCAGATCTGGAATTGGAACTTCCTTTACTCCTATTAGCACATCACAATCTGTCACATCATCGCTTACCTCAAAACCAGCCTCTCTGTATTGCTGGTCGCTAAATATCCTGATATCAGAACTTTCGACTTTGAATACTGCCTGCGGAAACTGTTTCTGGGCTTCCTGAAGCATTTGAGGAGAAAAAACCACACGCCTGTCTGGTGGAGTTTTTCGCTCCCTTATTAGGGCGAATTTTATCATTATGGTATAGCTTTTGTAGAATTTGATGTGTCTCAAAGATATAAATTAAAATGAGTATCTTTGCAGGCCCGAACTCTTTGAGATCGGCTATGCTTTGAAATTCTGAATGCTATTATTTGAAATAGATAGTAGTTGCGTTAGGGATAGCAGTGGAAATCCTTTTTGTGAAGTATGAGCAAAAAGATTGAAGCGTATAGCCCGCCGCGAGGCCCTGAGCCCTGAGCTTGTCGAAGTGCGAAGGTAGGAGCGGAACGCCCAGAAGATTACAAAGAAAAATGTTTATTATTTTATGGGGTCGACTTGGTTTTGACAGCGAGTCTAATTGAGTTGTAAGCACGTAGAGCGCCGGAATATAGCTCTTAAATCTCATGTTTCACACTTTTTCAAACGGCGAGAATAACTACGCCTTGGCTGCGTAACCGAATTACAGTAGGTTATACTTAGTCCCTGCAAGGCAGGGAGCCGAGATGTCTCGTGGAGGCCTTGATTTACGGCATCCACAACAGAGGCACCGATAAAGTAAATATAGGAAGCTCAGGGTCTTGATGAGTTTCTGAAACTTAATCGAGAATACGTGTAAAGTTGGTGGTTTTCGGCCGGCTTTGCATCGACAATCAAGTGAAAACTAAACGTGTAGAAAGCATCTGAATTGCTTGTTTGGACGAGGGTTCGAACCCCTCCGACTCCACTTAATAACCCCGTAAGCATAGTGTTTACGGGGTTTTTTGTTTTTAGGTAACAATTTAGGGGTCTAATAAATAGAAGTATAATCTTTCCTTAGGATAGGTTTTGAAACCTTCTGCCAGTATTCTTGTAATGCCGATTGAATAAAGTAATAAACGATTGAATAAATATCTGTCTGAGGATTATAGACTTTATACTTTTGAAGTCCATTTTCATAAATCTCTACATACATAGCATCGGTAAATACTGGTTGATTTAATTTTTCCTTCAGAAATTTCACACTGTGGAATAATAGGGAGTCAGAATATTTGAAGGTTATACTATTATTAGAAATTAAAATAGAATCCTTATCGAAAATTTTATATCTATTTCTTATTTTTTCGAGTTATCTATGCTCTTCAGCAGTTTTCCACTTTCCACGTAATTCATCTACTCTTTTTTGATCACGCAGACTATAGCTTTTTCTTTCCGAAGAGAGCTTATATATGATTAAACTAGAGACATTTTGCCTTCTGTCAAGTTCGATTTTATACTCTTTTTCCGAACTAGTGTATGAAATATCTGCTCTAACTTTACAATGATCTTGCGAATAGACCATCGAGCCAAATGCACAGAAAATTAGAATAAAAAAATTTCTCATATTTAAATTTTCCTGAAAATAACAAGAAAAGTATACTAATGAATCCTTTTTTGATATGGATTATCTTTTACAGACCCGGTGGCAATCTAAAGTGATAGGATTACATATTGCTTAGTATATTATCAAATGATAAAATTTTAAGTTTTCTAACAAGTCAGGCTTTTAAAAAACATAACGGTTAAGTAAAATCAAGACAAAACAAGTTCGACAATCACTCAAAATTGCATTGTGATTTGAATCAAAGAAATCCTACCGAATTGACTCAAGCAGGATTTTTTTGGTTTTAAATAACTGACCCAGAAATGAACACTTTTTTAAATGACAATAACCGTTCAGATCTGAGTACTTAAATAACTATTATAAATGATTCGTGCTTTTATTGCTGAAATTGCGCTAAATATGGAATACTCCTTACTGGAAAATCGAGTGGGCAACATGACGTAATCCAAAATTTCAATTTTAAAGAATGCCTCAACGTTATTTTTAAAACTTGTTGGGAAGATTATATTTATAGCTGATCGCAAAAAGTCCTGAAAGAAAATAATTAACTTCAGCATCGTTCCCAGTCTAATTATATAATATTTCTTGATCTTTAACGATCGTGGAACCATCATATAGTTATCCTTAAATTTTGGAATAATAGAATCATTCTGTTCGAAAATCTATATAAATGCCGAAAGAAATCTCCTTATCTAAAAAGCTCGAAGAACGCATCAAGGAACTGTCCTGCCTTTACGAAGTATCCTCCGCGATTCGTAAACATTCAGATTCAGTTGATAACACGATGGAAGAAATTTGTGAGATCACAAAAAAAGCCTGGTTCTACCCAAACCATGCGATTGTTGAACTGAAACTAGATGAGCTTCACATTTCAACTTCAAATATTCCAGAAAATTCTATTGTTCAGGAAAGCATTATCACCCTTTTCAATGAGACTAAAGGATCGATCAAGGTATATTATGATACTACAAAGCTAAAAAGCGCATACTTTCTGAAAGAAGAACAAAAACTTTTGAACAAGATATCGATCGAGATCAGTGAATTTTTTGAACGAAGAGAAATCGCCAGAAAGGAAGAAATTTTAAAGAGAAGTGCAGAAAGAAATGACAGACTTTCCATTTTAGGAGAAATTACTGCGGGGATTGCCCATGAACTAAATACACCTCTTGGAAATATTCTGGGTTTTGCTGAATTGATCAAATCAAAAACTCTGGAAAATCAAACCAGAAAAGATGCAGGCAAGATCATTAAAGCAGCTATTTATTCTCGCGAAATTGTAAAAAAATTGATGTTCTTTGCTTGTGAAATGCCGCGGCATCAAGAGTTTGTTCAGATCAAACCAATCATTGACCAGGCATTAAAATTACTATCTCAAAATTTTTACAAAGCAGAGGTTACTCATAAATTTAAAATTGAAAATCCCGATCTGGAAGCTCAAATTGATACGATTCAGTTTACCCAGGTACTTTTTAATCTGCTTATAAATGCTATTTATGCTTCCCCTGAAAAAAGCCTCATCTCTATTCAAGTAACGAACACGGCTTCCCATTTTATAATGGAAATTCAAGACCAGGGACCTGGTATTCCAGCCGATCTAAATGCCAGGATCTACGAACCATTTTTCACTACAAAACCTGTAGGCGAAGGTTCCGGGTTAGGACTTAGTGTGGTTCATGGAATTATTAAAAGTCATCAAGGAGAAATCATTAACTTTGATAATAAACCTACGGGTTCTGTTTTTCAAATTAAGCTACCTCTAAAAATGTAAGTTATGTTGCTAAAAAAGGCCAATATTCTCATAGTTGATGATGATTATGACATGCTTGAATTAGTACAACGTCAACTTCAGGAGCAACACTTTCACTCTTACAAGGCGGCTTCAGTAAAGGAAGCCATCGATATTCTAAAATTCAATGCCGTGGATCTACTTATTACCGATCTGCAAATGCCTGGTATTGGTGGAATGGAACTCATAAAATATGTAGAAGAGCATTTTCCCAAAGTTCCGAAGCTGGTCATCACCGGATATCCATCCATGGACGGCGCATTGAATGCCATGCGATCTGGTGCACTGGATTATATCGTAAAACCATTTACTGCGGAAGAATTAAAACAATCTGTAGAAAGATCACTTCCTGAAAAATCCCAGAATTCTGAGGTTAAAATTCCATCCACTAACAGAGCAACCGCTTATGCGGGAATTGTAGGTAATTCAGAAAAGATCGAACAACTTATCGATCTCATAGAACGGGTTAAGAATAACCGCGCTACCGTATTAATTGAGGGCGAAAGCGGGACGGGCAAAGAACTGGTTGCACGAGCTATTCACTATAAAGGTTCCTTTGCTGCAAACCCTTTTATCGCTGTTAACTGTGGTGCTATCCCGGGAGAACTTCTGGAAGCCGAACTTTTTGGTTATAGGAAAGGAGCATTTACAGGAGCGAATGAGGATCGACCCGGTTTTTTTCAGGCTGCCGCCGGTGGTACAATATTTCTGGATGAAATTGGCACTGCTCCATTAACCGTTCAAACACGGTTGTTGAGAGTACTTCAGGAGAAAGAAGTTCGAAGAATTGGAGAACAGAAAGCTAAAAAAATAGAACTCCGCATAGTCGCTGCAACGAATAGTGACCTCCTCCATATGGTCGAAAAAGGTAGTTTTAGAGAAGATCTCTATTACAGGTTAAATGTCGTGAATATCGAAACTCCACCACTTCGGGACCATAAAAGTGATATCGCGCTACTCGCTAAGAATTTTCTTCGAAAATATGCTTCAGAATATGCCAGACCACGAATAGAATTCACTCCAAAAGCCCTGGAAATATTGGAAAGATATAACTGGCCTGGAAATGTACGTGAACTGGAAAATGTGGTTCAAAGAGCTATTATTATGAGCGAAGACTGTATCGATTTAGAACAACTTCCAGATCATCTCAAATACCCGGTTCCAGATCATAATTCTACTTCAAAATCCTTGAAGGAAGTGGAAATGGAACATATTCTTAAAATAATGGCCAGTGTGGATAATAATAAAACCAAAGCAGCCGAAATTCTCCAAATCGATCGTAAAACACTTCGAAAAAAGCTAAACTAACGATCACTTAGTACCGGTACCTTTCTTCCCGTCCGGGGCGTTTCTCCTCGATTTAAAGAGAGTCATAAATATTCTTTTCCTGTATAATTTACTGGTTATCAGTTTCATAAAGTCCTTTTTGTGAAATGTTCCCAGCACGGGCATAGGTTTTGACTTTCTGTAATCAGAAAAAATTAAATCTATGACCGAATGAATTTGATTAAGGAAATAGCTACAGCCACTATTCCAAATAGGGAGCATCCTGAAGGTATCACCCAGGAAATGCTCAAAGGCTTATGCTTTAACTGCGACAATCGCAGAACCTGTACCTGGAAAGAGGACAGAAAATTTCATTGTGAACACTTTCAATAATACAAAATGATAAACACTGAAAAAGTGATTAAGCAATCTATGTACGAGACCGTAATGAACCAGTTCAATAATACGGCAGATATGATAGATTTGAACCCAAACATTAGAAAGATCCTGGGTATTACCAATAATGAGATCATTGTTCATTTTCCAGTTAAAATGGACAATGGCAAAGTGGAGGTTTTCACCGGATACCGTGTTCAACATAATAATGCATTAGGACCTTATAAAGGCGGACTTCGATACCACGATACAGTAGATATTGACGCTGCCAAGGCACTTGCCATGTGGATGACCTGGAAAACTTCCCTCGCCGGACTACCATTTGGTGGTGCAAAAGGAGGTATTCAAATAGATCCTCGAAATTATTCAGATTCTGAGCTGGAACGTATTACCCGTAGATTCACCTATGCTTTGGGCGAGAACATTGGACCGGAACATGACATCCCTGCGCCAGATGTAAATACGAACCCGCAGACCATGGCGTGGATCGTAGACACGTATATGTCTACCATTTCATCCTCAGAACGTTCACATAATCAGCATGTGGTGACCGGAAAACCTGTAGGCGCAGGAGGTCTGGAAGGTCGTGATCGTGCAACCGGGTTTGGGGTGTACCTGTCCATTAAGTTATTGCTGGAAACCGAACAGCAGGATCTAAAAGATAAAAGATTCATCGTACAGGGATTTGGAAATGTAGGCTACTGGGCATCCCACTTTTTATCTCAGGATGGCGCAAAGCTAATAGCTGTTCAGGATGCTCACGCGACAGTATACAGCGAAAATGGGATAGATACTGAAGCTTTGGCTCAGCATTGTGAACCCAGAAAAGGATCTATAAAAGGATTCGATGGCGCTACGGAATTTGATGCTGATGAATTTTTTGGACTGGATTGCGACATCGTTATTCCTGCAGCTCTTGGGAACCAGATCACTGCTGAAAATGCCTTTAAAATCAAAGCTTCGATCGTTGCTGAAGGAGCCAACGGACCTACAGATAAAGAGGGTGAACAAATTCTGCTTCAAAATGGAGTGAAGATCATTCCTGATATTTTCTGCAACTCTGGTGGTGTAATTGGAAGTTATTTTGAATGGCTTCAGAATAGAAACGGAGAGTTATGGCAGCTGGATGAGGTGATGGCCAAGATCCAGAAGAAGTTAACCGAAAACTTTCATAAGATCCATAATGAAGTAAAGAAGCGTGAGGTGGACTGGAGAACAGCGGCATTTATCCTGGCTATTTCCAGAGTGGAAACGGCCTACAAACAAAGAGGGATTTTTCCTTAATAGGTCTGCAAATAAATAAGTAAGAAATGAAATACGGAGAATTAATAATTGAGAAGAAGGAATATGATTTTCTAAAACAAATCATGTCGCTGGCCAAATACTACAAAGATACCTCGTACAAAGAATCGCTCCATAAATTGAATGAGGAGCTCAAAAGTGCAAACGTGGTAAGCAATGCTAAGATGCCTGCAGATGTGATTCGATTGAATTCGTTTGTAAGTATTAAAACTGCCTACTCAGTAGAAAGAACTTACCAGATCGTGACTCCAGATAAAGGTGATTTGCGTAAGAACAGGATCTCTGTTCTGGCTCCCATGGGACTTGCGCTTTTTGGATATGCAAAGGGAGACAAAATTACCTGGACCTTTCCACTTGGAGAAAGTCACATACATATCCAGGAAGTAAAACAAATAGAATCAGGATTAATGAATATGAACTATGATAAGCAACATTCAGGAACACCACAGTGAAGAGGAGATAGAAACGATCAGGCTACAAAATGAGGTTAGACAATGGAAACTAGAACTGGATTTTGTGGCTCAGGAGATTGAATTTTACTTGGATATTTTTAATTCTTCACTTATTAAAAGAACAAAGGTAAATCGTGTTGACGCTGAATATCTCTTCGATCAATTCCAGGATCTAAGAAAGGTAAATCACGGCATTTTGAAAACCTGTCAGAAATTTCTTCCCAGGCTGGATGAGATGAATGAATGTGATGATATACAGTGTGATCATGCTTTTATTAATGCTCATATCGTTTTACGTAAAAAGATTGAAAAGCACCTGAAGGAGGTGCGGAATATAAAATATTCAGCCTTCTGCTTTTTGAAGGATGGGATTGAAAAGTTTTTAGATTAATTAATTCAACAAACCTAGTTGATCCAGATAGTCCTCGTCATTTTCTTCTCGTAGGGTTTAGAGAAGAAGTTAATTTTCAGCAATATTAATGCGCGGGCTATCTGGTTTTTTAAAGATCAATAATATGAAAAGTAAATTTTACAAGAGTTTGTGTCTAGTGATCGCTGCAGTTCTATGCAGGTCAATTTATCTACATCAGGAATTCTATTATCGCATTTGGGAAGAAAACCTGTATACCGTATTATTTATTGGAGGCATTTTTATGCTATTCATTTTTCTCGTCGTGCGAATTCAGAAAATTTAAAAGATCCCGGGTTCATTTAACTAAAACCTCCTGTGTTTTTAAATTCATCAATCTTTGAGATATTTTTTAATGAAAGCTTACCACAGTCATATTCTTCGGAATCTTTTGTTCCTGAAAGACTTCTTATCAATGGGGTCGCAGAATCTCTTTGCTTTGAATAGACCAGCTTTTATAAAGAAATCAGCCACGGTTCCTATTAAAAAAAGCAGAAAAATTGGTCGTAAAACGCTAATATGGTTGGACGACCGAATCAATCCCCTTGAGAAAAAAATGGATTGGCTGGCATTCAGTCCCATTGGCCGTGATGTCAATATTATATGGCTGAAAGAGATCAATGAATTTCAAACCTGGATTCATACAAATGGATTGCCAGATGCAATTTGTTTTGATTACGATTTAAGCAATTCATTCAATGGCTTTGATTGTGCCGAAGTATTGACCGATTATTGCTATAATCATCAACTGCTACCACCGCAATGGTCTTCTCACAGCACTAATCCTGAAGGCAAAGCGCGTATTAACAGACTTCTCAAAAATTACCTGATCTTAGCCAAACGCATGAATTTTAGAAGTTTTACAGGTTAGGAGTACCGAGCTTAGTAGTTAGCTGATCCTTTAATCCGGAAAGCTTCCGAAATTTACTTTATAAAGCGGTTTCTTCAGACTAAGCACAACACTCTCAGATCTGGAATTCTCTATTTTTTTCTTCGGAAATATCCTTTACAACGATACAGCATTCAGAATAAATCTGGCTTTGGAAATTAGAATATATCTCTATCTTCCAAATGCCCCACATTTGTATTAATCTGAATAAGTCTGCTGTTATAATTTCTTATGACCCGAAAAGACTTAACTTTCCTCTGAAATTTCGTCAAACATGACAATCCTTCTAAATTTCAGAAGTATTTAATTTGAAGAACATGGAAAGTAGCTCATCAAGCATTCGCAAAGGATTTATTCTCGCCGGTTTAATGAATATGTCCGTGCTCTTATTTTCAAAACTATTTACCAACCCGGTTATTCCCGAATTTGACCCGGTGGTCATGTCAAATTTCGGCTTATTAATGATCCTGATATGGGGTCTGGCTTATATTTCAGTCGCCAATAATTTTCATAAAGTGAAGTGGCTAATCGCAGTCTTTGCTATAGAGAAATTTATCTATGGCTTTACATGGATCAACTGGCATCTTAATAATAGTATTACAGAGGTGTTCGAAAAAGATCTTTTTGCCGGAATGTTCTATGCGGTATATGGTGTGAACGACTGGATATTCTTCCTGTTCTTCACCTATGTATTTTTTAATTTACTTAAAGCTAGAAAGAGTTCTTAGGCCTGGAACTTAGCCGTTAATTCATCTACAATAGACTCAATTTTACTGTTCTTCTCTCGCTTTTCCAGAACGATCGCAGGTGCTTTTCTTACTTTACAGTCGGCAATAGCGCAACGCTCGCAGGTTACTCCAACATTCTTTCTAACGATATTTTGATCTTCAAGGAATTTCAGCTTTCGCTCGAGTTGTTTATTAATTAGCAAACCAATGCTAATACTTCTAAACTGATTCTCTCGAAAAGGATCTTTGGTTGCTGAAGAAAAGATAAGATACCTGTTCTCATGACTGGGATAGTTAGAAATCTGCACATCAAATTCGTGTGAATTCTTAGACTTACTGATTTCCTGGATCACCTTTAACGACATCCAGCGCCTACAGTAATGCTCATTGGTCTCATTCGCACGAGGGGAATGATGGTGGGTTAAGTGCAATTCTTTGTTCAAATAAAACTTACCGCTATCAGCTTTATGTGTGATCCTTAGGAAAAACAGGTTTTTTATGTTGAATTCCTTCGGAAGTATATTGGTAAGTCGCTGGTAAAATGTTTCCGGAGAAGCATTGAAATTATGCATCATATTCAAAAAATGAACATGATCAAAACTTTCCTTCTGAAATAGATTTTCCAGCTGAATGGTAAGTTCATCCTTCGGGATCACTAATGCTCCTGCAAAATAAGAGGCATAAAAATTATTTAATACCTGATCAAATCTTTCAAATTTAATCCACGGAAAAGAATGCAGCCGGTCTGAAATTTCGAGGTAATTATACGCGAGTTCCTTTGCAAATATAAAACTGCGCTGAGCTTCGTCTATTCCCTTTGCCAGCAGAAGTGTATTGGTTTTCGGAACAAAAACAGAGCGCAAATTCTCTAAAGCTTCAAATTTATCCAACTCTTCTTCATTAATTACATATTGATACTCCTCTACCAGAATCTCCTCAAGCACTTTAGAACCTGGTGATTTGGTAAGATCAACCTGGTAGGCTTTTGAGAATTTTAGAACCTGCTGTTCCAGATCATCAAAATAATTGTTATTCGCTTCCTGAAAAGAGCGCACGGAAGCCAGGAAAAAGCTTTCCCGGCTAAAGTTATAGTGCTTGGCTATTTCGATAATGGTACTAATGAAAGCATTCACCTTTGCCGGAGCATTGGAAACTATATCGATAAGGTTGCTCTCCTTGATGCCGAACAATTCAAGCGGAATTTCTTTGAGGATCTTTGACTGAAGTAATTCTCCTATGGGCGCGAGGTTCTTATCAAGCTTAAGGGAAACCATTTGATCATACGGAACCTCTAACTTTTCTGACAGTAAAGCGATTTTATCAGGTTTAGGATATTTTTTTCCATTCTCAATCTCATTCAAATAGGACTTGGAAAGCCCTGAAAGTTTGGATAATCCAAATAAAGATAAACTCTTCTCAGTCCTTATCTGTTTTAACTTCAATCCAAAAATTAGCTTGATATAATCTTCTTCCATGAAACCAAATATAAACAATTCTGCGAATACTCATATTCAGCGAATAATTACTTTTAGCGAACGTTCGCTTGTTTTATTGAATTCTTTATTATAATATTGTCATGCAAAACACTAACACCATGGAAAACAACACACTAAACTCATTACAATTAAACTTCAGTAAAGAGGTTACTAATTACTATCCGCAAATCCTTTCCGAAGAAGCACTAGAATTTCTAATCGCATTACATGAAAAATTCGACCATAAAAGACTTGCTCTTCTCGAGAAAAGAGAAGCTCAGCAGCAACACTTTGACTCCGGTAACCTACCTGAATTCCCTGCTGAAACAGCTTCAATAAGAAGTGGAGACTGGAAAGCCGGTGAAATCCCAGGAGATCTTCAAGACCGGCGTGTAGAGATCACCGGACCGGTAGACAGAAAAATGATCATTAACGCTTTAAACTCAGGCGCCAGAACTTTTATGGCAGACCTGGAAGACAGCACCTCTCCTACCTGGGAAAATGTGATCGAAGGTCAGCAAAACCTTAAAGATGCAATTGCAGGAACTATCTCACTGGAAGACGCCGCACGTGGAAAATCCTATACTTTGAATCCTGACCCAGCAATCTTGCTCGTGCGCCCTAGAGGATTGCACCTTAATGAAAAGCATCTTTTAATTACTGAAGAGGAAGCATCTGGAAGCCTTGTAGATTTTGGCCTGTATGTATTTCATAATACCAAAACGATGCTTGGAAATGGGACAGCCCCTTACTTTTACCTGCCAAAACTTGAACACTACGAAGAAGCTCGTTGGTGGAATGAGGTTTTTGTTTTCGCACAGGAATACCTGAATGTTCCCACAGGTACATTTAAAGCAACGGTTCTTGTTGAAACGATCACAGCGAGCTTCCAGTTAGATGAGATCATCTATGAACTAAAAGAACACATTGTTGGACTTAATTGCGGTCGCTGGGACTACATATTCTCCTATATTAAAAAATTCAGAAACCACCCTGATTTCGTCGTTCCTAATCGTGATCAGGTCACCATGACCTCACCGTTTATGGATGCTTACTCGAAATTGGTGATCCAGAAATGTCACAAAAGAGGAATTCTTGCAATTGGAGGAATGGCGGCCCAAATTCCAATTAAAAATAACCCGCGTGCCAATGACCAGGCGATCGAAAAAGTTCGAAAAGACAAGGAAAGAGAAGTTATGAATGGCCACGACGGCACCTGGGTAGCTCACCCTGCTTTGGTTGAAATAGCACTCAAGGAGTTCGATAAACATATGTCTGAAGCTAATCAACTCTCAGTAACCAGGGATGATTTAAAAATAACAGAGCAGGATCTCCTCAAAATTCCTGGTGGAACGGTTACCGAAGAAGGGATTAGAAAAAATATCAATGTAGGCATTCTGTACCTGGAAGCCTGGCTGCGTGGATATGGTGCGGTCGCTCTATACAACCTGATGGAGGACGCTGCTACTGCTGAAATCTCACGAACACAATTATGGCAATGGCTCAAAAATGAAGTGGTTCTCGAAGACGGCAGGAAATTTACTATGGAACTTTATATTGAAACCTTTGAAGATGAAATTGAGAAGATTATTACCGAATATGGCGAGTCCAATATTAAGAACACCAAATTTGAATTGGCTTTTAAACTTTTCGACACGCTCGTTATTTCTGAAAGATTCGAAGAATTCTTAACGCTCCCAGCATATAAACATATATAAAAAATGTCTCGCAACTACTGGCATAGATTGCGAGACCTAATTATCAAACTTTCAAAAAACTTAATAATCAAACACAAAATTATGGAAAATTTATCGCAATCAAATTATCAATCTGCCCTGGAGACGGTCAAAAATCTGAAACTAAAGTACGGGGAAACCTGGAACTCAGTAAAACCTGAACATGCAGCAAGAATGATGAGCCAGAACCGTTTCAGAACAGGACTGGATATTGCAAACTATACCGCTGGCATTATTAGAAAGGATATGGCAGCTTATGATGCCGACTCCTCTAAATACACCCAATCCCTTGGTAGCTGGCATGGATTCGTGGCTCAGCAAAATATGATCGCGGTTAAAAAACATCATAAAACAACTAATAGGAAATATCTCTATTTATCCGGCTGGATGGTTGCTGCCTTACGTTCAGAATTTGGTCCACTGCCAGATCAATCTATGCACGAAAAGACCGCAGTGCCTGCCTTGATCAAGGAAATATATACTTTTCTTAGACAGGCAGATGCTGTAGAACTCAACGATCTTTTTAAGAGACTTGAAAAAGGTGTAGATGTACAGGACCAGATCGATAATTTCGAAACCCATATTGTACCAATTATTGCTGACATTGATGCTGGCTTCGGAAATGAGGAAGCAACTTACCTTCTGGCTAAAGAAATGATCGAAGCTGGAGCCTGTGCGATTCAGATAGAAAATCAGGTTTCAGATGCAAAACAATGCGGACATCAGGATGGAAAAGTAACCGTGCCTCATGAAGATTTTATCGCCAAGCTGAACGCCGTTAGATATGCTTTTCTTGAATTAGGGGTGGAAGACGGAGTGATCGTAGCCAGAACAGATTCTGAAGGTGCTGGTCTAACCCAGAAATTACCGGTAAGTAAGGAACCAGGAGATCTGGCTTCAAAATACCTTGCATTTGTGGAAGCTGAAAACATTGATATTAGCGAAGCAAAAGAAGACGATGTTCTTCTTAAAAGAGACGGGAAACTGGTTCGCCCAGTTAGATTGTCAAATGGGTTGTATAAATTTAAGGAAGGCTCAAATATAGACCGTGTGGTTTTAGACTGTATTACCAGCCTTCAAAACGGCGCAGATCTGTTATGGATCGAGACTCCTACACCAAATGTAAAGCAGATCGCGCATATGGTAAACCGTGTAAAAGAGGTTGTTCCTAATGCCAAACTGGTTTATAATAACTCGCCTTCTTTTAACTGGACATTGAACTTCAGAAACCAGGTGTATGAAGAAATGCTTACTGAAGGTGAGAATATGACCGCATACGATAGAAATAACCTGATGGCTGCTGAATATGATGGATCTGAACTATGCCATCGAGCAGATGAGAAGATCAGAACATTTCAAAAGGATGCCGCCAAAGAAGCTGGGGTTTTCCATCACCTAATCACCCTACCAACTTATCACACCACTGCTTTACATATGAATGATCTCACAAAAGGTTATTTTTCCGAAGAAGGGATGTTGGCTTATGTAGAAGGTGTTCAGCGACAGGAGATCAGAAAAAGTGTGTCCTGCGTTAAGCATCAGAGAATGGCAGGATCTGATCTAGGTGATGATCACAAAAGTTTCTTTGCGGGAGAAAAAGCTTTGAAAGCTGGCGGTGAAAAGAATACCAGTAATCAGTTTAGCGAAAAAGTTGCCGGAAAGAAACTTGAACTGGTAAGCTAATTTTAAAATTGTATAATGGACAGCTCCATGCATTTTAATAGCAATGTATGGAGCTGTTTCTATATTTAGTGAATCAAATTGCTGATATGAAAGCCGAAATTTATCCCTGCTGATTATAAAACAATATAGATATTATCTATCTGTCAGTTTTATAGAAATTGAGTCCTCCACTGTAGGTTTTTCTGAAAAGGAATTACTCCTTTCTGAAATCCTGTTCGCTTTGAATGAGATGAATTAGTTCATCTTTCACAAAGCTTATAAAAACGGAATTCTCATAATCAAATCCCGACATTTAATAAGATTCTACAATAAAAATTATGGAATTTAGAATTATTTGAGTAAAAATATTACAATTTTCACCAAATAAATTTTTAGACTCCTTACCTTTGCCTAATTATAGTATATTGTAGTTATTGCTATCAACAATTTTTGACGTTCAACTTTTTTCGTGCTTTAAGCCGCTAAATGATTGTTCTGAATTTCATATATTCACTCAAGTTGCTAGTTGATAACTGTTTAGTTTTACATACGTAACACTAAATTTAATTTAATCTCGAATAATCAAAATTATGGGCAGACCTTCTACAAAACCGAAAGATCTCAGAGACGGTTATTATATTGAAGTTAGAAACAAAAATAAAAAAACAGGAGGAGTTAAAGTACGCCGGGACACAGTAGATCAACTTAAATTAGCGATTGAAGAATACCGCGATATCAAAGATGTTATCATTCTTGGGAAATCCACTAATGGTAAGTTCACTCCTATTCCAGGACTTGAATCCTAATCTGAAATTCTTCAGATAAACAAAGCTTTAAAATAATTTCGAGCGAGTTATACAACTAGTTACAACTCGCTCATTCTTACCTTCCGAAGCAAAACCTTGCATTTACTCCAGGAATCGCAATTCCTTTCGTTCTCTATTACACCCAGATTTTACGAGTAGCCCCTTTCATCTTCCATCTAAACTTCTTAACTCTTTATCAGGCTTAATAGTGCAGTCCAATTCGTGAACTAAAACTTATTTTAGATCATTGAAAAACCTGCGAGCGAAGGAATAATATGATCCAGATTTTTCTATTCAAACCTTTAAAAATTGATTATGTATTTTTTCTACTGAATTCTATAGAGAGTAGTTTTTATTACACCTTTCCCGTCTGGATCTTGAATCGATAGAAGCTCCTTTTTATTTTCAAATTTAAAATTGAAAGGTGGTTTAGTAATTTCCAGGCCACTATTCTTCTTCAATCTTATTCCCTGGCCAGATATAATATTCTTATTCGGAGTAAAAATAGATTCGGGATGATGCTCCGTCAATATGAGATATTTGTAAGCTCCAATCTTATTCAGGACACTTAGTACTTCAGAATTGGATAAATGCTGCAAAACCTGTCTCAGAATCACCACATCTCCTGGTGGAAGTTCATCTTTCGCGATGTTATGGCATTGAAACTCCAGATGATCAAACTTAAAATGAGTTGTATTGTAATTGATCAAAGCTGGAACGATATCTACAGCAATATAATGCTTTGCATACTCCAGCAGCTGCATTCCTATGTTGAAATCACCACAACCAAGATCACATACAGAAAGTTTATTATGATGTGCTTTTAGAAAGTTTCTAACTACCTCAAGATATGGCTTCACAAGAACTTCATCATGTGAACCATTTCCTGAGTAGAACGCAGATTCACCTTTCCCCCATAGGTTCATGGCATACACCTGTTCCATTGCTTCTTTAGTAGGCCATGGTTTTTTATTTTTCACAGATGGATACAATTGTAGATTTAATATTGTTTGACTAATTCTAGCTAGTTACACTCAATTATGTTTGTTCGAATCAATTATTAGAAGATCTTATACTTAATTCATTGGTTTCCTGAGCACCTCTGTAGATTTCGTGGCGTGGAATTGGTATTTTGATCCCTTCACGATCCAATTCCTTTTTAACCGCCTCTAATTGTTCCCAGTATGCCGGCCAGAATTCAATAGATTCAACCCAACATCTAGCCTTGAGTTTCATTTCGTACTCTCCAATTTCATCTAGCCAGACATCAACAGGTAAGTGCGTAGCTAATTTTTGATGCTTATTCATCCCTGCGATAATGATCTTTCTTAAATTATCAATGTCTTCGTCAAAAGCGAATTTTAGATTAAGATCAATCCGGCGATACTTTTCCATCGTACGATTATCTATATCACTGTTAGATACATTTCCGTTGGGCATTGTAATGATCCTTCCGTCGAACGTTTTTATACGTGTGTAAAGAATATCTATCTGCTCAACAAAACCCAGGTTCTCATTTAGATAAATAAGATCTCCAACTTTAAAAGGTTTAAACACCAGAATAAGCACACCACCTGCAAAATTAGATAAACTGCCTTGTAAAGCGAGACCAATGGCAATACCAGCCGCTCCAAATATCGCAATAAACGAGGTCGTCTTAATTCCTAGAATGGAACCAATTACAAAAAACAAAAAGCCATAGAGCACAAAGACACTCAGACTCTCTACGAAAGTTTTCAGGGAAAGTTCCACTTTAGATCTTCGTAAAGTGCTTTTCAGCAAATTCATTAAAATTTTTATAGCAAAAATTCCAATGATGAGCGTGATAACAGAATAAAATATCTCTGGACCAATCTCGATCAAAAAGTCAAGCAGTTGTTCTTTAAGTTCGAGCCAGAAATTTCTATCCATGTATGTAATTAAATTTAAAATTTATTTGCTGGAAACCGACTTCCATAACTTCTTACCTAAACCAACCAGAGGTAAAACAATTGCTCCTACAACCAATCCAACCAGGAATTCCCCAAGTATAGTGGGTAAAGAGTGTACCAGGTCATGTATAAATTCAAGATTATGCACGAAGATCCCTCCGGAAACCAACATCAAAGCTATCGTACCAATAAGGGCCAAACCCTTGATCACCCATGGCAATGCATTTACTAAAAATTTACCTACTTTATCTGAAAAGCTATCCGTTTGCTCATTCATATTGATAAGTTTGGCGCCGAATTCGTCCATCCTTACGATAAGAGCAACAACTCCATAAACACCAACGGTAGCTACAAATGCAATAACACTTACTACCCCAATTTGAGTTGGTAACTCCTCTCCGCTTACGGTTCCTAAAGCAATAATTACGATCTCTACAGAAAGTATGAAATCTGTAAGTATAGCCGATTTAACCTTCTCATCTTCTCGTTCTAACATCTGTTCTTTGGTGAGATCTTCTGGAACAGGTGTGGATTTCGCATGTTTATGAGGAAACAAATATTCATGGATCTTCTCTGCACCTTCATAAGCCAGGTACAATCCACCAATAAGGAGTATGATATTTATAGCCACCGGAACAAAAGCACTCAGTAAAAATGCGACCGGTAGAATAATGAGTTTATTAAGTAAAGAACCTTTAGTGATCGCCCATAATACCGGCAATTCTCTATCAGAAATGAATCCGCTGGCTTTTTCTGCATTAACAGCAAGGTCATCACCAAGTAATCCGGCAGTTTTCTTGCCGGCAACTTTGCTCATCACCGCAACATCATCCATCAACGCTGCAATATCATCCAATAAAGCAAAAAATCCTGAAGCCATAAAAATTTGGTTTGGTTAGAACATGGAAAGTTCCATCAATTAATTGAAATCTGAAAAATTTTATTCAAATATTCACAGGTTAGACCTTTTCAAACCATTCTGCAGTGCTTCTTTGATACCTTCCAGATTATCTGTGAATTCCATCATTTGAGAAAGCAATTGCGCCATCTCATTTTTGTTCCCAAAACCTTTTAGTTTATTATTCTTCTGAAATGTTTCCTGGATGGTATTCCATCTGCTCCGTTCCTCTTCGTTCAAACTGCCAGTAAGATCCTTATATTTCAATAAGTTTGCTTCCGCAGCTGAAGTAAGCGTTTGAGATTCGCTTTCATAATGTGACAGAATAAGCGTTTGCAATTCGGCTTCATTCATTACCGGAACCACTTTCGCCACCAGTTTATTCATATCACGGTAGGAGCCTTGTAGTTTAAAAGATGGTTCTGTTCGATATTCATCTTCCATCGCAGCACTTTTGATATACGCAGCATTCACCTTCAAAACATTGTTTCGAATCTGTATGACCTTTTCGAGAACCGACACATATTCCTGCACTTCCTGGTTCGAATAATTTCCGCTCAATTGAATCTCCTGATTATTATTCTCAATTCTGTCCAATAATCTATACACATCATCAAAGTTTTTACTGCTTAGCTGATGTAAAATAGGATTGGAGGTCAGTGAATTTTCGATCAAACTCAGCCTGAATAGATGAGCGGTATCGCCAATAATATCACCAAGATTGTAAATATCTGCGCGGTTGGCCAGCATATCGGGAATTCTGAACTTTTCACCAGTTTCAGTATACGGGTTTCCAGCCATGATCACGCAGAACTTTTTCCCGCGCATATCATAAGTTCGTGATCTGCCATTGTAAATCCCTTCAATTTTCCTGGTTCCGTCGGAAAGTGATATAAACTTCTGAAGAAATTCTGGATTGCAATGTTGAATATCGTCAAGATACAGCATCACATTATTCCCCATTTCAAATGCAAGATTCAGCTTTTTCAACTCTTCACGGGCGGCGGAATTCGTTGCTGAAGATGGGTCCACTGAAGTTACATCGTGACCAATCGCGGGGCCATTGATTTTCATAAAAACCAGTCCGAGCCTGTTCGCGATATATTCCATTAAGGTGGTTTTCCCATAACCCGGAGGCGAAATGAGCAATAGTAAACCCATTCTATCGGTTCTTTTCTGATCTCCAACGGTGCCCAGCTGTTTGGCAAGATTATCTCCAAATAGTGGAAAATAAACCTGGTCTATCAATTTATTACGAACAAAAGAATTTAGTGTTCCCGGCTTGAATTCTTCAAGTTTTAGATCTTCCTTCAACTGAATAGTCACTTCGTGACGCGCTTTCTTGAATTCCTGGTAGTCCGGAACATCGATCTCAAAATAGCTTTTGTAGGTCGCTATAAAATCATGATAGTTAAAATCGAGTACTCCTGTTTTAACCAGGCGATGTTCACCTCTTAAATTCTCAATATGCTGAGATGGCGAAGTGAATTTTGTGTTTAAAACAGATTCATCTTCAAAAAGTATAAGCGCTGCTGCTTCACTTACGTATTTGGTTTTCAAACTCGTTTGTTCACCTAAATTGCTTTGCAAAAATGCCTTCAACCACTGCTCGATCAAGGCGACTTTTGCCTGGTTTGAACTCAGGCTTTTAAGACTGTCCTTAAATTTAAGATCGGCATTCTCAGACTTCAGCATATTCAGGAAATCTTCTTTGATCCCAATAGCTATTCCGCTTTTTTGAAAATCATCATCATTTTGCAATTCTTCAAACAAATATTCAGCAACTTCAGAAGCCAGTTCAGGTTCAAAAATTCCTGATTTCTGACCAAAATCTTGAATCTCTTTGGTTAGGGTTTTCAGCAATGAGTGGTATTCTCTGGAATTTGGAAAAATTTGCAATACTTCTCCCGCGGCTTTTATATTCTGATCTAAATTTGACCGTATTTCCGCAGAAGAAAATTTCCAGAAAAATTGCGCGCAGGAACGAATAACAGGATGATAGCGAAGCAAATCCAAAGCCTCGTGTTTTTCCAGCAGTACGGATAGGATTTTTGCCGCATCCAGATCATGAATTCCTTTCACATATCCTTCAGAATAATCTTTGCTGCTTTCCTCCTGCACCAGCCTGACCAAATCTTCCTCCGTATGGTTTTTTAGTTCTTTACCAAATCTTCGGAAGAGCTTATAGGCCAGAAAACCGGAACGATAAATAGTTGAATTTTCAGAAATATAATCCTGGCTCCAGAATCTTTCAGACTTTAGAAGAGTCTCATTTTCAATTTTCTGATAAAAGTCGGTTCCTGTTATATGATAATGTAAAGCATCATCCACAAATAAGATCGTTAGATCAAGCTCCTGTTTATTAACGCCGAATTTGTGTTTCCCAAGCCTGATGATCGAATCGCCATCCTCGTAAATTTCCTTCTTATCCTTCAGTTTTCGAAGTGCATCCTCGCGGGCCGACTTCAGCATGGACTGGATTTCCTCAGCCTTACCACTGTCATCCATTTCCTGAAGCTGCACGGCAATATCACGCGCTTTATTCACCAGGATATCTGAAGCGAAATAGGCATTGATCTCTGAAACCTCGTTGAAAGATTGAGATTTCTTACGCACCCCTTTCAGGATTCTTTCTGCGGAATTTTGTAAAGTTACCGCACGTTTATTCCGTTTTTCTACGAGTGTATTCTTACGCGCTTCAAAAGCATTGTAAACTTCTTCCCGCTTCTCAATAATAAGCTCAATAAATTCCTCAAAATCGGCAAACTTGCCCTCCAATTCTTCTAGCTGAATGGAAATCCTGGCTTGAAAATCATCACATTTTTCCGGAGTATCAGCGATATCAAGGTAATTGATGATACTTTGATCGATAAGCTTTAATTGCGCGGCAAAGTCGGCTTGAGCTTCTGCACTACCAAGGGACTTTCGTTTTTTCCTGATCTCTGCCTTTAACTGGTTGATCGAAGAAAAAATGAGGGAAATATTATTGATGATCTTTGTAGAATGCGAAGTATCCTCTATTTCAAGATTTGAAACGATATCAATCAATAACTCCAGGTCTTCTGAAATTTTATTGACTTCTTCCTCCAGTTTACGGGCATCAACTACCTTTTTAATATCAGATAGCTGCTCTTCTTTATCACTTACTGCTTTGTGATAAGGATTCAGAGCTTTTTCATCCAGTAAGAAATCTACGCATCTTCGCGATATCTTCGTAGTTTGCTCTGCAATCTGCTCTTCGAGGTTTTCTATAAATTGCTCATCTACATAACGTACTTCTTTAAGACTGATCGCTTCTCCTCTTAATGACCTGAGCTGAGTTAATGCATTTACGAAATCATTGATATTCCGAAAGCCTGAACTTTTTATCTTATTAAAAATCTGCTCGGCTTTTTTCCCAATTTCATTCGTTTTCTGCCTTGCATTTTTCTTGAGTTCCAGCACCTTTTGAAACTCATCCATCGCAGCATTTGCAGCCTGGTTAATTTCCCGAAGTGGCTCATTTAGAAGCTGAGTTTCCTCATCTTTCAGCCAGTAATAGGCATCTAGGATATCCTTGGAACGTTTGGAAAGATCTGCATATAAACCATCATAATTATCCTCTTTATTCAGAAGATTTACGAGTCCGTTCACCTCAGCCATCGCTTTTACGATATCCTTGTTCCCTATCTTATATAACATGCTATTCTCATGACTGGAAGGCATAAAATCACCTTTAAGATATGGCGTTTGCCAGATCTGGATCACATGGTGTTTGGTTTGTTCATTTTCGTTCTTGAAATAGCATAGTTCACCTTTTTCAAGGATGGTAAAACCATTACAAATGATTGGAGTCTGAATTTCCTGGGAAATCACATTATAGCTCATCAGGTTGTAGAGTCCATTTTCCCGAGCATAGAAGACATACAGAAAATCCTCACCATTTGGAGAACTTATCTTTTCCTGAAATCTAAGATTCGGAATACTATGATCGAATAAATGATATTCCCCGGTTTGCAAATAGTACCCGGTTGGAAATATTATTCCCTGGTCATCTGGTAACAAAACGCAGGTATCCTTAATACTGCTGATCTTTTGAACTTCCCGAAGTTTATGATTGTACACAAAATAACGCGGACCTTCCTGAAATGGTTTGATCTCCAGGATGATAAGATTGCCAAGATTGGCAAAACGATACTGCCCGTCGTCAAGCGTTTGATCTCTATGCTCCACTTCTTCTGAAAAAATACCTTTGCCATCATTGGTATTATCCTCGATCTTGATCGTAAGATCACCGCCAATTGTCTCTACAAAAACACGATCCAGAATAGAAACATGAGCATGAACTCCCTGCCTGTGTTGATCCCTGGTAACTTCCTGCCAGTTAAATTCATGTTGTGACGGTAGTTTGTACTCGTGATCACTTCGATTGTCCACATATTGCAAACCTTCATCTTTAATAAGCCATTTGAAGGTTTTAATATCGGTTACACTCTCGCTTAACCGGAAAACCATATAAAGGTAGTTTCCAATAACCGCGAATTTTGAAAAAATAGTATTTCTATAGTACTTATAAAGATTTTTAAAATCAGATTCGAAAACATCATTTTTGAGTAGATCTGTATCGATCGCTTCAAAAGCATTGTTCTCAAACCTGTAAACGCTCATCACATCATTCAAAGAAATTTCTTTACGCAAACCAAAATGCACATTGTAACCAAAAATGCAGGTGTTGCCAAATGAAACGATATCCCTCGCGATGCAGTTGTTTTCAGTATTGATACGGTCATTAGCAATAAGCCTTGTTTCCAGTGAGCCAAAAACCTTTTTCCGCTCTTCATTTAATTTCTGAAGTCGGGATTGCAACTCAGTTTTTTGCTTTTGCAGTCTGCCCTGGATTACCTCATAGGTACCAACATCCAGTTTTTGCGCATTCTCTTCCTTTATGGGTTCCTTTGCCATGTTCTCTTCCTGAAGTTTGTGATGTAATTGATGTAGATTAAAAAAGAAGCCGGTGCCAGGCACCGGCATTTCCAGTTATCTAAGTTTTGAGATCGGTTTATCCTGAATTCCCAGTCCTTTTGCCAGGTTCAGAAGATTGCCGAGCATGGTCTGCTCTTCCTTATCATCAGATTTTATCTTAAGATCTGTGATGAGTGACGCAATACTAAGATTTTTGATATCCTCGGTACTTACTCCATATTTAGAAGCGAAGTCTCTTACTTTTTCCAACAAATTTCCCTTTACATCTTCACTACCAAGAATGGCAGTTTTTACCTCCTGAATGTTGGTAGAGTTTTGTACAAGCCTGTCATAACCTTTACCTCTGGTGATCTGTCCAACGATTTGATCAAAGAACATAGTTTCCCCACCAACGATATCGATCTTAGCCGCTTTCAACGCATCTCCAATAACCTGAGCCTGTGCGTCTGCAATTTCCTTCTGAATATTGATATTGGCAAGATCTACCTGAAGATCTTTGTTCAGTCTTAATTTGAACTCTTCGTGTTCTTTTCCAACACCATCCAGTTTCTTCATTGCAGCAGCTTTTTCCTCGATTCCTGAAGCATCAGCTATCGCTTTCTCTTTAATTACATCTGCTTCAGCAAGTCCATCTTTACGTTTAGCATCTGCTTTGGCTTCCATTCCGGCCGCTTCAGCACGTGCTTTTTTCTCGATGATATTCGCTTCTACAAGTCCCTGACGTTCGTTAGCATCAGCCTTCGCATGCATTACCTGAGCTTCAGACATACCAACAGTTGCTTCTTCTTTCGCTTGAGCTTCCGCAAGAATCTTTCTGGCTTCGGCTTGTTTCTGGCTGGCTTCCTTGTGAGCAAGTGCTTCGATGTTGATCTCTTCAGCTCTTTGCTTGGCAGCTTCTTTTTGAGCTTCCGCAGCAATCGTTGTTTTAATAAGTTCTTCCTGGGCAGAGGCTTCCGCAGTAGTAATTTTAACGTGCTTATCCCTGTCGGCAGTTTTGAATGCCTGGATATCTTTCATGTTTTCCTGCTCTTCTACCACACCTTTTTCCAGCATCACACGGTCGCGAATCACATCCTGGATGTTTTTCTTCTCAACCTCCACTACTTTTTCTTTCTCGATCTGAGCAAGAGTTACCACTCTTTCACGTTCGGTTGCTTCCAGTAGTCTGTCTTTTTCCACTCTTTCAGACTCCACAGCATCTGTACGCTCTTTATTCTTCAGGGCAACGATGATCTGGCGCTGCATATTTTCTTCTGCAACCTTCACTTTTTCTTCCGTAGCAATTCTGGCGCTTTCAGATTTTAGTCTTTCTTCTTCATTTACTTTCAAGGTTTCAGCTTCTTCGCGTGCTTTGATATTTGATATTTCACGTTTTTGCTGCTCTTCTTTTTCAGCTAATTGTTTATCCAGTTCAAGAATTGCTTCCCTGGCTTCCACATCTTGCTTTCTGATGGTTTTTTCCTCATCACGCTTGATAAGATTGGCTTTCATATTCTGAACTGCCGTAAGCTCGGTAATCTTCTTAATCCCTTCTGCATCCAGAATATTGTCTGGCTTTAATTCTTTTACTGAAGTCTGCTCCAGGAAGTCGATCGCACAATCTTCGAGCGTATAGCCGTTAAGATCTGTGCCAATAATATTTACGATCTCATCACGAAATTCACGTCTGGCTTCATACAATTCGATAAAATCGAATTTTTTACCAACCGTCTTTAATGCTTCTGAAAATTTTGCTTCAAAAAGATCTTCCAGAGTGGCAATTTTAGATGCACGGTCCACACCTATGGTCTGCGCTACTTTTTTAATATATTCAATATCATTGTTCACCCGAACGAAAAAGGCAACTTTGATATCTGCACGCATATTGTCTCTACAAATAAGACCTTCATGCGCCAGTCTTTCGATCTGGATCTTCTTGACAGAAATATCCATGATTTCGGTTTTATGAAAAACAGGTACCGTATACAGACCTTTATCTGTAGCGACCTTTGTTCCTCCAAAACCGGTCCTGATGAGCGCCTGTCCCTGGGGAATTTTTTTATAGAACATCGCGATGATCGCGAAGTAAACGATGATTAGAAATAGTAATACGCCTATTCCAATTCCAATAATTGGTAAGATTGATTCCATTGTAGTTAGATTAGATTATTCGTTGTATGATTGTACGAGGTAATAATTGCGATCTGCAGACCGCTTGATAATAAGAACACTACTTCCATAATTTAGAGGCTCTCCGCTGAGCGATTTTACATAAATGGAAAGGCTGTCGCCATTTACGCTCACCTCGGCATTTCCCATTCTATCCTTAGAAATCGTGGATAAAAGGGTTGCTTTGCGACCCAGGTAATCGATAGGAGCATCGCCATCCTTATTCAGATTTTTAAAGAAACCTTTAAAAGGTGTGGTAAGTATCTTGGTGACGAATAGTGCCGGAAATAATGCCAGCAGCATGATCCCAAAACCTATAAAGTTATCATAGCTTGAAGTGATCGCGGTAACCAGGGTAGTTATGAACCACCAGACAAAGATCCAGAAAGTAAAAGTGAACATGAATGGCAGTCCCACGAAATTGAAATAGATGAGGAAGATCTGCCACCATTTTAAAGGTTTTCGACTTTTCCCAACCACGTCTTCCTGGTTGATCTCGGTATTGGAAATATCTTCAAAATCCATATTTCCACCTTCGATCCCGGAATCCAGATCCACATCTGCATCCACATCCACATCGATATCAAAGTCCGGATCGAAATCCAGACCTCCTATCATGGTGATGATCCAGTAGAGAATCAGAATAATGAGCAACACGCTCAGGATCACGTTTACCTCTGAAAAAAGTATGTTGATTAGGTTATCCAAGTTTATTCGTTTTTAGAATCTTTCATTCCAAGTTGTTCTTTAAGCTTCGCCAGTTCATCACTTGCTTTTGCTTTTGAGGTATCTGCCGCCTTATCGATTACCTCATCGATGGATTTAGAAGCATTGGCGATGTCTCCGTAAGCCTCGGCCAGCGCTTCTTCCTGGGCTACTTTCTCCTTCATTCTTTCCAGCATAGATACTGTACCGGTACTATCCAGCTCTGCCATTTGTTTATTCAGGTTTTTGGTAGCATTCGATACTTTAACCCTTGCTTTTAGTGTCTTGAGTTCATTCTCCCAGTTCCCAATATTTGCTTTTATGGTCTGGATATTCTTTTGCAATTGAGCTACGTTATTATCGAATTTAACCGACTCCTCCTTGGCTCTTAAAACCTGCTGTTCCGCATCTTCTTTTTGCACAAGAGCTTCCTGCGCCAGGCGATCTGCTTCTGCCTGCTGCATGTCTTTGGAATGTGCTTTTTTCAGGATGATGATCGCTTTATTCTGATAATCGTCCACTTTATTCTGAAATTCTTCCTGGTCGTTCTTTGCTCTAATCGCAAGTGCTTTCACCTGTGCCAGTGCCTCCAGACTTTTATCCAGGTCAAGTTTCATGTCTCTAATGCCCTGTTCGGTCATTTTGATTGGATCCTCCATTTTGTCCAGGGCAGAATTTGTTTCTGCCTCTCCTATTTTAAATAATCTCTTAAAGATGTTCATAATGCTGAATTTTAATATTTTGAGAATTCTATGATATGATCTGAATATTCACTCATTAATAAGCTGAGTGAGTTTAAGCTCCCTTCCAATTCGTTCAGATCCATGTTCTCAATCTGAAGGGTATCGCGGTAAATGACTTTTTCACCAGACTCGTCCAGTACAAAAGCTCCATGAACGATATCGCGATTCTTCTGTAACAAGCTTTTAAAGATCTTTTCAGACTGGTTATTGATCTTGAAAATGTACTGCTCCATAATTAAAATTGGCGGAGCAACGCCTACGATGAGATTTCTAATTCCAGAATTTTCTTTTTGAATCACCAAAAGTCCATCTTCCGGATTCTCCCGGGTGATATTAAAATTCAATTCCAGCAAAAAATCTCTCGTAATATTAAAGTGATTTTTCATAGGTGGTTATTACGGTTAGTACTACTATTTTGAGAGCCTAATAATACAAAAAAGTATTAAGACTTTGTTAAAGAAACGTGATTAGCTCGGTGGCTATATCGATAATAAGTGAGATCATAATTCTAATTCTTTAGTTGGTTCATAATAGATCTCTGAGTGTTCGAACATTTCAGACTAAAAAAATTAGCAATACTGAAATGTATTTGCTAATATTGTTAGACTAATTTACAATAATTATTCAATTCTGCAAATATTATTAGCAATAAATGTCTTTATTCGGAAAAAATATCAGGAAAATAAGATCGGTTCGTAGTTTGAGTCAGCAGGCATTTGCTGAGCTATTCGACCTGAAACGGGGTACATTGGGTGCTTATGAAGAAGGACGAAGCGAACCTAAGATCGAAACCATTATTAAGATTGCTAATTATTTTAGCATTCCAATAGATGACCTGCTTACCAGCGAACTTACGGTAAATGAACTGCTGAAGTTTAGAGGCAAACCTGAGCATGATGACCTGAAAGCTAAACCAGATATTTGCAAAAAGGTGCCCTGCATCATCCCGGAACAGCAAGAGGAATATATTCAGCATCACACAAAGAATAATTTTATAGAAGATCTACCGGAAATTCATCTACCTATCTATAATGAAGAAAATCTACGAGCTTTTGTAATTCACGACCTCGAGATGAGCACAGATTCTGATGGATTTTACCCGAAAGATGTGGTGATAGGTGAGAAAGTTCAGAAGAAGCAATACCCTAATCTCGCGAGCGCATGTTTGTTCCTGATAGTTTCCGAAGAAAAAGTATTCCTGAGAAGAATATACCAGTCGGCTAAAAAATTCATTTTGAAAGCAGACCATAAAGGCATTGAAGATATTGAGATTCTTTACGCTGATGTTAAAGAGCTATGGGAGATCAAATACGCTTTTTACCATCGTATTCCAGATAGTAGAAATACCGACATCAAACAACAACTGAGTTTTTTAGAGGAAGAATTTCATAAGCTGCGTACGTCTCTCAACAATTAATTTCTCTGGCTTGAGTTCAGGTTGTAGTATTATAAAATTAAGGCATAACCTTTGCAGTGCTAAATCTTTTAGTACCTTTCTAATAGCATTACAACCTAACCTGCTACCTATGAAAAAATTGCTTTTAGGGATCTTCATCATATCCCAAAGTTTACTATTCGCGCAAAATCCAAGTTATAAAGAAAGTTGGATACAGATCAATTCTATTGAGAAAGATGGAAAAGTTGAGACTGCATTAGAGCGTACCAATATTTTAATGCAGCGCGCTAAAAGTGAGAAAAAGTATGATGAACTTATTAAGTCTA
>NZ_CAJWRQ010000015.1 GCF_913046405.1 uncultured Christiangramia sp.
CTCAGGATGATATTTCCTGCCGCAGATGAAGTTTATAGGGAGACCCCGCAAGTCACCCCCCAAGTTACCCCGCAAGTTACCCCCCAAGTACGGGATCTTCTTAATGTTTTTAAGGGAGAAGAAAGTAGAACCGAGTTGCAAAAATCATTAGGGCTTGTGGATAGAAAAAATTTTAGAATCAATTATTTAAACCCCGCCTTAGAAGAGGGTTTTGTAGAATTAACAATACCGGACAAACCTAAAAGCAGTAAACAGAAGTATAGATTAACTGAGAAGGGAAGAAAAGCCAGACAGGAATGAAATTTACCGAAGCACAACTGGAAAGTGTTTTTGCCAACCAGCTGGAACAGGAAGGTTATAAGCATCAATTAGGAGGCACTATCTCACGAAAGTAAGATGAAGTGCTCATTGAAAGTGATCTTCAGGAATTTCTATTGACAAGGTACCGGAAAAATGGGATTACTAAAAATGAAATAGATTCCATTATCCTTAGACTTAAAACTCTTCCGGCATCAGACCTCTATGAAAGCAACAAGGAGTTTATGCAAATGCTTTCTGATGGTTTTTCGCTAAAGCGGGAAGACCGTTCCCAAAAAGATATCTGGATCTATTTAATTGATTATTCAGAAGACAACCAGAATACTTATAAGTTCATTAATCAGCTGGAAATTACCGGCACCCAAAAACGTATTCCTGACGGGATTCTTTATATTAATGGAATTCCGGTAGTTGTTTTTTGAATTCAAAACGGCGATTCAGGAAAATACCACTATTTATGACGCCTATATTCAATTAAGGGTGCATTACCAAAGGGACATACCTGAACTTTTTAAGTACAATGCATTTTGTGTAATTAGGGATAGTGTAAATACCAAAGCAGGTTCATTTTTTGCGCCTTATGAATTCTTTTATGCCTGGCGCAGGATCGCAGGATTGGCAAAAGAGGTTGACGGTATTGATAGTATGTTCACCCTTATCCAGGGAATCTTGCATCAAAACAAGCTGCGGGACATCATTAAAAACTTTATTTATTTACCGGATAGCTCCAAAAAGGATGAAAAGATCGTGTGCCGCTATCCCCAGTATTATGCGGCAAGGGCTCTATTTGAAAATATTCAGAAAGTCCAAAAACCTAAAGGAAACGGAAAAGGAGGCACCTATTTTGGAGCAACCGGTTCCGGTAAAAGTTTTACCATGCTTTTCCTAACCCGGCTTTTAATGAAAAGTGATCATTTTGAAAGTCCTACTATTATTTTGATTACAGATCGAACCGATTTGGATGATCAGCTTGCAGGGCAATTTACCAATGCCAAAGCCTTTATTGGGGATGATGCTATTTCAAGTGTAGAAAGTCGCGCAGATCTACGGAAACGGATAAGAGGAAGGGAAAGTGGTGGCGTTTTCTTAACCACAATACATAAGTTTACAGAAGATACCGAGTTGCTTACGAATAGAAGCAATGTTATTTGTATATCTGATGAGGCTCACCGGAGCCAGACCAATCTTGACCAAAAAATAAAAATCACAGAAAAAGGGGTGCAGAAAACTTTTGGCTTTGCTAAATACCTTCACGATTCTTTGCCAAATGCTACTTTTGTAGGTTTTACAGGGACGCCAATCGATGCTACTTTAGATGTATTTGGGAAGGTGGTAGATGAATATACAATGACAGAATCTGTAATAGATGAAATTACAGTACGTATTGTATATGAAGGAAGGGCAGCGAAAGTGGCCCTTGAAAACAGAGAATTAAAGAAAATTGAGGAATATTACCGGGTAGCTGAGGAAGAAGGTGCGAATGAGTACCAGGTAGAAGAGAGTAAAAAGCAGTCGGCTAACATTAATGCCATTTTGAGTGATCCGGATCGTTTACAGGCCATAGCAGAAGATTTTGTCAATCATTATGAAAAAAGGCTAGAGGAAGGTGCTACCGTAAAAGGAAAAGCAATTTTCGTTTGTAGCAGTCGTGAAATAGCTTACGAGCTTTATAAGAACATCATCGAATTAAGACCGGAATGGCCAAAGGTTAGAAAGGCAGAAGAAGGTGCCGAATTAACCAAAAAAGACAAGAAGCAGCTCAAGCCTATTGAGCGAATAAAAATGATCATGACAAGGGGTAAAGACGATCCTAAAGAAATGTATGATCTTTTAGGAACAAAAGAGTACCGGAAAGAGCTGGACCGTCAATTTAAAAATGAGAAATCGAATTTTAAAATTGCCATTGTCGTCGATATGTGGCTCACAGGTTTTGATGTGCCGTTTTTAGATAGTATCTATATCGATAAGCCCATCCAGCAGCATAACCTTATCCAGACGATTTCCCGGGTAAACCGGAAGTTCCAGGGCAAAAACAAAGGACTGGTAGTAGATTATATTGGTATTAAGAAACAAATGAATTTAGCACTTGCCAAATATAATAAGGGTGAGCGGCAGAATTTTGAGGATATCCAAAAGTCCCTGAAAATAGTTAGAGACCACTTGGATTTACTAGCCAGGATTTTTCACAAATTCGATAGTACCGATTATTTCCATGGAGATCCTTTAAGCCAGCTAAACAATCTTAACCAGGTCGTTGAATACGTTCAGCAAACTAAGGAGCTGGAAACACGCTTTATGGATTTAGTGAAACGCCTGAAAGCGGCCTATGATATTTGTGCGGGGAGTGAAAAGTTAACCCAACAAGAACGGGATTATACTCATTTTTATTTAGCTGTAAAGTCTATAGTCTTTAAGCTCACCAGGGGAAATGCACCGGATACCGCCCAGATGAACGCCAAAGTAAGGGAGATGATCAAAAATGCTTTGGCAAGTGAAGGCGTGGAGGAGATCTTTAAAATGGGTGATCAAACCAACAGTCAGCAGGATATATTTGATGAGGATTATTTGGCAAAAATCGATAAGATTAAATTACCTAATACAAAAATCAAACTTTTACAGCAGTTACTGGCCAGGGCTATTGGAGAGATTAAAAAAGTAAACAAGGTAAAAGGAGTAGATTTTTCTAAAAAGATGGAAGGCCTAGTTTCCCGATACAACGAAAGAAAAGGTGATATATTACGCGGAGAGGTCTACGAAGAGATGGCAGAGCAGCTCACAGATCTTATTTGGCAGGTACAAAAAGAGTTTTCGGCCGGGGAAAAGTTGGGAATTGATTTTGAAGAAAAAGCTTTCTATGATATTTTAAGAGAGCTTTGTGTAAAGTATGATTTTCAATATCCCGAACATAAGCTCATCGAGCTTTCAAAAGCTATAAAAGATTTAGTGGATGAACAGGCGAAATTCCCGGACTGGAGCAAAAGAAACGACATCAAATCTGCCCTAAAGGTTGGACTTATTCTATTACTCGATGAGCACGGTTATCCACCGGTGGAACGAGATGAAGTTTATGAAGAAATCTTTGAACAAGCGGAAAATTTTAAGAAGAATAGGGTGGGGTAAATGAGGTACTATGCTTTATAGTATTGCTTTAAATGATGACTCCTTTTAGACAATTATCCTAATAGCCTAAAAATAATAGCTCGAATTACTTATAATTCAGCTTTCTTTAGAAAGCTTTTTTAGTCTTTTTTTAAGTTATAAGTCAGTATCATAAGTTATATTTTTACCTGAAATTTAATTTTCCAGATGGTTATTTATTCGCTATTTAAAAAATCGACTTTTTATTCTGTGTGATTTCGGCATTTTATGGATCTTTTTGCATTTCTTCACTGCTTTACTTTTAGAAATTTTTTAAAGTTGCACCTTTAAGGAAGATAGATATATTTGGGAACCTTTCACGATAGGGAAGAGGATGTATTTTATAGCTATCAGGTTTTAGGGATGCTGAGCTATTCCAGGGAAGTATGAGGCAGTGATTCAAGATTGGATGTTAATTGCTGAAATTTTGAATCTTATTAACGATGGGAAATTATTGGTTTCTCTCTAGAGTTAATTTCCGGAATAAATATAAATTTCCGTTTCAATTGATATCAAACGGAGATTTTCCAAATGGCTCTTAGTAATTTATTAAAAATAGTTGAGATTCTGTACTTATTCTGTACTAGATGAAAAAACAAAAAGCTTCACATTTCTGTGAAGCCTTTATTTTACTGGTAGCGAGAGGGGGGCACGATCCCCCGACCTCCGGGTTATGAATCCGACGCTCTAACCAACTGAGCTACCTCGCCTTAACAATTTTGCATTTAAAAGAACCTTTCAGAAGCCTTGCTATTTAAGGCTTCGCATGATTTCTTTAATGCGGGTGCAAATATAAAAACAATTTGTATTGTCGCAAACTTTATTTTCTAAATTATTTATTTTGATTTCTTTTAATCCTTCTAATTAATATCTATATTGCCCGAAACTAACTAATTTAGAATGGAAGAAAAGACAAAATACGAAATGGAGTTTCCAATTCAGGCTTCTCCTTCGCTATTGTATCAATATATTTCGACTCCCTCAGGTTTAAGCGAGTGGTATGCAGATAACGTAAATTCCCGTGGGGAATTTTTTACTTTTATTTGGGAAGGTAGTGAGGAGAAAGCCAAACTAATGAGTAAGAAAAGCGATGAACGCATTAAGTTCAAGTGGGTTGAAGATGAAGATTCTCCATATTTTTTTGAATTAAGAATACAAGTGGATGATATTACTAAAGATGTTTCCCTGATGATCACAGATTTTGCTGAAGAGGACGAGATCGATGAAGGAAAAATGTTATGGGAAAATATGGTTTCAGATCTAAAACAGATATTAGGTTCTGCCTAGAAAAGTCTTAAGATAATAGTACCTTTGCCCCGTTTTAAACGGGGTTTTTTTATGATCAATTTAAATGGAAATATAGTTCAGGATTCAGAAGCTAATCTTTCAGTTCTCAACAGGGGTTTTGCTTATGGAGATTCAGTTTTCGAAACTATAAGAGTTATTAATGGAAAAATAATGTTCTGGGAAGACCATTATTTTAGAATGATGGCTTCCATGCGAATTATGAGAATGGAAATCCCATCCAGCTTTTCACCAGAATTCCTGGAGAAAGAAATTGTTAGCATCGTTGAGAAAAATGATCTTAATGAAAAAGCTGCAAGAGTACGATTCGCCGTATACCGTGAAGAAGGTGGTTTTTATACACCTGCAACCAGAGAGATCGCTTATGTGATGACCGTAGTGGAAATGGAGAACTCGTTTTACTTATTAAATACAGAGGATTACGAGATCGAATTATTTAAAGATCATTATGTGGGTAGCGGACTGTTATCAACGATCAAGTCGAATAACCGTGCGGTAAATGTTTTGGGAAGCATTTATGCTAAAGAAAATGATTACCACAACTGTTTGCTTCTTAATGAGAAAAAGAGCGTAGTCGAAGCTCTGAATGGTAATCTATTTTTAGTTTCAGGTTCCAAAATCAAAACGCCACCACTTACAGATGGTGTTTTACACGGAATCATTCGGAAACAATTACTGGAGATTATCAAAAAAACTGAAGATTACGATTTAGAAGAAGCTTCAATTTCGCCTTTCGAATTACAAAAAGCTGATGAACTCTTTATCACTAATATTACGGTTGGTATTCAGCCGGTGTCGAAATATCGTAAGAAACACTATGACTCGACTGTAGCTAAAAGCCTGGTTAGTAAGTTAAATGTAAAAGCAAGGTTGGGCTAATTAGTTGTAAGAAGGGTTCTCTGGTGAGTTTGACCATAACATGTATTCTCCGCCTAATTCCAGCATTTTATCCTTCCAGAAGGAAGAGTAGGGCTTTTCAAGAAGGTCCTTGTTATCCTCGTTTGCAGTGACCACCCAGGAATGAGAATTTAACTCATCATCAAGTTGCTGTGCATCCCAGCCTGAATATCCTAAGAAAAACTTTATCTGCTTATCTGAAATTAGATCTTTAGAGATAAGTTCCATAACAGCTTCAAAATTACCACCCCAGTAAATTCCATAAGCGATCTCAATACTATCAGGGATAAGATCTGGGATTTTATGTATAAAATACAGATTATCCTGTTCTACAGGACCTCCATTATATACATCAAAATTCCCCTTGATTTCTGGGATAAGATCTTTAAGTGTAAAATCAAGAATTTTGTTCAGGATGAATCCAACCGATCCGTTTTCGGAATGGTCGGCAAGTAGAACCACCGAGCGATTAAAAGAGACATCTCCAATTATGGATGGTTCTGCAACGAGAAGATGGCCCTTGGTTGGTTTCAACGCAATCATTTGTAGCAGTCTTTAGAACTAAACTATATTTTTTCTGTTAAAAATGCAATACATATCTAAATATTTTAGATAAAAAAAGCCTTCCTAAGGGAAGGCTTATGATATTTACAATGCAAATTATTAGTTCACAGCTTTTTGTAAATCAGCTCCGGCTTTAAATTTCACTACGTTTTTCGCAGCGATCTTGATAGTTTTTCCGGTTTGTGGGTTTCTTCCTTCACGAGCAGCTCTTTTAGATACAGACCAAGATCCAAATCCTACTAATGATACTCTATCTCCTTTTTTAAGAGATTTTTCAACGTTTTCTAGAAAAGATTCTAGTGCTTTTTTAGCTGCTGCTTTAGAAATTCCAGCATTCTCAGCCATTGCGTCGATTAAATCTGTTTTGTTCATAATTTGAATTTTAAATTAATTGTTGGTTAAACATTCTGTTAAACTGGTTTACAAATTTATACGGATTTCCCGTCCACGCAAGTAATGACAAGGGAAAAGCCTGTATTTGTTGATAACTCGGTTGATTTGTTAATAAAGATAATTGTTTTTTATTAAAATGCAACCAAATCAGCATTAATAAGGGTTCAGCGCATTTTCGCTTTTTCTGAGAATTTAAAGCCATTCAAAAGTGAATGAGTTTCCATTTTACGTTTTCCAGGCAATTGGATCTGTTTAATTTCAATGAAACCGCCATGCGCAGCAACCAGCAATTGCTTTTCTTTAATTAGGACCTTTCCGTAGAAGTGATCATGTTCTTCTTTATGGCTAATTACATCGTAGATCTTTACAGTCTGTTCCTGCGCATCACCATTATCTAAATAACACCAGGCAGAAGGGTAGGGATTGAGTCCGCGTATATGATTGTATATTTCATTTAAAGGTTTATCCCAATTGATCTTGGTGTTCTCGCGATTCAATTTTGGCGCTTCTCTAAGCATTGCGGAGTCTTTCTGGGCCATTGGCTTGGTTGTACCTTCAGAAATAGCTTTTAATGTTTTTACAACCAGCCCTGATCCTTTGTTCATCAATCTATCGTGTATGTTTTCCAGGTTTTCATGTTCACCTATCACAACAGATTCCTGCATGATCATGGCGCCGGTATCAATTTTTTCATCCAGGAAGAAAGTGGATATTCCAGTTTCTTTCTCACCATTCATAATCGCCCAGTTAATTGGAGCAGCTCCCCGGTATTGAGGTAATAAGCTCGCATGTAAATTGAAAGTGCCAAATTCAGGATAGTCCCATACAGATTTAGGCAGCATTCTAAATGCTACAACTACCTGCACATTTGGATCGATTTGCTTTAACTCTTGTTGAAATTCTTCAGATTTAAGATTAGTAGGTTGTAGAACTTTAAGATCTTTAGAAACAGCAAAAGTCTTTACGGCACTTTCTCTTAACTTTCTTCCTCTGCCAGCTGGTCGATCTGGAGCAGTAACCACTCCAACGACATTATAGCCGGCTTCAAGAATTGCTTCAAGGCTTTTCACGGCGAATTCCGGAGTTCCCATAAATACTATTCTGAGATCAGTCATTTATTGATATTTTGTACTTGTTAGTTATCGTTTTTTGTAAAATGCCTCGCTCTACCAGTAACCGTATTACCTTTAGAATAGAGGATTCTTTATAGTTTAATAGAGAAGATATCTCTTTAGTGTCTAATGCCCTGGATTTTAATAATTTTTGTAGCGCCAGAAAAATTTCATTCATTTCATCACGACTTAAACCATCAGTTTCAGCATTGCAAACCGAACACCTGCCACACTTTTCAGGCTTAGTTTCTCCAAAATACTTCAGCAACTGTATTTGTTTACAAACCTGGTCATTCTGGACGAAATCGAGCACCGCCGATATCTTTTCTCTTTTTGTTTTATTGTATTTGGTTATAAATCCAGAAACAGGATTTATAGTGGATTCATCTTCCCTGGGTACCAGAAAGGTGATAGAGGCGTCATGTTTGGCAATCGAGAACTCTATGATTTCCTGTTGCTGTAAGTCTTCAAAAAGGCTCAGACATTCATTTTCCTGGAGATCTGCTTTCTCGGCTACAGATGAAATATTAAAGTTGACCAGGTTATCAAATACACCACCATAGTTTCTTAACAGAGTTCTTAAAAGGTGCGCATATTTTGGATTGTCATCAAGATAAATTTCCAGTTGATCCCCGCTTAATTTTATCATTATTTCAGTTTTCTTCTGAAACTGCTGAGACAGTCTAAGGACACTGCAACGATCTAAAAGTTGTAACGCGTTATAGGTCTTACCTGAAATTAAATGATATTGATTACAGAAGCTGGCAAAATTAAAATCATACACCTGATTTTCACCTTCACCATATGCTATGCTGAAATAAGCGTTTAGTTTTCTATAGATAAATTTGACATCTTCAACAGACGCGAGATTGTTTATAAACTGATTCCTTAGAACTGGAATGTCGCCAGCATTGGTCAGTATAACGGCTTTAGAAATCTCTCCATCTCTTCCTGCTCTTCCTGCTTCCTGAAAATAGCTTTCTAAACTTTCAGGTAGATCAATATGCACAACGGTACGAACATCTGGTTTGTCAATACCCATTCCAAAGGCAGTTGTTGCAACCATTACACTGGTATCGTTGTTCATCCATGATCTAAACTTTGCAGTTTTGTCCTCCTTTTTCATTCCGCCATGATATGCAGCGGCCGTAATCCCATTCTTATTAAGAAAGTCTGTAATCTCCCGGGTGGCATTTCTGCTTCTTACATAAACAATGGCAGAATCATTTCCCAGTAGCCTCGTTAATCGAAAGTATTTATCTTCAGTTTTGACAACCTCGTAGAACAGATTGGTTCTTTCAAATGATTTCTTAAATACTGCCCTGTTCTTCAACTGAAGCTGCTCGCAGATATCTTCCACTACCATTTTTGTTGCCGTAGCCGTAAATGCTGCCACAGGTACTTCAGGTATAATTTCTCGAACTTCTGAAATATTACGATACGCTGGCCTGAAATCATGTCCCCATTGAGAAATACAATGCGCTTCATCTACAGCGATCAGGTTCACGTTCATTTGCTTCAGTCGTTCTTTAACAATATCCTGCTGAAGCCTTTCCGGAGAGAGATATAAAAATTTGAAATTTCCGAAGATGCAATTGTCAAGATTCCTATCCAGATCAGAGTAAGAAATTCCGCCAGTAATAGCCATCGCTTTGATATTCTTTTTTTGAAGAGCCTGTACCTGGTCTTCCATTAAAGAAATTAGCGGTGATACCACCACGCAAATTCCTTCTGTTATCATCGCTGGTACCTGGAAACAGATAGATTTCCCACCACCGGTAGGAAATAAGGTCAGCGTATCCTGACCATCGAGGATAGCCTCGATCACTTCCAGCTGTGAAGGCCGGAATTTCTGGAAGCCCCAATATTTTTCTAGAATTTTTAAAGCTTCCTTTTGCAAAAGATTTATAGTTGGTTCAGTATAAATTTAGTTCTTTCTGCCACACTTGATTTAGGAATTTCAATGGGACTATAGCCAAAGCGTCTGTAAGTGTCATACAAATATTCTGAAATTCTTACCGCTTCTTCATAGGTTTCGTAACGCTCATTATCACTTTTATAAATCTCCTTCCATGGTGGTAAGATAAAAACTTTATCATAGGCATGCTCCTCACAGGTCGCATTGAATATCTCGGGATAAACAGTGTTAAAATAATCCATATAGGCAACAACATCGGGCAATCCACGATCTAGAAAGATGCGATTCGCTGAGGAATTAGAAGCTTCCTTAAACTGATTTAATCTCCCTTCAAGTAATTTTTCACTGAATAGTAAGGGCTGCTCCAGGAAGAGCTGATCGATACCATCTCTTTGTGCTTCAAGGGTTACCTGCCTGGAGATCTCATGGATACAGTTTTCTCCTTTAGCTTCCAGTTCGTGTATAATGGAAGACTTTCCAGTACCGGGTCCACCGGTAATAACAATTTTCATAGTTTTCACCCGGCAAATTTCGGTAAATGAATTTGATTATAAAAATGTTGTCTTTCCTTGTATCTTTGTCATAAAAGAAGGAGAAAACTATGAGTGATTCGACAAATCCGGAGGAATTTTACGCAAAACTTAAAAAACAGCTTCAGGATACTGCCATGTGGCCTGCAGAATATCTTTACAAATTTATTGTTCCTACAAAAGGGGAGAAGGTAACACAGGTTGAGGATATATTTGATAACATGGGAGCTGTCATCAATACCAAACAATCTAAAAAAGGAACATATACCAGTGTTTCCATTAATGTTAGGATGAAAGATCCTGACCATGTGATTGAAAAATATAAAGAGGTGGCTGATAAAGTTGAAGGGGTTATTTCTCTTTAATGATCGCACAATTGCGCTATTTTATTGTCATTCTTACTGAATATTTAGTATTTTGCACGCAGGAGAAAACTTCTATTAAATTACCTAATTAAATCTTAATTTTGACAAACGCTTTAGAATATAACTCTGAAAGGAGTAAACTGATCATTCCTGAATATGGCAGACATTTGCAGAAAATGGTCGAACATGCTGTAGAAATCGAAGATGATAAAGAACGTAACAAAGTTGCTAATTCAATTATTGCTGTAATGGGTAATATGAATCCGCATCTTCGTGATGTGCCAGATTTTCAGCATAAATTATGGGATCAGTTATTTATAATAAGTGATTTTAAGCTGGATGTTGAGTCTCCTTTTCCAAAGCCGACGAGGGAAATGCTTACAGAGCGTCCCGAAATGCTAGATTATCCTGAGAATAATCCTAAGTATAGGTTCTACGGAAACAATATCAAGCGCATGATCGATGCAGCAAAAGATAAGGAAGAAGGGGATTTCAAAGATGCCCTGGTGATGACTATCGCCAATCACATGAAAAAATCTTACCTGAACTGGAATCGTGATTCTGTAGATGATGAAGTCATCATTAATCATTTGAAAGAATTGAGTGGTGGAAAGATCAATCTCAAAAATGCTGATGAGGATCTAACCCAGGCTTCAGAACTTATTCGCGGAAGCGGATCCAACAAGAAGAAATACTCGAAAAACAAAAAACATACCGGCGGCCGTAAGCCTGGTCGTAAACGCCACTAATATTTTTCTTTAATGGGAACATTTCAAATAGAAGGCGGTCATCGTTTGAGCGGGGAAATACAACCTCAAGGAGCAAAAAACGAGGCGCTGCAAATTTTATGTGCAGTATTGTTAACCGATGAAAAGGTGGTTATCAATAACATTCCAGATATACTGGACGTTAATAAACTAATCAACTTACTAAAAAATCTTGGTGTTAAGATCGAAAAGCTGGGTAAAGGAAGTTATTCCTTTCAAAGTGATGATCTGGACATGCAGTACCTGAATAGTGAACAGTTCAAGATCGATGGAGGAGGACTTCGTGGTTCTATCATGATCGTAGGGCCTATGCTGGGAAGATTTGGAAAAGGTTTTATTCCTAAACCTGGTGGCGATAAAATTGGGCGACGCAGACTCGATACTCACTTCGAAGGATTTATGAAGCTGGGTGCCGATTTCAGATATAATAAAGAAGAACGTTTTTACGGAGTTGAAGCTCCTGAAGGTTTAACTGGAAGTTATATGTTACTGGAAGAAGCATCAGTAACCGGAACTGCCAACATTGTAATGGCTGCTGTTCTTGCAAAAGGAAAAACGACCATTTATAATGCAGCCTGCGAACCGTATTTACAGCAATTATGCCTAATGATGAACCGTATGGGTGCAAACATTAGTGGAATAGGTTCCAATATGCTTATCATAGATGGTGTAGAGAAGCTAGGAGGTTGTGAGCATACAATTCTTCCAGATATGATCGAAATTGGATCATGGATTGGCCTTGCCGCAATGACCAAAAGTGAAATCACTATCAAGAATGTAAACTGGGATATGTTGGGCATCATCCCGACGACCTTCAGGAAACTGGGAATTACTGTCGAAAGAAAAGGTGACGATATTTTTATACCTGCACATTCTGAAGGTTATGAGGTACAGAGCTTTATTGATGGCTCGATCATGAACATCAGTGATGCTCCGTGGCCAGGGTTTACCCCAGATCTTTTGAGTATCATCCTTGTAATCGCAACTCAGGCAAGAGGAAGCGTTTTGATACATCAAAAAATGTTTGAAAGCAGGTTGTTCTTTGTAGATAAACTTATAGATATGGGAGCGAAGATCATACTTTGTGATCCACATAGAGCCACGGTAATTGGCCATGACTTTCAATCTCAGTTAAAGGCTACTACCATGACCTCTCCAGATATTAGAGCTGGAATTTCCTTGTTGATTGCTGCACTTTCAGCCAAAGGAACTTCAACGATACACAACATCGAGCAAATTGACAGAGGTTACGAAAATATTGAAGAGAGGTTAAAAGCGATAGGAGCGAAGATCACCAGAATAGCCTAACGGTTTTTCCCTCGGAAATTAAAGTATAAAAAAAGCTGTTCGTTAGAACAGCTTTTTTTATGCTTTATGTATTCAGATTAGACTTCTGACTTCGCCTGTTCCTTATGTTCCTTATAATGAAAAAGATTTTGCTCCTTGATCATTTTTGTTGTTTTCTCCGGAAGCATATCTTCCCAGCCACTTTTCCCTTCGCTGATCATTTTTAATACTTCGCGAGAATAAATATTCAGCGTATCTGGATTATAATTCTTGATATCCTCAACACGTCCATTATATTTAAAGAACTTGAATAATTCCTTCATTCTTGGGTGTACTTTCAGATTTTCGCTGGTAGTAAGTTCACCAGTTTCCTCGTCTTTCAGTGGATATAGATACACCTTTAGATCTTTAAAGAATAATTTTCCGAAGGCCTCAAGAATACCGCCGCTTAGATGTCTATAGTATTTTTCATCAAATACGTCCACAAGATTCTGAACACCCATGGTAAGACCCATACGCTGTTTAGAGTATCTGGAGAAATATTCTACTACCTTGAAGTATTCCTGGAAGTTAGAGATCATAACTGTTTGTCCTAATGAACATAAAAGTTCAGCTCTATCCATGAAATCACGCTCATCGATCTCTCCTTCAGCTCTCAAGTTGGATAGGGTGATTTCAAAAATGATCTCAGTATTTTCTTCAGAAACCTTACTCTCGTTGAAGAATAATTCTTTAGATCTTTCATACATATCCATGTTTACCTTGGTAACAGGTCTAAAGCTACCACGCAGCGCAAGAATATTCTTTTTGTAAAGTATTTTCGCAGGAAGTACATTATTTCCATCAGGTCCGAACATTACCGCATCGGTCATTCCATTCTTGACCAACTGAAGGCTCATTAGCCTGTTATCCACATTCTCAAAACGAGGACCCGAGAAATTGATCGTATCAATCTCGATCTGATCTTTATCTATATGATCATACAGGTAACGTAGTAGTTTTTTTGGATTATCGTACTTGTAATAAGCGCCGTAAATAAGGTTAACACCTAGTATTCCTAAGGTGTTTTGCTGGTGACGGGCGTCATTTTCATGAAATCTTACATGTAGCAGGATCTCATTATAATCTTCTTTAGGATCTACTTGATATCTAATTCCTACCCAACCATGACCTTTGTATTTCTTCGCGAAATCTATGGTAGCTACAGTATTGGCGTAAGTAAAGAATAATTTGTTTGGATGTTTTTCACGAGAAATACGCTCTTCAATAAGATGGGTTTCGTGAGACAGCATTTTCTTCAGCCTTGCTTCAGTAACATATCGCCTGTCATCTTCAACTCCATAGATCGCGTCACTAAAATCCTTGTCATAGGCACTCATGGCCTTAGCGATGGTTCCAGATGCACCTCCAGCACGAAAGAAGTTTCGCACTGTTTCCTGCCCGGCACCAATTTCAGAAAAAGTTCCGTAGATATTTTCGTTAAGATTGATACGCAGGGCCTTACTATTAATAGAAGGAACATTTTCAAATTCCTTATCGCCCATTATGGTAATTGGCATATTTTATTGTTTAGGTAAGCATTGTTAATTGCGTACTTCAAAAGTACTAAAAGCGGTAGGCATACAAAAAAATATATTTACTTTTGTGTCAAAAATAACAGCATTTGGAAGTTACATTCTTAGGTACTGGAACATCACAAGGTATACCAATAATTGGGGTGGATCACCCGGTCTGCTACAGCGATGACCCCCGCGATAAAAGGCTTCGTGTCTCTGTATTGGTTAGCTGGAAAGGAAAAAATATATTGATTGACTGTGGACCAGATTTTAGACAGCAGATGCTCGCCAATAATGTGAAAAAACTGGATGCTATTTTTTATACACATGAACACAATGACCATACTGCCGGTCTGGATGATATAAGACCATACTTCTTTCGGCAGGGTGACATTCCTATTTTTGCTCATGAAAGAGTTTTGAATTCCCTAAGGAGAAAATTCGATTATATTTTTACCTCGGAAGATCGATATCCTGGAGCTCCTGCAGTTATTGAGAATGTAGTGCGTAATGAGAAGTTTCAATTCGAAGGTTTGAATGTTATACCTGTAGATTTTAAACATAATAAATTACAGGTATTTGGATACAGACTGGGAGATTTTGCCTATCTAACCGATATTAAAACGATTTCTGAAAAAGAGATCGCCAAACTGAAGGATTTAAAAGTTCTGGTAGTAAGTGCATTAAGAAGAGAGCCACATCATTCACATTTCAATCTTGAAGAAGCTCTAAAGTTTGTAGAAATGGTGAAGCCGGAAAGAACATATTTTACACACATAAGTCATATGCTGGGATTTCATGCGGAAGTCGAGGAAGAACTTCCCGAAAACGTTCATCTCGCATATGACAACTTAAAAATTGAAATTTAGTATGCGTAGCAAGATTCTAATGTATCTATTCATCTTCGCCTTATTATTCTGCATATTTATTTATGTAAATGATAAAAGAATTCTGGATTCAAAGCAGGAAAAGATCGAGCAGCTTGAAGATAAGCTTTCTGAAGTAGAACTCAATCAAGAGCAACAGTCCATAGCAACTTCTGAAGATTACTTCAATTTGCAGGATAATGAGGATGCGATCACTTACTTTCAGAATAATGGAGTAGAGACCGAAGGTCTTATTACAAAAATCGAAGATGCGATCATTTCGAAGAATAGTGCTTCAAATGATAATCCTCTGGTCCCACATGCCGGTATGGAAGGTTCCATGAGGATTAACAAGATCAAAGTGCTTAATCACAAATGGATCATTGCCGACTTTACCGATGGATCTTACTGGGGTGAAGTGTTCTTAACCTACACTATTCAGGAAGACGGGGCACCGGTTTTCAATACCGAGCAATCATTCCTGTATCCTAAATATTAGAGTCTTTTTTGAAGCCATTTTTTGAGTTCAAAGAAATTCTGTGGAGCAACCCCGTGACCGACCGGAAATTCAGAATAAGTAAAATCTACACCAAGGTTTTCTAAGAACGGTTTAGTTCTGCGTGCCCAATCTACTGGGATCACCTGGTCTGCAGATCCATGTGAGCAGTAGAAAGATAGCTGACTAAGATCATTTTTAAGGTAATCCTGCCCGAATATTTCTTTATTGATATAACCGCTCAGAGCAATCACATTATCGATCTTTTCCGGGTAAGTCAACGCCACGGCATAACTCAAGATACTTCCCTGGCTAAAACCTAAAAGATTGATCTTTGAAGCATCTACAGGGTAGTTTTCAATAACCTGATCAATAAAAGTAGCGATCATATCTCTTGACTTAATAGCCTGAATATCATCACTAAACTTTCCGTTTTCGTTATCAAAGTGAATAGCATACCAAGCATTACCATATGGTTGCATTGGATAGGGCGCTTTAGCTGAAATTATAAATAATTCCTCTGGCATTTCCTCTGCAAATGAAAAAAGATCGTTTTCATCGCTTCCGTAGCCATGTAAGAGGATAAGCGCAGGCGCATTTTCAACGCTTACTTTAGGTTTTCTTATAATATGATCTAAAACAAAATTGTCTTGCATTACTTAACTGTACTTAAAAATTTTTGAAATAAGGCACCAAGAATTGGTACTTCTCTGGTTTGACCCTGTATTGCTGTAATAATTCCGTAACCCCAAAGTACTATAAAAAACAGGTAGAAAGCTCCTATGATAAACACCTGGTCAAATAGTCCCATTAGAGCTCCAATAAGGTAAAAGGTGATGTTGATCCCAAATGCCTGCCTTATATGAAAACTAGCAAATTCATTCTTTTCTTCCATATTCATGAAATAGGCAATTATGGTTCCTACAATAGTGATATAAGAGATAATTGCACTGGTCCTTGCGTTACCTTCTGTTTTCATGTTTATGATCTTAGAATTAATCCTGAATTATTTACAATTCCAACAGCTTTTCCCTTTAATTGACTATCCAGAAAGATGCTGTTCTTAGAAGTAGATAGAATATCGTTCTTTCCGAAGGTATAGTTTACATCTGGCAGGAATAGACTAAGATTGGCAGGATTACCTTTTTCAAGTTTTGATGTTTCAAGCTTAAAGCGCTCTGTTCCGGAAGTTAGAAACTTGATGGTTTCTTCAGTAGTAAAAATAGTTTGCAAGGCGCCGAAAGCCGATTCAAGTCCAATAGTACCATACAATGCATTATCAAATTCCACTTTTTTATTTTCCACGTCTATTGGATTATGGTCTGAAGTAACCATATCTATAGTGCCGTCTTTCAATCCCTGAATTAGTGCTTCATTATCTACCTGAGTTCGCAAAGGAGGTAGAACCTTTGTATTGGCATCATAGTTCGATAGCATTTTGTCTGTAAGAAGCAGATTTTGAATCGCCACACTACAGGAAACATCCAGACCTTTTTTCTTTGCTTCTCTAATAAGTTTAACCGACTTTGCCGATGAAATTGTAGGAATATGTAGTTTTCCACCAGTATATTCGAGAATATATAGGTCGCGGATGATCTGAAGTTCTTCAGCTAGATTCGGGATACCTTTTAGGCCAAGGGCAGTACTATGCTCATGCTCGTTCACCATACCGTTAGTCGCAATTCGATTTTCCTGAGGATAACTTTGTATTAAAGCGTCAAAATTCTGCGCGTACTGCAAGGCGATCTTAAGAAGATTAGGATTTTTTAAAGGTGATTTGTAATCTCCAAAACTTATCGCACCGGCCTGTTGCATATCCAGTAATTCGGCCAGATCTATACCTTCACTTTTAATGGTCAGGGCACCAACAGGATAAAGGTTTACCGGGTGTCCCGAACTTTTAGATTTTACGGCAGATATGGACCCGCTATGGTCAAGTACAGGATTGGTATAAGGATTTAGTGCAACGCCTGTAAATCCTGAGCTTCCTGCAACTTCGAGTCCGTTTTCAATGGTCTCCCTTTCTTCATAGCCAGGTTCTCCAAAACAAACACTACTATCAAACCATCCTCTGGAAACATGCAAACCTTCGATCTCTACATGTTTAACATCCTCCTTTAGTATATTTTTCCCAATTTCAGCAATTACTCCATTCTCGATATAGATGTCGGTCGTTTGCCCATTCAAAGGCGAAGACTCATCAATAATTGTAACCGCTTTTAGAAGTAATTTCATTTCAGAAGTTTTAATAATAGCATTTCAATTGCCAGAAATATGATAGCAAAAATAATAAACCATTTCCAAAGCGAGCTGCTTTCGTTTCCTGCTTTTACTTCGGAAAAGTATTCTGCTATAGATTCATGATTCTGAACTGAAAATATCTCCGGATCTAAGTATTCGAGCTCACTCTCTTTTCTAGGTTCGTTAAAACTCAAATTTGATATGATATTGTCCTGGCTCTTGATTTCATAATTTCCGGCATCCAAATTTTCTGAACCAACACTTATGGAAACCCGGTCTGTAAATCTTTGCTGCTGCGGAATAAAATCCAGGTTAACACCGGTAAGATGAAGCACATGATCCTGTTCAATTTTTGCCGGTATAGATATTTCTTCTAATTCTGATGTTTGGTAATAAAGTTGAGCCGGAGGGAGGCTTTGCAGTCCAATCTGGTATAGAATAGGTACAATTAACGGCGAATTCTGAAAATTTGATGTTTGCTGATTTAATGGAGCTGTAAAAATATAGGTATTGGATTTAGAGATAAGAAAAGGATCATTGTTCTGAAAATTTAGAATACTGTTACCTGAGATATTACTGAAATATCCATCAACTCGGGGATACTCGAAATTTTGAATCTTCTTTTGAAATACATTGTCCAGCAGTGGATGATCAAAGTTAATAGTAGCAATCAATTTTTCGCCCTCGCTCCATTCAGGCCTGAATCCCAATTGAAATTTCTTTATAAACCGAATTAATTCAGTTCCGTTTTTTGAATTTGGAATAAATAGAACACTGGAACCTTTGTTTGAACGTTGTTTGATATTGTTCAGGTTCGCAGCACTTAGTTCACTTACTTCATTTAAAATGATCAAACTAGCCTGCTGAATATTGGTATATTCAATTTTATTCGCTTCGCTTCTTATTAGATTAAATTCAGGTTTAGTATATAATCTTTGTAGAAAATTAGAATCCTCATCAGAAATAGCGAGAACATTGATTGGGGTTTGTTCAGAAATACTGAAGTAGAGGATATTATCATATTCCAAGCCCTCATCGTCTATTACAACTTTTCCGTTGGGGATGGTTTGTGATGGTATGGAAAATATTGTACTGATATTGGCGTTTTTGGCATCGATTGTTTTCCTGCTTAGGAGTTGAGATCCGTCATACATGGATATAATTAAACCATCTTTTTTTAAATTTCCGGATAATAGAACTTCAATATCAAGAATTCCTGCCTTGGAATTTACCAGATAAAGAGAATCAATCTTTAAATTCCGGGTACTTTCAGGGGTTAGTTTTATACTACTAATATTTTTGTAAGGAACGTCTATTTCCTTTTGACTAACAAATATTTTCTGAAAATCTGAAATTAGCAGCAGATTTGAAGAATCAATTTCGCGAAGTTGCTGGGTTTTCAACAGAACACTTTTCAGGTCCAATTGTTTTGAGGTATATTTTATCTCCTGAAGTATACCTTTTAATTCATTACCAGACTTTTTAGGATAAAAGGCATCATTTGTGACCAGACTATATTCTGAAGTAACATCGAGATTTTCAAGAAGCTGGTTTCTGGCTATTTGCAGGAGTTCGTCATCTTGATTCTTAAGTTGCATACTATAAGAATTATCCAGGTAAATGATCAAATTTTTAGTGGAGCCTCCAGATTCTGCGGGAAAATAGGGTTTGGCAAAAGCAATTATTAGAAAGCCTAGCAGAAACAATCTGGAGAAAAGAACCAGAAACTTTTTTAGCTGAGAGCTTTTCCGCGTCTGCTGAACGACTCGTTTTAAGAATTTAACGTTGGTGAAGTCTTCCTTCTGAAATCTGCGTAGTTTGAAAAGGTGAACCAGAATAGGAATTATAAGCAAAAACAGTGCATACAGTAATTCCGGATGTTCAAATTGCATAGAAACAAAGCTGTTTTCCAAATATAGCTAAAGACTCAGAAGTTTTAGTGTCGGGGAACGCTAAATTTAAAATTACTTCCTTCACCTTCGGTAGATGAAATACTCACTTTCCCATGCATGGATTCCACTAACTTCTTCACTGTAGCAAGCCCAATTCCACTACCTACATTTCCATCGCGGTCGGCGGTATCGAGCGTAGCAAATAATTCAAAGATCTTTTCAAATCTTTCCGCAGGAATTCCGTTTCCATTATCTATAACTTCAAAGTAGTAAAATTCTTCTTCCGGAGTGAATTCGATCCTGACTTTTCTTATATCCTTATCATTATACTTCAGTGCATTACTAATCAAATTCATAAAGACCTGTGTGAGCGCCGCTTTGTTAACAGCGGTCAACTCTATATCTTCTGGGTAACTGATCTCAATATTGTTGGAAACCGTATAAAGATCTACGATAGGCTTTAAAAGCTTGCCTAAATTTACATTAGAAGCTTCTTTTTTGATGACATGATCACTGCGATAAAAGCTTAAGATACCATCAATATAATTCCGCAGAGAATAAGAGGCTTCAACCAGAAATTGCAGGTATTGGTTCGTTTCTTCATCGAATTTCTCCTTGTTTTCATCTTTAAGCAATTCACTGAGTGATATGATATTCGCAAGGGGAGATTTTAGATCATGCGATACCAGGCTCGCGAATTTCTCTAACTCCTTATACTTTTCTTCCAGTTTATTCTGAACAGTAAAAAGTTTCCGTTTCTGCTTTCTTGATTCAAATAACTTTAAGGCTTGTTTTGATAAGGCTAACAGCGCTTTTTCCTGCATGGAACTAAGCTCTTTTTCGAAGGTATCGAAAATACAGAATACCGCTATAGCATAACCATCAGGATTATATAATGGGACACCGGCATAGAAACTGTATTCAGTAGCATACATCCCTGTTGCCGACTCAAATATTTCGGGATCTTCTGAACGCTTAAGACAGAGAATAGGAGTTTTACTTTTGATCGTGAGATCACAGAAAGAGTGTTCTCGCTCGATCTCACTAATTTCGGTTCCATGTACAGATTTGTTCCAGATACGATCCCGATCAACGATGTTTATTTTGGCAACCGAAACCTCGCAGGCGACTGTGGCCAGGAATGTAAGATTATCATAATCTTCGTCTGGTCCCGTATTTACAATTTGATATTCCTTTAAAGCGGCTCGCCTTAATTTCTCATTAAAAGTGCCTGAATTTTTCTGCATTTCCCCTTACATTCTTGATTTAAAGTTATTTAAATTTAAATAACTTTTTCAGAATAAAAGCTTAAACCGGGATATTATGTCGTAAAACGCTGAACTCGAATACAGTACCTCTATTTTCTTCAGAATTAACCGTAATAGAACCTCCAAGACTGTTTACCAGCTTTTTCACTGTGGAAAGTCCAATTCCATGACCTTTCTTACCTCTACGATCCTGTTTTGCCACCGTAGTAAAAAGATCGAAGATTTTAGATTGCTGTTCCTGTGCGATACCTATCCCATTGTCACTAATTTTGAAATTGAAAAAGTGTTCGTTTTCTGTACAATCAATATCGATCACTATTTTTTCCTGATCATTGTATTTAAGACTATTATTAATCAAATTCATGAAGATCTGCCCTAAAGCTGAGGCATTTCCATCAATCAATAGATTATTATCGGGTAGATTGATCTCACAGTTATCCGCGATCTGGAGAAGATCTATAATGTCCTCCAGCATATCGTTCAAAAAGAATTCTTTTACACTATTGTCACTATGGTGTTCGTTGGAATAATGATCAAGTAAGCCGTTGATATAGTCACTTAGAGTAAGCCCGGAATCCTTAAGGTAAGAGATATATTTCGCTCCTTCTTCACCTAATTTCACAGCATACTTTGCTTTGAGAACATCTGCAGTAATGATCATATTTGCAAGAGGCATCTTAAGGTCATGAGATACAGTGCTCGCAAATTGTTGCAATACCTTATAGCTTTCATCAAGCTCTTCTTTCATTTTTTCAAGCACACTGTTGGCTCTGCGCGTTTCCAGTAAAAGCTCCACCTGTTTCCCTAAAGATTTCAACGCCATTTTCTGTTCTTCGTCCAGATGATGCTCTTTGGAATCATAAACACAAAGCGTTCCCATAGGATAGCCTTTTGGATCCAGAAGTGAAATACCTGCGTAGTAATTAATAGGTGTATCTGCAGTAACGAAAGGATTATCAAAAAAGCGTTTATCCTTAGACGCATTTGGAACTTCCAGTAAATTCTCAGGATCTGTAATGGTATGACCACAAAAGGAAACATCTCGAGTGGAACCTTTCAAATCTGTTCCATAACTGGATTTGAAAAAATTACGATCGGCATCGATCATATTTACCACCGCGATTGGCGTTTTACATATATAACTAGCGAGCCTGGTAATATTATCATAAGCCTCTTCCGGAAGAGTATCCATTATGTTGAGTTCTCGCAGAGACTCAAGTCTTTGAAGTTCATTCACTGGCTTTTCCGGAGTTATCATATAAGCATGCTGTTTTTAGGTTCAAAGAAAGATAAATATACTGATGTTAAAAATACTAAAACCGATCTTTTTCATAAACACCCAGACCAAAGAGTGCAAAATCATATTTAACGGGATCCAAGGGATCCATTTTTCTCAATTCCAAGTCGAGCTCTTTTACTGCTTTAGCATCATTCGCTTTCCTGTGCAAAATTCCGAGTTTCCTTGCAATGTTACCAGAATGAACGTCTAAAGGACAGCTAAGTTTTGCTGCAGGAATGGTTTCCCAAATGCCAAAATCCACGCCATGCTTATCCTTCCTGATCATCCAGCGCAAATACATATTAATTCTTTTTGCTGCTGAATTTTTCAGCGGATCACTTACATGTTTCTCGGTTCTTATCTGGTGAGCTAATTCGAAAAAGATCTTTTTTAGTTCATGGATGGCATTCTGAAGATCGGTTTCAGTTTGATATTTGATAAAAATATCTTCTAGTCCGCCATGCTCAAGATAAATATTCCGAAGTGCTTTTAGAAAATACTTTAGATCATTCGCATTGAAGGTGCGATGAACAAAACCTTCGAATCTTTCAAGATCCTGGTCTGAATGATTTAAAATAAAATCATAGGGCGAATGATCCATTAATTTCATCATCTTGTTAGCATTTTTTAAAATGCTTTTACGGTTTCCCCAGGCAATGGTTGCTGCCAGAAAACCCGAAATCTCAATATCTTCCTTCTTCTGAAATAAATGCGGTATACTAACCGGGTCCTCCGCAATGAATGCTGGTGTGTTGTACTGAGCCGTTTTAAAATCAAGAAATTCTTTTAATTCTGACTTTTTCAAATACTGGTTTTTATTTCAGGAGCAATTTTACCGTCTACCATCGTAAGTTTTCTATCTGCCATATTCGCCAGTTCTTCATTATGCGTAACAATCACAAAAGTTTGATCAAATTCATCTCTGAGCCTGAAAAATAACTGGTGAAGATTTTCCGCAGATTCTGAATCCAGGTTGCCTGATGGTTCATCTGCAAAGATCACTGCAGGATTGTTAATAAGACTTCTGGCTACCGCGATTCTCTGTTGTTCTCCGCCACTCAATTCTCCAGGTTTATGAGAAGCCCTGTTTGTAAGACCAAGAAATTCAAGTAATTCCATAGCGCGGTCTTCAGCCTCCTTTTTTGGAGTTTTATGGATAAATGCTGGAATGCAAATATTTTCCAATGCTGTAAATTCTGGAAGCAACTGGTGAAACTGAAAAATGAATCCTATATGCTTGTTTCTGAATTTAGAAAGTTCTCTGGATTTGAGTCCATAGATATCAGTTCCATTAATAAGAAGTTCTGAGTTTTTATCTTTTCCCGGTTTGTCCAGAGTCCCCAGGATTTGCAATAATGTGGTTTTTCCAGCACCTGAAGCTCCAACGATCGAAACGATTTCTTTCTTCTTGATATGCAGGTCTACCGACTTTAATACGTGCAGATCCCCGTAATATTTATGTATGTTCTTTGCGATTATCATGAATGCGAAATAAACATTCCGAAATTAGCCAAATTACACGCATTCCCCAAGTTAACTGCGGAATATGTTTCGGAGGTTATTGTAATCTATAAAATAAACGACTCTAAGGCTTAAATTGTGCCGTGCAGGTTTTGAAAATAAATTATCCAGGCTATCTGAATATTTGAGCTCACTAAGTTTATCTTCATTAAAAATCGAGTTTCGATACAGAAGCACGGCTTCACTACCGGGCGCAAACTGCCAGCGGTAGCTTAAATCCAGGTTCCAAATATTAAAATTCGCGTCTGGATCTCTGAAAGTATTAGTATCATAACTGGTAGGTTCAAGTTCACCTTCTGCTATCAATTTCTGGAAGGAGTTATCACCAAAACTTGCAGTAGACCAGAATTGTCTCGCACTCAAACTTAAGCCTTGTTTTGTATTGAAATTGTAATTCGCTCGAATAGAATTTTCCACGGTTTTTTGATCTCTTATTCCGAAGATGATATTGTTATTTACTTTGTTTACGAAACTAGGACGCTCTTTTTGCAATCCGTAATCAAACTCATAAACCATATTGAACCTGTCACTAAACCTGAATCTTGGTTCAATGCTCAATTCATAATAGGCATAATCTGTATCAAAATATTCTTCTACATAGATCCTGGAGTCAATTGCAAATTTCTTTCGATAATCTGATGATATAAAAAATCTTGAACTCGCAAAAGATTTGTAAGTGACATACGTATTTTCAGCCCTGGTTTCAAAATAGTCTCTAAACTTTGAGTTGAAATCCAGAGACCCTCCAAAAGCAAAACGCTCGCGAGTCATCGCAAAGAAATCTCCGCCCATTCCGGTATTAATCGTTTTGTCTGGTTTGTACCTTCGAAGGTGCTGGCCGTATAGACTAATTTGAAAATTATTGAAATTACCCTGTGGTTCAAAGATCTGGTAGGAAGTCCCCCAAAAAATATTGTTGTAATTGTTCGTAAAGTTGATACCTAGGTCGTTAATATCGAAAGTCTCGTTCGCGAACTCATGAGCAACTCTATACCTAAAATTTCCTTTCGTACGACGTGCCGCAAAATAGGAGGCAAAACCAGTAAGATTCTGTCCAGGAAGGTTGACGTTACTCATCTTTGCCTGTCCTTCAACATTAAAACTGTTCGCCTTGTTGTACACGTCAAACAGGAAGCCTGTCACATTTCCATCTCTAAAGTTTCCATCACGTGTAACATTTGTATTAATTAGTGTTATAGATGAGTTTTTATTAAACCTTTGATCCAGAACTACAATATTATAATTGGCAAGTGGCTCAGTGATCTTGGACCTTGTGTTGCCAGTTAAAGTATCACGAAATACTGCTTTCGCTTCGCTGGTAATTGCATTAAAGACTCCTATACCTAAACCACGATCTGTTCTTCCTGAAACTTTCAGCGCATTAATAAGATCTGTTCTGCTCGGATTTTCAATAATTTCCTCGCTATCAAGTCTATTGGTTTTGGCCGTGTTGAAACCAATAGGAGTACTCCCAACTCTTCTGGAATAAAATAAATTTCCTTTATTAAAAAGCTCAGTTCCTTCAGTAAAGAAAGCGCGGTTCTCACCAAAGATCTGTTCAAAAGGACCCAGATTTAATTCAACTTCGTCATAAGCTGTCTGTCCAAAGTCTGGCACTAAAGTCATATCCAAGGTAAAGGAATCATTAATACCATATTTCAGATCCATTCCGGCGTTGAAACTAAAATCATCACTGCCGTCAAAGGAGTCAAAAGCAGATTGTATAAATGGATACAGACTCAGGCGAACAGGGGGATCAATATTATTAATCCCAGTAAGTAAACCTGTGTACTGTGCCATTTGTCCTACCGACTTATTGATGTAGTTCCATACATATGTTTCATTTCTATGCGTGATCTCACGTGAAAACTGCAAGCCCCATCTTTGTTTTTCAGTTTCCGGAAATCTCAAAGCAGAATAAGGGATCTTCATTTCAAGATACCAACCATTTGCATCCTGGGAAACTGCCGACTCCCATACTACATTATAACCATAATCCTCCTGAGATCCAGTGATGCGGGCATCAGCCTGCGTTCCAGCAGAGGTTACTATAAACCTGGTCTGGTTCTCACCATCATCATAAGTGTTGATGTCCATCAAAAAATATTCAGATTGTTGAAGATTATCCCGCGGAGTAAATTGCCTTATCGTTTTATCTGGATCACATTCCTTCATGGTCGCAGCAATATAGATCGCAAGATCATCATATAAGATCTTGACTTCTGTAGCGTGGGATTCGGGAATTGGAGTACCATCTCCAGGCTCAACCATTACAAAATTTTCAGCTGTAGCAGCTTTCTTCCATATTTCTTCCGAAGCTAGTCCATCGATCTTTGGTGCTTCCTGTATACGAGTTGCCTCGTAATTTTTCCTAATTTCTGAATTTTGTGAGGATAAAATGCTGCAATTGATGATAATAATGAAAAGCAGCCAGTATTTTTTCGACATTTATTGATGAATGTTCAATATTGATATTTACGTAAAAGTAAATGCTAAAATTTTATCGGCAAAGTTTTTGATTAAATTCCCGTTAAACAAGGTATTTCTTGTTTAATTGGACCTTAAATTTGATAAACAAAAATTATATTGCAGGTTATGAATGAAGATAATTTGAAGAAAGCGACCCTTGCCGGAGGATGTTTTTGGTGTACAGAGGCTGTTTTTCAGAGATTGAATGGTGTAGAAAAAGTGGTATCAGGTTTTACAGGGGGTGCGATCAAGAATCCCGCCTACAGAGAGATCATTACAGGTCGCACCGGGCATGCAGAAGCAATACAGATTACATACGATCCAGATAAGATTGCATACAACGAATTACTGTTGGTGTTTTTTGCGACTCATGATCCAACGACACTTAACAGGCAGCAGAATGATGTTGGAACCCAATATAGAAGCGCGATATTCTTTCATGATGAAGAACAGGAGAAGATAGCGAGAAAAACCATAGAAGTTATTGAAGAAGAAAATGCGTTTGACGATCCTATCGTAACCGAAGTTACTGAAGCTTCCGCTTTTTACATTGCAGAACAGGAACATCAGGATTTTTACAATCAACACAGGCAACAACCATATTGCCAGTTTATAATTGACCCGAAAATATCAAAGCTGAAAAAGTATTTTTCAGATAAGCTGAAGCAAACTAACGATCATGGCATATAAATTTTTTGAAGAATACAACCAAAAGGTTACTGGAAAAATGAAACAGAGTTTTCAGGACATCATTGTGGGCGTTGGAGAAAATCCCGAACGAGAAGGAATCGTTAAGACTCCTGAAAGAGCTGCCAAAGCAATGCAATTCTTAACTCAGGGATATAAAATGGATGCGGAAAAAATTCTGAACAAAGCTATGTTTTCTGAAGATTATGATGAAATGGTAGTGGTGAAGGATATAGAATTATATTCACTTTGCGAACATCATATGCTGCCATTCTTCGGAAAAGCTCATATAGCATACATCCCTAACGGAAAGATCGTAGGACTGAGTAAGCTTCCTCGTGTCGTGGACGTTTTTGCCCGAAGGTTACAGGTACAGGAGAGACTAACCCATGATATTCTGGAATGTTTGAACAATACACTGCAGCCTCAGGGAGTAGCTGTAGTGATCGAAGCGGTCCATATGTGTATGATGATGCGCGGAGTGCAAAAGCAGAACAGTGCCACCACAACATCGGGTTTCCGTGGTCAGTTCAAAGAAATTGAAACCAGGAATGAGTTCCTGAAACTTATAAGCTCCAACCTAAAATAGATTTGGCACCTTATTTGCTTTTAAATAGTCAAAACAAAAAGCATGAAGCTATTTAAAAATAAATTATTTGCAAAAGGTCTGGTATACGACCTTGTAGGGATGGCAACTGTTGCAATTCCATTCGTAGGTCCATTTCTGGATTTACTATGGGCGCCATATGCTGCTAAAAAGATGAGAGATATGTATCCGGGTAGAAAAGGTAAATTAGCCTCCGTACTCGTTTTTATTGAAGAGATCCTTCCAGGAACTGATATAATTCCAACATTTACATTAATGTATCTATACACCTATGTTTGGAAGAAGGAACCTATGATGCAACCACAGGTAATCGAAGTAGAAAGTTACTAGGATTTACCAGATATAAATTAAAAAGGGCTACTAATTTCAGTAGCCCTTTTTTTTATTTAAATATGAATATTAGCAGAGAGCATTATGTTTCTCCCTATATTAGATATGCTATCATTCTTTAATCGGGACAGGTGTGAAAAATAATTCTTATCAAATAGATTGTTTACACTTAGTCGCAATTCAAATAACGCGCTGTTTGTTCTAAGCTCAGTTCCGGCACCCAGATTCACCAGGCTGTAACCACCAGTTCGGGTTTCAAAACTGCCAGGGTTTTCCTGATCATACACATTCTTTAGTGCTATAAAACTATAAGAACCCGATAATAACTTCCCTTTATCAAACTCAACCCTGAATGTATTCGTAAGAGAATTTGCTGGAATTAAAGGAAGGTAATCATCATTATCCAGTTTTCCGGTTACTGTTTCAAAGCTACTTTCCAGGTGAAGCCAGTCCAATGGATGTGGGTGAAGGTGGATACCTACTTCGCCACCATACAATTTAGCGTCATCTTGCTGATAACGAAATACTTTCTCGTCATCTATAATTTCTCCTGACGGACTTATAAATATATAGTCCTTTACATTATTAGAAAACCCATTTACAAAAGCTTCGAAATGTTGATTTCTCCATTCCACGGCAAGATCAATCTGGAAGTTCTGTTCATTATCCAGATCAGGATTTCCAATCTCGTATCTGTTAGCACCATTGTGAGAACCATTAGAGGTTAGTTCAGATAAATTAGGCGCTCTAAAGCCACTGGCAAGATTTAACCTGGCGGTAAGATATTCGGTAATATCCAATTTTGCACCTAAAGCTCCATTAAAGCTATTGAACTGTCGATCTACTTCATCAAGTATATCACCGTCCTCTGCGATATAAGATTCCGTTTCAATAGACCTATTATCATATCGAATTCCTCCTTGAATGTCAATTCGTGGTAAGTGATAATGAGCAGTGGCGAATACACCAAAGTCAGTAGTTGTCGCATCAGGTATTAGAATTTCCTCACCAAAATTCTCGTTGCTTTGCCACATTCCCTGTACTCCGGCAATAACGTCCAGGTTATCGAACTTGGGGAAATTGTATTTTAGATTATAGTTCAAAGTTTCTAAATGCATCTCAAGAGCTGGTTCATCGCCTTCATGCTCCTCATCTCCATGCTCTTCACCTTCGTGTTCTTCCTCTTCATGCTCTTCGCCCTCGTGTTCTTCGTCCTCTTCACCTTCATGATCTTCGTGATGATGGTGGTCTTCAAATTCCTGGCGATCGTTAAACTGGTAACCAACTTTCAGGTCGATACTGGAATTATTCAGATAGAACTTGTTATCAAGACTCAGGATATGGTTGTCAATATTCTGGTAGGGTAGAAGTGGCTGTTTATTAGTGGATTGAACACCCAGTTCTTCCGGAATACCAATTTCTGAATTATTAAAGTTGTATCGTAGATCTCCTTTATAAACACTATTCTGGAAACCAATTCCCGCTTTGATATCTTTCTCATTGAAACGAGTATTGGTAACTCTTTCTCCATCTCCCGTTTCATAATCACTATGAGCAGCATAACTTCCTCGTGTAATAAACTTTAGTCGATCACCAGCAGTAGAAGCCATTAAACTAGTTTGATACCCTAGCGTATTTGTAAAATAATCTGACTCCAGACTTGCTTTCGTGCTATTCTCATAGGCGTATCTTTCGGGATTCAGATATAAAACTCCACCAATTGCATCACTTCCGTAGAGTAAAGAGGCAGGTCCTTTTATAACTTCCACGCTGGCAATCCCTTTAGAGCTAATTCCCAACCCATGCTCATCGCCGTATTGCTGATTCTCTAAACGAACTCCCTGAGTATACACTAGCACACGATTAGAACTCAATCCTCTAATTACTGGTTTTCCAATACCCAATCCAGTCGTTAGATTTTCAACTCCCGCTATTTGAGTAATTCCTTCGGAAAGGTTTACAGCTCCATTTTTAGAAAGTTCAGAAACACTTTCACGTTCCACCTTCATCACATTATCGCTTTGTAATTGGTGAAAAGGTGTGGATACTATTACCTCTTCCATTTCTATTGCTGAAGGTTTTAAAGTAATGGTTATATCCTGGGAAGGTAGAACCACATCCTGGGTATAACTGGCATATCCTATGGAGGAAATTACCATTCTGAAATTCCCGCTAGGCAGATCTGATATTTTAAAATTACCATCAAGATCTGTCATCGTCCCTCTTTCAAGAGCAGGGAAATAGATATTTGCACTAAGAACTGGTTCCTGAGTATCCTGATCGGTGATTTTTCCGCTCAGGGATTTCTGTCCATATATAATAGACTGCACTGCCAATAGCAGTGTCAATAGCATTGTGTTATGCATTAAAATATTTTAAATGATTAAAACTGAATTATCCTGTAATAGATAAAGCAGGTGGACCACGTAGCTCATAGCACAATGGTTCATAATCATTTAAAAATCGATAATAATCGTAGGTAAGAGTAGAGGTATAGATGACCTCAGCAAATTCAAAACTCTGGACGTCCAGAGATATAATTGGATTCTTTTGAAACTTATGAAGTTCGCAATCTAAAGACTTATCATGATAATGCTGATCTGCATATTTATCACATAATTTATGTCCATGGTCAGAGAATGTATGCGAAAAACTCACTCCTGTAGGAAGCAGTATGAGGACTGCCGTAAATAGTAGAAGTATGTTCTTCAGTAAAGCCATATTATGAATTGAACATTTTAGCGAAACCCAGCCTGCTCAACATTTTCTTTTCGAAAGCCCAGAAAAATTGAAATTGACCAAAGATCCAACCAAAACTAACCAGTAATACCTGGTAGATTGGAAAGATCAATAAAATTCGAAGTGTCCAGTAAATGCTCCAGTGTGTAGTTTCAGATGTGATTCCCAGGAATTCACAGAGCGGGCCGGCAATTTTCGCAGAGGAAGAACCCGTAATGGCAAATACCAATAATATGATAAAAAGCTGCCAGTTATCATCAATTCCCCATCTAGCCTTCAGTTTTTTCATACGGCAAATATACGATTTTGCTTAAAAAATCAAATTCGTGTAGGAACACTAAATCGTTGGTTGTAATGCCTGCTGAAAAAAACAAAATAATTGTACAGCAAATAATTTACCTCATACCCATAATCAATGTTCGAATCGTAGTTTATTTGATTAATATATAAATTAGGATCGTAGGTTTGTGGTTGCATAACCCTCGTATTATATTCAGTAACCAGAAATTGGTTTTTATTTTCCAGATAAGACTGCGTATGATATCCTCTCGGTCGAGCATAAGAATTGATGAACAAATTGAATCCTGGTTCAATGATAATTATTTCATATTCAAGACTATCATTGGCGATACGAACAGTATCATTAGTTGCATCCCTGTCCTTAAAATCTCTGGATCTACCGGAGCCACAACTATAAATAAATAAGGCCAGTAGGCAAATGTAAATTAGATTCTTCATAATAATTTAATTAGCTGCAATAAGCATTCCCTATTTCCCTCCTGTAAAACTTTCTAAAATACTGTCTTCGGAAGAGTCTTTATCTTCCAGAGCAATTCTTCCGGCAGGTTTGATAAGATCTGCGGAATCATTTGATCCGCTCGTAATTACTTTTAAAAATTCTTCTGAAGCTTTTTCAGAAGCACCTAATAACGTTTGTTTAATTTCAGTAAGCTCCAATTTGCCGTCTAGAGATAGGATTTCAGAAATGATCGAAACGGTAATGTTTTCAGCAATAGTTATAAATTTTTGTGAACTATGAGACTCTACCTTGAATGTATCTTCCAGTAATGAGTTCATCACCTTTTTATTTTCCGAAGAGATAATAGAACTTTCCCTCAGTAAATCGTCAAACTTCGAATCACTGAATTTTGCCAGCGCTGTTCTGGATTTAGATAGTTCGACTCTTGAAATAGTCCACGGCAATAGGCTTGCAAAAATTTCCAGGACCAATTCATTATCAAGTTTTAACTCCGCATGAGTATTTTGGATTAGCTCTTTACCCTTTGAAATTTTGAAAAGATCCAGAATATTTGCCATTGCCTTCTATTTTTTAAATATTTTGATAATTTGATGTGCCAGTTCTTCTCCAATTCTTTCCTGAGCCTCACTAGTTGCAGCACCAATATGCGGACTAAGAGAAATACTTTCGTTCATCAACAATTTTATAGCTGGGGAAGGTTCGTTCTCAAAAGTATCCAAAGCAGCAAAAGAAACCTTTTCATCTTCGATCGCATTCAGAAGCGCTTCTTCATCTAAAATACCGCCACGAGCGGTGTTAATGATTCCCACACCTATTTTCATTTTATCAAATTCAGCTTTACCAATAATTGGTTTAGACTGTGCGGGAACATGTAAACTGATGAAATCTGCATGTTCTATTAGCTGCTCTACAGGTTCAGTCTTAATAGGAATGGTAACCTTCTGGTCAGTATAGAAATCCAGTGTGATCTCGGTTTCTCCAACTTCCTTATCGCTGGCAACCACACGCATACCAACTCCTAAAGCAATTTTAGCCACTTCACGACCAATTCTGCCCAGACCTATAATTCCAAGTGTTTTGCCACGCAATTCAGACCCTCCGGCATAGGATTTTTTGAGATCCTTAAATCTGGAATCACCTTCCAAAGGCATATTTCTATTGGAATCATGCAATTTTCTGGCACCTCCAAAAAGATGAGCAAAAACAAGTTCTGCCACGGAAGCTGATGAAGCTTCAGGAGTGTTGATCACGGTAATACCTTTACTCCGCGCGTATTCCACATCGATATTGTCCATCCCGACACCGCCACGTCCAATAACTTTAAGATGTATACAATTATCTATAATATTCTTGCGAACCTCTGTAGCACTGCGTACAAGAAGTACGCTAATACCATTATTCTTTAAGTAATCTTCCAGTTGATCCTGGGCAACTTTTTTTATGATGACTTCAAAGCCGGCATCCTTTAATAGTTGTACACCACTTTGTGATAAACCGTCATTTGCTAATACTTTCATTCTAATTTATGTCTGGATTAGTTTATTTCTTTTTCTAATTTCTGCATGAGATCTACTACTACCTGCACACTTTCAATTGATAATGCATTATACATGGATGCTCGGTATCCACCCACACTTCTATGTCCGCTAAGACCATTCACGCCAGCATCCTTCCACAATTTATCGAATTGATCTTTATGAGCCTCATCTTTAAGGTTGAAAGTAGGGTTCATTGGGGACCTGTCTTCTTTAGCGGCAAAGCCTTCGAATAAAGGATTACGATCAATTTCGTCATATAAAAGAGCTGCTTTCTCTGCATTTCTTTTTTCCATGGCAGCGATACCACCATTCTTTTTGATCCATCGCATGGTAAGCATGGAAACATATACCGCGTAAACAGGAGGTGTATTAAACATACTATCCTTTGAGATATGCACCTGATAATCCATCATGCTTGGGATCTGCCGGTCAACATTGCCCAAGATATTTTCTTTTACAACGACAAGAACAGTTCCGGCTGGTCCCATATTCTTTTGGGCTCCGGCATAAATAAGATCAAAATCTTCAAAATTAAGTTGTCTAGAAAATATATCACTACTCATGTCGCAAACGATGGGAACATCAGTTTTTGGAAATTCCTTTATCTGTGTTCCAAAAATTGTATTGTTACTAGTGCAGTGAAAATAGTCTGCATCTTCAGGAATTGAATAGTCTTTCGGAATATAATTAAAGTTCTTGTCTTTTGAAGATGCTACTTCGATCACCTCACCAAATAATTTGGCTTCCTTGATCGCCTTGGAGGACCATGTACCGGTATTAAGGTAGGCCGCTTTGCTATCCAGTAAATTATAAGCGGTCATTAAAAATTGCATACTCGCGCCTCCCTGAAGAAAAAGTGCTTTATAACCTTTATCCTGTAACCCTAAAAGTTCAAGAGCTAAATTCTGGGCCTCTTCCATAACCGACACGAAATCTGCACTACGGTGAGAAATCTCCAGTATCGAAAGACCAGAGTTATTAAAATCCAGAATCGATTGGGAAGCTTCCTGAAATACTTCCTGTGGTAATATGCACGGACCTGCGCTGAAATTATGCTTTTTCATTAGTGTGTATTATAAGTGTGTATTCACAAAGATGCCAAATTTAGAAGGTCTTTGCTGTTATCGAAATGATAAGATTAAAGTTTACTAAGGAATTCTATAGTATCAATATTGTCTGCGTAATCCCACAATTCTGGTTTTTGTGTTTTACCAAATGCAACTTCATTAGGCTTTGGATTTTTCCTTACTATACACTGCAATTTCTCGGAATTGGATTCTAGAACTTCTTTCAGGTTATCCTCATCCTTGTAGGTCTGGTAAAATACTGTTGCGATTGGAGAACCAAAACTTTCATCCTCTTTCAGCATTAAAAAACCATTATCAAGGATCTTGTATTCGCTCATTAAATAAACTGCCTTGTTGTAATCATAATTATTGGCATATTTATTTTCGTTGATAATAGTATTCCAGGAATACATAGCCTTGAAGAACTGGTCAAAATCATATCCTTCAGGCACATACAATTTAGATACATTACGACATCCTAAACCATAATAAAGAAAGATGTCCTCACTTAAAGCCTCAAGTTCTTCTTTAGATTCATTACCAGTAAGGATAGCTATAGAATTCCTGTTCTTGCGAACAATGCTTGGTTTTCCTTTAAAGTAATATTCAAAATACCGGGCAGTATTATCACTTCCTGTGGCGATCACCGCATCAAAATTCTCTAGTTTCCCTTTGGTGAATTCTATCCGGTTCTTATATTCTGAATTCTGCTCGATAAGAAATCGAGCGATAAGAGGTAGTAATAGCTCATCACTGGAGGATTGTTTTATCTGTACTTTGTGATCACAGATGATCGTGGAAATAAAATCATGGAAACCAACCAGCGGAATATTTCCAGCCATAACAATCCCAATTTTTTTTCCACCAGAATTGGAAAGATCATAGCGACCTATCCATTTTTTAATATTCTCAAATTTTAATGCTTCGCTCCACTGCTGAAGTGAGAATATAATATTTTCCCGGGTAAACCATCCGTTATGATGAATGGAAGCATCGATCTTCTCATGCATTTCGTTAGTAAGCTCATCTAATTCTGAAAAATCTGGATGTCTTTGAACTCCATCGTTCTGAAACTGACCTAGAAATTTTCCTAATGCAACAAGGTTTGAAGTATGCTCTTCGATTGTCATGTTCATATTTGGTTATGAGGGTGGCCTATCTTAAATTTGTGCAGCGAAATTAAAGTTTCCGAAGCTATTAACCATAATTTTCTCTAAAAGCTCAGGTCTTTTTTCGCTCAGTACTTAAATTTACCAATAAAAACAGAGCTATGGCAATTGTAATAACCGATGAATGTATAAACTGCGGTGCATGTGAACCAGAGTGTCCTAACACGGCAATTTACGAAGGTGCAGATGACTGGAGATATGCAGATGGAACCGATTTAGAAGGTGATGTGGTACTTCCCGGAGGGAAAGAAGCCAACGCAAATGAAGCTCAGGAACCTATAAGCGACGAAATTTACTATATAGTACCAGATAAATGTACCGAGTGTAAAGGTTTTCACGAAGAACCTCAATGTGCGGCAGTTTGTCCAGTAGATTGTTGTGTTCCAGATGATTGATGACGATAAACAGTTCCTTTATCCCAGAATCTTCCTTTCTGGATGGGTGTATCATCATCAGCATACGTTTCTCTGCCCAAATACACTGCTCCTTTAACACCTTCATCGTCACTTTTAGGAAAGTTTCCTGCTTTTGCCTTTATGTAACACTTTTCGCATAATGGTTTTGTCTGTGGTGGATTAAAATATGAAAATATCTGTCTTGGTTTGACATCGGGATTATCAATGCGTCCATTCCTTCATACTCATTAGACCAATCAGTACATCGATACATATATGAAATAAAAAACAAATTCCCAGAATCTAATGCTGCAAAAAATATAGAAAAATATATTAATGAAATCTCCTATTAACCTATTTTAAATGGGATTATCTTTTGAATACAAAAAAAACTTAAAAGAATTTGCTAAAGGATTGAAATTTGGGATAGTTGTTTCTAAATGGAATCAAAAAATAACTACAAATCTTCTAAACGCTACTATAGAAACC
>NZ_CAJWRQ010000016.1 GCF_913046405.1 uncultured Christiangramia sp.
GCCCAATCCTTTCTCGAAGTGATCTGAAGCTATTTTCATCCCAACCGGATAGATACCTGCCAGGGAGAATCCTACCAGAAACCTAATAATCATAAGACTATACAGGTTGTTGTCTTCCAGAATCGAGGAAAGATTGCAAATCGAGCCAAAAATGGCACATAGAAAAAATACATGGGTTGGAGAGAATCTATCTGAAATGCTTAAAATAGCAAATAATAAGGTCCCGAGAATAAATCCAGATTGGACGGCAGAGGTAAGTAAGCTTAGAGCATTGGAGGACAGTTCAAAAACTGAAATAAGCTCTGGCATCACAGCATTACCTGCAAACCATAATGAAGTACCGCAAAATTGTGCAAATACAATAACAGGTAATATCCGGGAAGGTATTTTCAAGAATGATTAATTTTCTTACTGGATATCACCTGCTTCATTGCATTTAGCCAAGTAGCTAAATTAATCTTTTAAAACATTATCTGGCATTGTTACGTCCTCGTCTTTTAAATACTTGTCTAGAAAAGCAAGGATCTGCCGGTAGCCTTTGATCTCATTTTCTTTCTTTATGAATCCGTGACCTTCATCTGGGAATACCATATATTCAACAGGAACATCGTTGGCTTTTACTGCCTCCACGATTTCATCAGATTCAACCTGCAGTACTCTTGGGTCATTGGCGCCCTGTAAAACCATAATCGGGTTCTTTACATTTTCAGCATGGAACAGAGGAGAGATCTCTTTAAGTCTTATGGAATCTTTGGTAGTAGGATCGCCTAATTCATCATACAGTGCTTTCCTAAAGGATTCCCAATACGGCGGAATAGATTTTAATGTTCTCAGCCAGTTGGTGACCCCAAAAATATTAACACCTACTTCAAATTCATCTGGCTCGAAGGTCATTGCAGCCATTGTCATATAACCTCCATAACTCCCGCCAATAATTCCAATCTGGTCTTCATTGATATAATCCTGGGATGCCAGCCATTTCTTTCCATAGATCACATCCTGAAGATCTTTTTCTCCATGATTTTTGTCATCCATTTTATAAAAGCTAGCTCCATACCCACTACTGCCCCGGTTGTTTACGGCGAGCACAGCGTACCCGTGATTCACTAAATATTGTAAAAGAGCAAAATACCCTACACGGGATTGTCCACCTGGTCCACCATGTACCCATACCAGGGCCGGTTTTTTATTATCTGCAGTAGCATTGAGAGGTTTATAATAGATCGCTGGTATTTCTAAACCATCAAAGGACTTATACCTTACCACCTCAGCCGAAACCAGGTCGTCTGGATCTATTTCTGGATTTAGAGTGCTGGTTAATTTTTTAATTTCCTTAGTCTGAATATTGTAAACGTAAATATTATTTGGGGTTTTAGAAGTTCCAACCGTAAGTCTTAATAGCTTTTCACTATCAGAAAAATTTGCAGCCACTATATTGCCATCCTCAATCTCTGGTAATTCCAGTGGAGTCTGGCTGGCATTTTCCCATAACAGTAATTTATTTGTCCCGTCTTCGTTAATAGCGATCACTCTATAAGTGTCATTTTCACTCAAACTGCTGTACATTACATCCCAGTTCGTTTCATAAATTACATCAGACTTCTTCGTATCAATATCATATGCCATTAATCGGCTAAATTCACCGCCGTGATTGGTTGTATAGTAGAGCTCTGTCTCGTCTTTGTTAAAACCCGTACCACTATAATAAAATCCCGGTTTGGATATTTCAGTTAGTTCCTCCGTCTCTGTGTTTAGTAAGAATAGTTGATTTTCGCTGGTTGTGATCTCATTGGATAATACAAGGTATATTCCTGAAGCTGATATATCAGAAACCATATAACCTTTCTCATTCTTATAGAGCATTTTTGGTTCCCAACTACCAATTTCCATAGTATATACGTCAAAAAATTGCGCGTCTCGCTTGTTTGAAAGATAATACAGGGTAGAATCAGTATTGTTCCAGCCACCGAACTCGGCTTTTTCATTTTCTCCCGGAGTCAGGTCCTTAGAGGTTCCATCGGGTTTTAACAGGTATAAATGGTTAATTTCATTCCCTCCTTTATCTGCGGAATATAATATGTCGCCTGAGCCTGGTACATAATCCACCGCAAATAAAGATTCGTTTTCAGAATTAGTGACAGCGGTCTTGCTTCCATCTGAAATATCTATTTCATATAGATTAAATATTCCCGACTCATCACTGCTTATCAGGATTTTGGATTCATCTGGAGAGAAACTACCACCCGAAACACGAGTGTTTTCATAGAATTGCTCAATACTGTATTCTGTAGGTTCTTGCTGAGCATTTACATTTAGTATGGCAGCAAGAAAAATAATAAGGAAACTGGTCGATTTCATTTTTTCGAGAATTAGTTAGACATTATGTTGGTTATCAGACTAATATACGAAAATTGAATCTTCAAATATGAATTGTTCAGAACTATAGATGTTTCTGATTGTTATTGGTGAGCTCGTGCTTTTCATTCCCGGTATGCTTGGTCGCTGCCGGTTCAAATAGCATTACCTGAACTTCATTTTCAGCAATGGGCTTATGCTTAACGCCCTTTGGAACAACGATGAACTCACCAGGATTGAGGGTAACAGAGCTATCCCGAAATTCGATCTTTAGCACTCCTGAAATGACCCAAAACAATTCGTCCTCTTCATCATGGGTATGCCAGATAAACTCACCTTTGAGCTTAGCTAGTTTAACCTGCTGACCATTTAATTCCCCAACGATTCTGGGATTCCAGTGATCCTGGAACTGGTCTAATTTTTCCTGAATATTGACTTTTTTCATTTTATTCAATTGGTTCTATCAGCCATTGGTAGGCTTCGCTGAAATTCTCTCTCCACAACTTCTCATTATGTTCTCCGTCTTCGACTAATTTTACAATTAAGTTTTGGGGTTCAAAACCTTTTGAAATTAGAAGGTCTTGCATAGTATTCACTTCCTCGACCATGGAATCTGACTCTCTTTTCCCTGCAAGTATATAAAACTTCTGATCGTTTGTAATTTCTGAATTTTTTACTTTTCCATAGATCTGTTCACTAAACCAGAAACTGGGAGAGAAGACACCTATTTTACTGAAGACTTCAGGATACTCAAATGCAGCATAGAAGCTAATTAGTCCGCCCAGCGATGAACCAAAAATTCCTGTATTTGCTTGATCTGCCAGGGTACGATAGCTTGCATCTATATGCGGTTTAAGAGTATATCTTATAAAATCAACATAATTCTTCCCATTCCCACCGCCGTATTTTTCGTTTGGATAAGGAGTAAGTTCTGAAATTCTTTTGTCCCCACCATGTTCAATGGCTACAATGATCGCTTTTTCCGAATGAGTTTCGTCCAGGAATTCATCAACATTCCATTCACCAGCATAAGCGGTAGAATCGTCAAAGACATTCTGTGCATCGTGCATATAAATGACAGGGTATTTCTGCTCATCCAAAGCGTAATTCGCAGGAAGATAGATCCATATCTTTTTATTGCTATTTAATTGGGGTGCCTCTATCTCAAATGTTTTTACATTTTTAGAAAGTGTACTCTGGGCCATTAGTAGCGTAGGGCAGAAGAAGCTTAATAAAATGATGGAAAAGAGATTTCTCAAAGAATGACGTATTAATGAATATCAAAAATACATTTTAAGATCTAATTTTCAAGATCGCAATCAAAGCAGGCAAGTTGCGAAGAACTTAGTTCGAGATCTTCAGATCCTTTTAAGGCTTCGCTTAATTTTCCCTGTTCTTGTATCTGCTGAAAGAATTGCGTAGCATATTCCTGAAGTTTTTCCCTGCGGCTCTTAAGTTTTTCGGCTATTTCTTTTTCGTTTAGCTTTCTGATTTGTTCTGGCCAGGCTTCAAACGCATTAGCTATTATTTCATCGCTCAAACTTTTCTGAAGTTCATTCGCTTGCTTTATGAACATATCTTCCGAAGTATTGGAGAGGAAATAGCGGTCGAAGGGATAAACCAGGCCGGGCATATGATCGATCTCTTTCTCAAATGGTCGAACCAGTGGCTCAACATTTTTATTTGTAATTATGGAAGGAATCAAGCCAGAAATATAAAAAAATGCATTGTCTCTATCGCCGGCAACCGGTATTGCTATATTTCCACGATCAGATTTCTGAATTACCCAGCCCCACTGCTCAGCGTGACGATCCCAGTCACCTATAAGCAAATCGAATAATCTTCCTTTTATCAGGGCCTCTTGATCTACTGAAATCTTTGTTTTGGTTTCGAATTTTAATTTCTGAAGGTCTTTGGTTTCAATAATTTCTGAAACATTTTTTAATGAAGTCCAATTAGTCTTGCTTTCGGTTTCGTATTCCAGAAGGAATAGCCGGTTGCCAAATTTTTCATTAAAATCACCCAGAACATTTTGCTTCGGAATAAAGACCATTCTAGGATGTGTATGCAGAATGTCGAGTTCCTGAGCTAACTCAGCTGCAAGGATCGCCGCATAGGGATGTTGTGCAGATATGCCATCTACAATAATATTTTCAAGGCCAAGATCTTCTGCAATTTCAGGTATAAGCTTTCCCGGGTCTTTAGTGACACTGCGCAAGGTGTAAAGGATATCATTCTTCGCGCGTAATTTTAAGGAATGCGTTTGTTTACCTCCACCTTCTTTAATGATTTCCATGCCACCGTATAGGGTGTCCAGAAATACAATTGGAAATTTCACTTTTTCAGACCAGGCATCCCGATAGTTACTTCCCTGCACTAAATCCTTCAGAAGATTAGCTTCATATAAAATGCTTGGAGCGATTAGAACCGAATCATGGTTTCTGAAATTTGTTCTTTGGAGCTCTTCAAAATTGGATATATAGCAGGTCTCAAAAGTTTTCTGGGTGCCGGAAACAGACAAGTAGATCGAGCCGATGAGGATGATTACTACTCCCAGTAAAATGATCAAAACTTTCTTCATATTACTTTCAGCTAAATAAAATAAAACTAAGGTTTTCAACCCGTATTATTTCAGCTAGAAGCGTTATAAAATTGGTAAATTCTATCGATTTGATATATTATCTTCCGAAGAGTAACACCCATCAGATTTCAATATCTTCAGGCATGCTCAACTGCGGTATCCTTGTAAAATCTCCTCTTTAACCAGAACGAAACCCGTACCAGTAAAATTAAGGCTGGCACTTCTACTAGCGGACCAATCACCCCTGCAAACGCCTGACCGCTATTCAAACCGAATACTGCAATGGCAACCGCGATCGCCAGTTCAAAATTATTCCCGGCTGCCGTAAAAGCAACAGAAGCGTTGCGTTCATAGCTGGCTCCAAGCAACTTACTTGCGAAAAAGCTAATTAAAAACATAAGGCAGAAATAAATAAGAAGCGGAACCGAGATTAGTAAAACATCAAATGGAATTTCAACAATTAAACTACCCTTCAGCGAAAACATTAAAACGATGGTAAATAGCAAAGCAATTAAAGTAATGGGTGAAATTGCTGGAATAAAACTGTTTTCATACCAGGATTCCCCTTTTAGACGCACCAGGATAATTCGGCTTAAAATACCCAATACGAAGGGTATTCCAAGGTAAATCAAAACACTTTCCGCAACACTTTCAATAGAAATATCTACGATAGCAGAATCGAATTCGAAGAAAGGAGTGAGCCAGGTAATAAAGACCCATGCATAAAAACTGTAGGCGAAAACCTGGAAAATACTGTTCAGTGCTACCAGGGCTGCTCCATATTCGCTACTACCTTCCGCGAGGTCATTCCACACCAATACCATCGCAATACATCTGGCGAGGCCAATTAATATAAGTCCGATCATATATTCGGGATGGTCATGCAAGAATGTAATGGCCAGGAAAAACATCAAAAAGGGCCCGATGATCCAGTTAAGTACCAGAGACAGAGTGAGAATTTTGACATTTTTAAATACTTTGGGCAGGAGTCTGTATTTTACTTTCGCTAGTGGAGGGTACATCATAAGGATGAGTCCAATGGCCAGCAGCCAGTTTGTAGACCCGGAACTCATTGCATTAATCTGCTCTGGAATTGCCGGGATGATGTTGCCCAGGATCACACCAACGGCCATAGCAAGAAAGATCCATAGCGTTAGATTTTTATCAAGAAAGTTCAGTTTTTTAGCCATTGGATATTGCTTTTTTAAAGGCGTATAGCATTTCAGAACCTATCTGGTCACTTCGTTCCATATATTTCTCTGCCATTTCAACTGTATCATCAAAGCTCTTGGGATCTTCGTAGTTCAAGGGTATTCTGGATTCGGCGCCAACTATGAACGGGCAATTTTCATCTGCATGACTACAGGTCATTACCGCTGCGAAGTTCTTCGTCGGGTTTTTTTCATCATCAAATATTTTTGAATAAAAAGTTTTTGAACTTGCTCCAGTATCTACCGTGATTTGAGGATTATCACCAGGTTTTTCATCAATTCCAAAACCAGAATCACTCAAAGTTACTATGGCCTGCGGAAAGAAAGCAGTAGCTTCTGTCCCACCAGAATAGCACTTGGCTGGAATTTTATAATAATCTGATGCCGCCATAGCCCAGGCCTGTGCGAGCTGACTTCGTCGGGAATTATGTGTGCAGATAAAATTGAGTTGCAGTGTGTCTTCTGAATCAATTTTTTTAGAGATGAATTCCACTAAAGGTTGAAGCACCTTCTTTCTCTCTTCGGAAATGGATAACTTTTCAAGGTTTTTGATCTTTGAACTAAGTTCTGGATATATGTTTTTCATATCAAGTGATTAACAGCAACCTGAATTTGGAGAACATTGTTGCTCTGAGACGTTTGCTAATTTTACTCTGGGTTTGGATGCTGGAACACCACAATTATCTTTTGCCAGGCAGTCAGTTTTTGTATTTAAAAGAAGGAATTTTTCGCCGTCAAAATCAAGATGATATTTATTAATACTCTGCCCCTGATATTCTACTTCGATTTCAACATCCTGAAGGTTAAGTTTTTCTTCGGCAATGGAAATGATCTGCATTAATTTCTCCGGATGCAATTGGTGATCGTAGTCATCGGCTTCCCAAAGCTGAAAAGATACCTTGCGCTCATTTCTTATTACACCACCACAATCAATAAAATTCTTGCGAATACTTCCAACTTCAGTCACGTGGAAGTGAGATGGTACAAGCTCACCGCCTGGTAGTTCAAAATATAGTCGGCTTAAGTTCTTAAGTTCTTTTTTAAATTCTGATAAAAGCATAGTCTTCGATTTATCGTAATATTACGATGTTGATATTTAAATTTTTTTAGCAGCAATTCTTCGGTTCGGGTGTCTTTAAACCATCAAATAAGACATTCAGTAATTGCTGAATTTTATACCAGTTGGTCGTATTAATACAATAACTAACAGACACTCCTTCAATGGATCCCTGTATAATTCCGGCATTTTTCAACTCACGTAAGTGCTGACTTATCGTAGCCTGCGCAAGACCAAGTTCGTTCACCAGATCTCCGTTAATACACCTATCCGATTTCAGAAGAAATTGAAGAATGGCAATTCTTGCAGGATGAGCCAGTACTTTGGCATAACGCGCAAGTTCATTCTGTTCTTTAGAAAATAGATCGGTCTTCGTAACTCCCATTCAATATAATTATATTGCAATATTACGATGAATAAATAACCAGACCAACATTAATTGAAATTTTCCCAGACACTTTGAAAAAAGCTCTAAACCTTAAAATATTAGGAAAACTTGTACGGAAAAGCTCTTAAAATTGGTTAATTATCATAAAGCCAACAAAGCCTTAACTCAGGATTAGCAATAGATAGGCGTGTTCACATGTACTTTTGTTTAAAACTAACTACAATTACAATGAACAGTTCAATCACACCTTTTCGTTATTTAAGTCTACTAGCCGGAATTTTGTTGTTCTCCTGTAATTCCAATCCACAAATTCAGGATCCAATTAAGGAGGAGCAATCTCCGGAATTGAGTATGAAAAATCCTATTGTCAAGAGAGAAGCAAAGATCTTCCGTAAGGAAGTAAAATACTCGGTGGATTCTCTGAAATCCCGTGGGACCATAGATAGTTTGCTTAGTAACTATAACGATGATGAACTGAAGACAGTTCTTGCTATCAATCGTATCGAAAAAAATAAAATACGTCCTAACCGTCCACTTGTAATTCCAGAATGTGCTGCGGAAGAATTCAATAATTATAGTCCGTTTCCAGAAGATCTTCAGGAGTTGCATTGTATCCCTAAGACAGTTTTGATTAACAAAAGAGTCCAGGCATTCGGGCTTTACGAAAATGGAGAACTGGTAAAATGGGGACCGGTTAGTACCGGGAAAGGTTCAACTCAAACTCCGGCAGGTCTTAATTATGGGAATTACAAGGCGAAAAGAAAGGTAAGTACGGTAGATGCTTCATGGATACTTCCTTATTACTTCAATTTTATGAATTTTGAAGGTGTTGGGGTACACCAATATGCTTTACCCGGATATCCAGCGAGTCATGGATGTGTAAGGTTATATATGGATGATGCTAAATATATATTCGATTGGGCTAGCATGTGGGAATTGGAAAATTCAGACATAGAATACAACGGAACGCCCTTTATGGTATTTGGAGAATATGACCACTCCGCCAACAAACCATGGTTGGATCTTAAGCAAAGTATGAAAGCTAATGATCTTACTCAGGATGAACTAAATACGATCAGGGAGTATATAATTGATTATCAAGAAGATCCAAAGAACTATCACAATATTGTTTCGAAAACAAAGGATGCTGAATTAGCCGATGCATAAAACTAGTTTTCCTAAATTAGCCGGTAAAGATCATTACTATGTATAGCAATAATTTTTACCGGTTTTTTTGTGTCCTAATATTTTCTATTTCTGCTATTAGTTCTGCCCAGGAGGTAGAAGTTATGGTAAGAGCGCAGGCCGGCGACGCTAAATTTATAGGCTCTTCTATTGGCGGAGCTAAAATCCTGATCAAGGACGCTTTGACTAATGAAATCTTGGCAGAAGGTATCACCAAAGGAAGCACTGGTATTACTGAAAAGATCATGAAGCAACCTAATGAAAGGGGCATCCGAATTACAGACGATCAAACGGCAGGTTTTAAGACTAAAGTCCAGATAACTGAACCAAGATTTGTGACTATTGAAGCTTACGCACCCTGGAACAAGAAGCAGGCTATTGTAAAATCAAGTACTCAATTATGGCTGCTTCCTGGAAAAAACATAACCGGTGAAGGAATCATCCTGAAAATACCAGGCTTTGTAGTGGACATTATAACTCCTCAAACACACCAATCCTATTCCAGTTCAGAAATTAAAATTCAGGCAAATATTGTTATGATGTGTGGTTGTCCTATCACTCAAGGTGGTCTGTGGGATGCGAACCAGTATGAAGTGACCGCGATCTTAAAAAGTGAGAACATAGATACCAAAACCATAAAAATGGAACAGGAGGGAGGTTCCAGTAATTTTACGGGAAGTGCTAATTTAGAAAAAGGCTCTTACAAATTAATCATCCAGGCATTCGATCCTTTAACCGGAAATACAGGGATAGATCGTACTACTTTTATGGTTAACTAAAACTTGCCAGTCCCAGATCTGAGATCGTCCTAAGCACGCCATGCTCATTATTGTCATGACTGGTAATGAACTTGCTCGCCTCTTTAACTTCAGGGTGAGCATTTTTCATGGCATAACTATGGGCAGAGACCTTCATCATTTCAAGGTCATTCAGATAATCTCCAAATACCAATGTTTCCTCTTCCGTAAAATTCATTTCCTTCTGAATTCCTTTTATTGCATTCCCTTTATTAGCATTTAGAGCGGTAATATCGATAAATATCTTTGCAGCGATGGCAACTTTGAAGCGGTCGGTATAATCTACAAAGTGTGGATAGGTATTATCTTCAACTCCATTAAAATTACAGTAGGTAACTTTTAAATAGGTGTCATCAACTTGCGTAAGATCTTCCACAACTTTTAAACGTTCATAAAACTGAGAAATATGATCGATGAATTTCTTGTCACTGGTTTCAATATAAGCTGAATCTTTTCCGCAGAGCACAACGTAAGTATCTTCCAGTTTCCGGCCCATTTCTATAAAATTGACAGCGGCATCCTTTTCTATAGGATTTACATAAAGCTCTTTACCCTTGAATGAAACATAAGTACCGTTTTCTGCAAAGAACATGGTTCGGTGCTTAATTCTTTCAAATTTACTTTCCAGATTATAAAACTGTCGGCCGCTGGCGATGGAGAATTGTATGCCTTTAGCACTCAATTCTTCCTCCATTTTCCAGAAATCAGGATGAATCTCATGCTGATCATTTAATAGGGTGCCATCAACGTCGGTTACTATAAACTTAATCATATCTGCAAATTTAGAAGCTGCAAAAATACTATAATCAAGTTGCGCACACTTTAATATTGTATTAATTCTGAAGATCTTCAGTATCAAACATTTATACATTTTTATTTAAAATTATTCTAAATAAGGTTTTGAAACTCGAAATCCTTCAGTATGTTTGCATCACTATTTATAACAAGTCTAAATAAAATTAAACAGATGAATCATAAATTACTACTACTATTTATCTTCTTTGGATACAGCGCATTTGCTCAGAATTCTGGGAATATCAAGGGAAAGATTACTAATTCAAAAGGAGAGGCAATTTCGGCAGCAAATGTAGATGTTCAGGGTACAGAAATTGGAACAGAAACAGATCTAAAAGGTTCTTATTTAATCGAAAGCGTTCCTGAAGGAAATTATCTTTTAAGGATATCTTATGTTGGATATGAGCCAAAGGAAATTGCTATTACCGTAAAGCCAGGTGCAATGACCAATCTTCCGGTTATTGTTTTGCAATCAGGTGAAGAACAATTGGAGGAAGTAGTAATCCAGGGTAACGGAAGTTCCATTGAATATGATCGTGCTAAAAGTGTATATGTTTCCAAACTACCTTTAAAAAATATAGAGAATCCGCAGGTCTATGACAATATAACTTCAGAGTTGTTAGAGCAGCAGATTATCACAAATTTTGATGATGCTCTAAAAAATAGTTCTGGAATTACCAAATTATGGGAATCAACAGGTAGAGGCGGAGACGGCGCAGGTTATTTTTCGCTTCGAGGTTTTCCTGTACAGCCAACAATGGTTAATGGCCTGCCAGCTCTTACCAATGGCAGTCCTGATCCCGCTAATATCGAAAATATTGAGGTTATAAAAGGTCCATCCGGGACTTTGTATGGAAGCAGTCTTATTTCATATGGAGGATTGATCAATATCACCACAAAAAAGCCATACGATTATTTTGGCGGAAATATTACTTATACTCTCGGTAGCTATGGACTTAACAGAGTTGCCGCTGATGTAAATACACCATTAGATGAAGATGGAGATGTGGCTCTACGAATTAACTCTGCATATCAAACTCAAAATTCTTTTCAGGACGCAGGATTTTCGAAATCTTTTTTCTTCGCGCCATCTTTAAGTTATCAGGTAAGCGACAGACTTTCTTTTTTAATCAATACTGAATTTTATAATGGAGAGTCTACAAATCCTACGATGCTATTTGTAGATAGGGGAGCACCTTTGATAGCAACAAATATTGAAGAATTAGGTTACAATTCGAATAGATCCTACACCAGTAACGATCTAACATTAAAAAATCCAACTTATAGTCTGCAAGGCCAGATGATTTATAAGTTATCTGAAAACTGGACTTCTCAAACTGCTATTTCTCGGGGAAGTTCAAAGTCTGAAGGTTATTATTCTTACCTCTATGAAACCACCAGATTTTACCAAGGTCTTGATGAAGGAGTTGTGTTTACAAGGTATATGAATAATCAGAATTCCATGACCCTTACTACAGATCTTCAGCAAAACTTTATAGGTGATTTTGAGATCTTCGGAATGAGAAATAGGATGGTAGCTGGCTTAGACTATTTTCAACGGGAAACCATAGATAATGGTACCGGTTATGTAGGCAACGGAAATATTTATATTGGAAATGCAGGTCTGCAGAATGTGAACGAAAGCGTTTATGGTATCACGGAGCAAGCGAATTATATTACAAATGGAGACAGCGGAATTCTTTCCACAGCGGCAGTTGATGGTCTTTTAGCGAACACAAATCGTAATAATAATACTGTTAAAGAGGATATTTATAGTGCTTATGTATCTAATGTATTAAATATTACTCCGGCATTATCTGCCATGGCCAGTTTACGAATAGACAAGTTCGAAAATGATAGCAATAGTCAAACTGCACTTTCACCTAAATTCGGAGTGGTATATCAGCCAATTTTAGATCGGGTTTCCATATTTGCCAATTATATGGATGGTTTTAGTAACGTAGCACCTTCAGAAGTTTTCAATCAGGATACTGGGGAAACAAACAGAATAACTTTTGATCCTGAACATGCTACTCAATTTGAATTTGGAACGAAGCTTAACTTTTTTAACGATAAGCTCTTCGCAACCCTGAGTTACTATGATATCCAGGTTGAAAACATTGTACTGGGTAATGGTATTAATGTAAATCAGGATGGGACTCAATACAGTCGCGGTTTTGAAGCCAGATTAACTGCTAGTCCAATAGATGGATTAAATCTTGTCGCAGGAATCAGTCACAATGATAGTGAAGTGACCGAAGCTTCAGAAAATGATGATTTCCTCGGAAGAAGACCTGAATCTGCGGGACCTGAGACTCTGGCAAACCTTTGGGCAAGCTATAAATTTACTACCGGTGTAGCTGAAGGATTCGGTCTTGGCTTTGGAGGTAACTACGCCAGTGAAAACATGATTTTTAATCGCAACACGGCGGGTGTATTTACACTTCCATCTTATACAGTACTAAATGCAGCTGTTTTCTATGATGTAGATAAATTTTCGATCAACCTGAAATTGAATAATCTAACGAATGAAGATTATTTCAACGGATGGTCAACAATAAATCCTCAGGCACCGAGAAATTTCGCTGCCGCACTTACCTATAAATTTTAGTTTGAGTTAGCTGGAGATCGCCGTAATGGTGATCTCCTTTTTTTTAAGTATTATGAAGAAAAAACAGAAACGAAATACACTTAGAAAATGGGCTGGCAGAATCCATCTCTGGTTGGGTCTATTAACGGGGATTATTGTATTTGTAGTTGCAATTACCGGATGTATTTATGTATTCCATGATGAAATTAAAGATGCGATCTACGACTACCGATTTGTAGAACAGCAGGATAGTGAATATTTGGCACCATCTAAAATTAAGGAGATTGTACAGTCGAAATATCCCGGAACTACAGATGATTTTGTACTCTATGCGGGGCAGGACAGACCAGTCGCGGTTTACGGAGTATATGAAGAAACTCCCTATTACTTTTATCTGAATCCTTACACAGGTGAATGGTTGTATTCTCAGGATTTTACAAAGGATTTTTTCGAGATCGTAAAAGCACTGCACATGTATCTTTTGTTACCTGAGGAAATTGGCAGGCAGGTAGTAGGTATATCAACTTTGATATTTATTCTGATGATGATCACAGGAGTTATTCTATGGTGGCCTAAGAAACTTAAGAATTTAAAGAAGAGTCTGAAAATTAAATGGAATGCTCGTTGGAGAAGAGTGAATTATGACCTGCACAATATCAGCGGATTCTATCTTCATATTCTTGCCATTGTTGTAGCCATCACCGGTTTATATTTTTCGTATGATTGGGTGAAAGATGGGCTTTATTTTGCGGGAAATCTAGGTGAAGATGTAGAAAGTGATCATCATATTGAAAATATTGTGCAGAAACCACGAATTTCAGAGGAGCCTATAGATATAGCTTTTGTTGAAACTCAAGAGAAAGCGCCTGGACATGAAATGTATTTTGTGTGGACAGAAGGTGACCATCATCCGGTGGTTACCGGAGCCTATACCGAATCTCTGGACTACGATCACCAATCCAACTATTATTTTCATCCACAAACTGCTGAATTACTACAGGAACAGCCATATGAATCTAAAAGTACTGGTTTAAAACTACAGGAAATGAGTTACGGTATTCATACAGGTCAGTATTTCGGGATGACCGGGAAGATCATCGCATTTATTCTGAGCATTTTTGTCGCAAGTTTACCTGTTACAGGATTTATAGTGTGGTGGGGAAGAAAAAACCGGGTGAAACATCTCACCCGGTGATATTTTTAAAATAAAAGTGCATCTACAATCGCTCCTACGATTGCGATCAGGATCGCTAACCACAAGCTTGGTAGAAAACCTTCAGTTTTGAAATCTGAAGTTAATTTGTCTGCTATTTCTATTACGATCGCATAGGCGACCACTCGAGTGATAAAGCCTAGTCCAAGGAAGTAGAAAATTCCGAGTGTAGCAATATTTAATACGGCGGTAAGTAACCAGCTCAATAGAAAGCTTAATACTCCAATGATCAATGCAACAATCAGTGCAGATTTGAAGCCATTAAGATGAACTTTACTTAGAAATTTCGCAGCGATTAGCAGGACGACTGCATCCAGTACGATATGGATAATCCATTGTAACATAATTTTGGTTTTAAAGTTAATTACTACGAATATACTTAAAAAAGCTTCAGATTAATCTTCGGAAGAATCGAGCCTGTATTCCATCGTACTGGGTTCTTTATTGATCAAAACTTCCCAGAGAGCCTTAACATTTGCCAGTTTCTCTCTTTGCTTCAGCCTGTATTCGGTTTGGTAAGTACGTTGATCTGCCGTAAAACCGAAGTAATTAAATCCCAGCTGATCCGAAATGAAAAGTGCTCTGGGCAAATGGAATTCTTGAGTAACAACAGTAGCATTCTCTATATTGAAAAGTTTTCCCGCCCTGTACATGCTGTCATAAGTATCCAGTCCTGCGTGATCTGAGGTAATCCGGTTTTGAGGAATACCTCGTTCCCGAAGATAGGAAACCATGGCAGCGATCTCATTATAATCTTCGGTTCGATGATCACCAGTTACATGAAAATTCTTGACCTTGTTACTGCGATATAATTTAATAGCGGTATCTACGCGATCCTTTAAAATTGGAGATAATTTACCATCAGAATGGACACTTGCACCCAGAACAATTACTGTCTCTCTGGGAGGTATTTTAGAAATATCAGAATAAATATCTTCTGAAGTGTGTCTCAAGAAAATGGCTTCAATACCCAGGATGGTAAAGATGATAAGCACAATTCCAATGACAGAGAATAAGATGAATTTTTTAAGTTTTTTCATTTCTCTGGATGAATATAAGGTCGAAGATAGCCATAAATAATTGGATGTATCAGATTAATCGATAGCTAACGTAAATGTTCTTTTCATCATTGTGTACCTTTGTATTTTAAGATCATAATTATGAGTAATTTAAAAGCGCTGAACTGGCGTTACGCTACTAAAAAGTTTGATGATTCCAGAATTCTTTCCGAAGAAAAACTGGAGATCCTTAAGCATGCATTTAATCTCACTGCCACTTCCTATGGGTTACAACCATTAAAGATGCTGGTAATTAGCAATAAAGAGGTTCAAAAACAGCTTACAGAATTCTCAATGAATCAGCAGCAGGTAAGTACCGCTTCTCATGTACTGGTGATCTGTACTGAAAAAAATGTAGATGAGAAGTTTATATCAGGATACTTCCAACGTGTCAAGAATTTAAGAGACACACCAGATGAGCTTTTACAGCCTTTTCACAATTTTCTGGTAGATGATTTTAAGAATAAGGCAATCGAAGAAATTGAAGCATGGGCCCGTAATCAGGCATACCTGGCTTTAGGAACACTGTTGACCGTATGCGCTACTGAAGAAATAGACGCCTGTCCCATGGAAGGTTTTGAGCCTGAAAAATATGATGATTTCCTTAAACTTGGAGATAAAAATCTGCAGTCGGTACTTGTACTTCCCGTCGGTTATCGTGCTAAGGATGATTTCTTTTCAGAATTAAAAAAAGTACGTCGCCCGCTGGAAGAGGTGATCATTGAAATGGATTAATACTCTACGTATTCTTTGATCTCCAGACCGTAACCAATCATTCCGACTCTTTTAGTTTGCTGAGAATTTGATAGCAACCTGATCTTATGGATTTCAAGATCATGAAGAATCTGTGCTCCAATTCCAAAATCTTTAATGTCCATCTTCACTGGAGGCGCTTTAATTTCTCCTTGCTTCTGACTTTCTTTCAATTCCGTAATCCTGGATAAGAGGTTTGGAGATGGGTTAGCCGGATTAATAAAAACGATCGCACCACGACCTTCATCGTTGATCGCCTTAAACATTCCATCCAGTTTTTTATCTGCATTATTAGTCAAAGTGCCTAGGATATCATTGTTTACCATGGTTGAATTCACTCGTACAAGAATGTCTTCGTCGGTCTTCCATGAACCCTTAGTCAATGCTATATGAACCTGTGAATTGGTAGTTTGTTTGTAAGCGCGAAGCCTGAATTTTCCAAATCTTGTATCCAGCTCAAAATCCTCTTTTTTCTCTATAAGACTATCATGCTGCATTCTATAGGCAACAAGATCTTCGATAGAAACGATCTTTAGATCAAACTTTTTGGCGACTTCCAGCAACTGAGGTAAACGCGCCATGGTTCCATCTTCATTCATGATTTCCACGATGACTCCGGCAGGTTCGAAACCGGCAAGTCTTGCAAAGTCTATCGCTGCTTCGGTATGACCTGTTCTACGTAAAACTCCACCTTCTTTGGCTTTCAGCGGAAAAATGTGTCCTGGTCTGTTAAGATCCTGCGGTTTTGTTTCAGGATCTATCAGGCTTTTGATGGTTTGAGCTCTGTCTGAAGCTGAAATACCCGTAGTTACACCTTTTCCTCTCAGGTCAACCGAAATCGTAAATGCGGTTTCCATAGGATCGGTATTATTACCAACCATCATTTCCAGTTTTAGATCATTACATTTTTTCTCGGTCAAAGGAGCACAAATGAGTCCGCGGCCATGAGTAGCCATGAAATTGATCATCTCTGGAGTAACCATTTTTGCAGCGGCTAGAAAATCACCTTCATTTTCCCGGTCGATATCATCTACTACAATGATCACCTTCCCGGCGCGAATATCATCAATAGCTTCCTGAATAGTATCTAGTTTGACCTGATACTGGTTGTTTTCTACCTCTGCCATAGTTCCAATTTTATGGCTGCAAAGATATTTATTATGATTTACTTTTGTTCCGAATCGCTCCGGCTTTTTTGAAGAGTTTTTTTATAGGATCTGTAAGGCTGTCAAAAGCTAATAATCCCTGATCTGTGGTAGCTCTGTATGTTAGGAAAACACCAAGCGGGAGCATGATCCAGGTAGGCAGCCATGTAGCCACAAAAGCAGGAACACTTCCATTCTCTGCTGAATTTTTCGTGAAAATCCCTATAAAGTGATAAGTAAGAAAGAGCAGGATCGCAACTACGATAGGTAAACCAATTCCACCTTTCCTGATAATGGCTCCAAGAGGAGCTCCTACAAAGAATAGTACGATACAGGCAATTCCAAGAGCATATTTTTCATGTAATGCGATTTCAAATTTATTGATTTGCTTTACATTGTTTCTAAACTCCTGCTTCTGCATTCCCAGATGGGCAATAGCGCTGTTTACAGTTCCTAGTGCCAGGTTGGAAATTTGTGCCGCATCGTAAGTGTTGTAATGTGAAAGGATGCTTTCTTCAGTAGAAACAACAGTATCCTTCGGCTTTAAATTATTCTGAACATTAACGATCCCGGAACGATCATACATATTAGATTTAAGGCTAGCCAATTTAGTGTTGTAGTTGACTGAAAATGAATCTATGCTTTCACTCAGTTCTGAAATTTTCAACATTCCGTGAGTGGAATTATAGTTTTGATCCTCCAGATCTACATTATTGAAATTCGAGAGATCTATATTGATGATATATTCGTCAAAATAGGTCTTCGTAAATGGTTTTCTTTTCCTCTTTTGATAATCTGAAGGTGTTACTTCATCGTAGTAGTTTCCTTCCTTCAGAATTAGAGAAAGTACATCAGAATTAGTACTTCCAACCAGTTCGCCTTCTCGCGCTTTGATCACCGTAGTATTTCCACCACTTTTCTCCTTCTGATGAATAATTACATCGGTAAGAAACTGATCATTCTCACCACTTTTTTCTTCTACTTTAATATTAAAAGTTCCAATATCATTGAAAATTCCTTCAGAAATAGCCATGGCAGGCTTTAACTGAGCTATATTCTTTCGAAGATTGATCGATTTGAATTCTGCTGCGGGAATCACATTATTGGCGAAAAAGAACGCAGTAAGACTTACCAAAACTATAAATACGGTAAGACTACGCATTGCGCGACCTAAAGAAATACCTGAAGACTTCATGGCGGCAAATTCATAATTTTCAGCAAAAGAACCGAAAGTCATGATGGAAGTAAGCAGAATGGTGAGCGGTAACACTAAAGGCACCAGCTTAGGTGAGAAGTAAAGTAAAAACTTCAGGATTACTTCTGTATCCAGGTCTTTACCAGCAAGTTCACCTATGTACAACCATATCGTTTGGAGTACAAAGATGAACATCAGTATTATGAAGACCGAGAAAAATGTTTTTAAAAAGCTGGTAAGTATGTACCGGTCGAGTATCTTCAATTTAGTCTAATCTATTGATATAAAAGTCGCTGTATCTAGCTTCGTTAAAGGTAAATAGATTTTTTGCAAGTGGTTGATCTGTCTTGAAACTTTTCACAGTGATCGTCACTTTAGTTCCGTTCTCCTGGGTCTGGATCATATTGTAAATATGCTTGGTTTGAGTATCGATCCCAAGAAGAATATTCTTGATCTCAGCTTTGCTATCTTTTGGTGTAAGTTTTACATACTGGATCTCTCTGCCTTTCACATTCTGAGTGATATCCATCTTGTAGTTATACCCATTTTGATAAAATGTGAACATTTTTGAAGGTGTAATACTGTTGCTATCTTCCTCAACATAATTGGAAATGTTGATCTCCTCATCTTCCGGAATGATCGTATAGATCTTTTTACCGTCAAACATCTGCGTGGTTCCCATTAAATTCAACAAGTATTTTTCCCCGTCAATACTAACATCTCCTCGAGTTTCCTGGCTCACATTCTCAGCTTCATTTTCCAGTGAATATTTGAATTCTATAACCATATTGTCATAATTCCTCACCTTTGCTGAAACATCATTTAGTAATTTCTGAGCTTTTGATGCTTCCTGCGCCTGTACTCCAAAACTGAGTATAGCTGCCAAAATAAATACTAATCTTTTCATTCTAATTTTTTTAGTCTGGTTTTTCATTTAATAGTTGATCGAGCGCTACCATATCTGTAATTAAAACCTGTCTTGCCTTACTTCCTTCAAACGGACCAACGATGCCAGCGGCTTCCAGTTGATCTATTATTCTACCTGCACGGTTATACCCAAGTTTCAATTTACGCTGAAGCAAAGAAGCTGAGCCCTGCTGGGCGGTTACGATTACTTCTGCAGCTTCGCGAAACAGCTTGTCTCGCTCGCTCACATCTATATCAAGTCCTGTGCCACTTTCCTCGCTTTCGTAGGCCGGAAGCAGGTGAGCTTCAGGGTAAGCTTTTTGCGAACCAATGAATTCGGTGATCTTGTCTACCTCTGGAGTATCCACAAATGCACACTGTAGTCTCTTAAGTTCATTCCCCTGCGTAAACAACATATCTCCACGACCAATTAATTGATCTGCTCCCTGGCTATCCAGAATAGTCCTGGAATCGATCTTGGACGTTACTCTGAAAGCTACTCTGGCCGGGAAGTTTGCCTTTATGATTCCGGTAATTACGTTCACCGAAGGTCTTTGAGTTGCAATGATCAAATGAATTCCAATAGCACGTGCTAGCTGCGCCAGTCTGGCAATTGGCGTTTCCACTTCCTTCCCGGCGGTCATGATCAAATCTGCAAATTCATCCACTACCAAAACGATATATGGCAGGAATTTGTGTCCGTCGTTCGGATTTAACTTTCTTGCCTTGAACTTCGTATTGTATTCCTTTAAGTTACGGCACATGGCATCCTTTAAAAGATTGTATCGATCATCCATTTCGATACATAAAGAATTCAGGGTGTTGATCACTTTTGTATTATCTGTGATGATCGCTTCACCATCATCTGGAAGTTTTGCGAGGTAGTGGCGCTCTATCTTATTGAATAAGGTAAGTTCTACTTTTTTAGGATCTACCAGGACAAATTTTACTTCAGCAGGATGCTTGGCATATAGCAGCGATGTTAGAATTGCATTCAAACCAACAGATTTACCCTGTCCGGTAGCACCCGCCATCAACATATGTGGCATTTTCGCCAGGTCGACTACGAAGGTTTCGTTACTTATCGTTTTACCCAAAGCTAGCGGTAATTCCATCTCTGCATTCTGAAATTTAGGTGAAGCGATCACCGAACGCATGGATACTATGCTGGCATTTTTATTTGGTACTTCAATACCAATGGTTCCTTTACCCGGAATTGGAGCAATAATTCTGATTCCAAGTGCAGAAAGCGAAAGAGCAATATCATCCTCAAGATTTTTGATCTTCGAAATACGAATCCCGGCTTCAGGGACGATCTCATATAAGGTTACTGTTGGACCAACGGTTGCTTTGATCTGTGCAATTTCTATCTTATAATTCTTGAGCGTATCAACGATACGATTCTTGTTTTCTTCCAGTTCTTCCTGGTTGATCGTGATAGTACCGCCGTAATCTTTAAGCAGTTCGATCGTGGGAAATTTGTAATTCTTCAGCTCCAGGGTTGGGTCAAATTCACCAAAATCCTTTACCAGTTTCTGACTCAGGTTATCTTCTTCTTCCTCTTCAGGAGCAGCTTCAACTTCCATTGCCACATTATCCTCTTCCACCGGAGCTTTTACTTCCATCTTCGGAATAGCTTCCGGGCTGTTTTTCTTCTCAGGCTTCTTTTCAGGTTTGCTGCTTAGGTCAACTTCTGCCGGTTTTTCTTCGTCTTTTGGTAAGACTAATTCTTTTTTCCATTCAATTTCTTCTTCAGTTTCTGAAACACTGGCCTGATGCTTTTGCATTGCGGTCTGAAGTTCCTGTTTACCAGAATTAAGGTAAGAACCAACCATTTCCGGTGTGACTTTGAGTCGTATCGCTAGGTAAGCAATTAGCAGAAATAGCATTAATAGAATGCTTCCGAAGAAGCCAAGATAATCCTGTAAAAAATCATTGGTTTCATAACCGATTCTACCTCCCAGAAGTGCATTTTTTTCAGCAAAATAACCAAGAACTACAGAGAGCCAGATCATCACCAGAATTCCCCAGAACCAGTATTTCCTCAGGCTGGAAATCTTAAATCCAAAGAATAAATAAATGCCGCTTAACAGTATTAAAAATGCGATAGAGAAAGAGGCTAGTCCGAAGCCTTTATATACGAAAAAATCACTTACAGATGCACCAAATTTACTCAACCAGTTCCTGGCTTCAACATCACGATTCCCAAGTTCCTGGAGTACGCTCTGGTCTGCCTGCCAGTTAAAAAGAAAAGATATGAAGGCGACTATAAGACCCAGACCAAATAGCATAAGAAAACTTCCAAGCACTACTTTTTGCTGCCTGTTGAGGCTAAAAGATAATTTACTGGATTTTTTTGTTGTTTTCCTGGTCTTAGGTTTCTTTTTGGCCATAGGTAGGTTGACGAATTTCGGCAAAAATACAAATTAGCCTTATCCAAATTAAGGAAAAAAAACTTCAATTTTCAAAGTTGCCCCGATTACAAGTCGTAAACGACTGGTTTTACTATTTATTCTTTAAGTAGGGTAGAAGTGCTGCTGTAAATTTATCGAAAGCTTCAATATGTGGTAAGTGTCCGGTATCTGGAATTTCCACCAATTTCGCATTCGGTATTTTGTTTTCGGTTATTTCTCCGAGTTCATCGTATAATCCCATGCTCGCTTTTACTTTCTTACTCACCAGGTTTTTACCCAAAGCTGTTCGATCCCGGGTCCCAATGATTAATAATGTTGGCATTTGCAGATTCTTAAACTCATAAACTACAGGTTGCGTAAGGATCATATCATAGGTGAGTGCGGCATTCCAGGCTATCAATGGATACTTTTCATTCAATGTCCATCCCGCAAGTAATTTAGCCCACTGTGCATAATCATCATTCCAATCGCCAGCATAATAGCTTTCCTGCTGGTATGACTTGATACCCTGGTAGTTTTTATCCAATTCCTGCTCATACCAGTCGTCTATACTTTGATATGGAATTTTGGTCTTCCAGTCTTCAAGTCCTATTGGGTTGAGTAAAACAAGTTTACTAGTTATTTCGGCATACATCAAAGCAAAACGGGTGGCCAGCATGCCTCCCATAGAATGACCTAAAATAGAGGTCTTCGCGATCCCAAGTGTATCGATAAGCTTTTTGGTGTTTTCTGCCAGTTGCTGAAACGTATACTGGAAATGTTCTGGTTTGCTGGACTTTCCAAACCCTATCTGGTCTGGCACCAGCACATTGTACCCTGATTTTTGAAGAGTATCTATGGTAGTTTGCCAGTATGCGCCGTTGAAATTTTTGCCGTGTAATAAGACTACGGTTTCACCATTTGGATTCTCCGCCTCTATGTGCATATAAGCCATAGAATAGGTGCTGTTCTGAATATTAAGTTCGAGAAAATTTACATTATAAGGATATTCATAATTCTTAAGATCTATGTCCAATTCCGGCAGTTCCTGAGTTGTAACAGAAAATACGGTACACAGGCAGAGAACATATATTAGATACTGCTTCATGTAGTGGGGTATTAACTGGTTAAATAAGGAATATAGATAAATCCCGCGATGACGATCGCGATTATTGCAGCGATAAACACAGCACCTGCAGCAATGTCTTTAATATGCCCGATCTTATTATGAAAGTCGGGATGTACAAAGTCTGCCATTGCTTCTATGGCTGAATTCAATCCTTCTGCAGACATGACCATTCCAATTGCTACGAATTGAAACATCCATTCTGTTCTGGTAATATCAAAATACCAACCCGCAATGCAAACCAAAATCGAAATGACAAATTGCACCTGTATGCTGGCTTCATGGCTAAGCAGCAGTAGTGCACCTTTTAAGGCGTATCCTCCTCCTCTGATTCTCTTTCCGAGGAAAGTGTTTTTCATTATAACAGTGTTTTCAGCGCAGCAAGATAGTCTGGTTCATCCTCGATTTGAGGTACTTGCTGGGAATGTATCACTTTAGCATCTTCATCAAGAACCACTACTGCACGAGATAATAAACCTTCAAAGGGTCCGTCAAGAATTTCAACACCATAGTCCTTACCAAAATTTCTATCACGAAAATCTGATAAATTTACGACCTGGTTCAATTCCTCATCGCTTACAAATCTTTGTTGAGCAAAAGGCAGATCCCTGGAAATACAAAGTATTACGGTATCTTTTAATTCTGAAGCTCTCTTGTTGAAGTTGCGAACTGAAGTCGCGCAAACTCCGGTATCAATACTTGGAAAGATATTGAGAATAACTCGCTTTCCTTTAAAATCATCCAGGGTTCCAATCGAAAGATCAGATTTAATTAATTCAAAATGAGGAGCTTTCTCATCTAGTGCTGGAAGTGAGCCGTATGTAGTTACAGTTTCTCCACCAAGTTCAATCTTTGCCATTTCTATTCATATATTAGATTGCTAAATTTATAGGATTGTGTTTCGGTTATTACTAAAATTATCATAAAACAACAAAGGCTGTTTCACAATGAAACAGCCTTTGCTATCTGGTTTATCAAAAAGGATTATTTGTCTATAGACCCTAAAACTTTCTTGACAAAATTATTAGCAGCATCCCTTTCAGGAGTACCGTCTTCTATCATTTTATGCACTTCTACAGCACCACAAAGATTTGTAAGTAATTCACCAATCACGTCCATTTCTTCTTCAGAAACTGAACGGTGTTCGGTAAAGCTTTCGAGTACATCAATCGTACTTTCAAGTTTGTTTACATCGTTGTTTCGCTGTAAATGCTTAATTACTGGTAACTTCATCTACTAAGTTTTTTAATTGGTCAAACTTATTCGTTTGAACCTGATTCTTAAAACTTCCATTTTTAAAGGTTGCAAATGTTGGAAGGTTATCCACTTTCGCCAGTTTTCTCGATTCCGGATACTTTTCAGCATCAACAAGAATAAACTGTGCATTTTCATGCTCTGCAGATAACTTCTTGAATTTTGGCTTCATTAAACGACAGTTTCCACACCATCCCGCCATGTACTGTACTACCACAGTATCATTATCATTTACAATCTCACTTAAGTTATCCTGATCTAATTCCTTAATCATAGCAATTTTTTTAATATTATTAATTCAGGGACACTTCTTAGTTAAGGCTTAAGTATGATGCAACTCCTTCGCGGTCTGCATTCATTCCTTCTTTACCTTCTTCCCAGTTTGCTGGACAAACCTCACCTTTCTCCTGTACGTGTGTATAAGCATCAATCAATCTTAGGAATTCGTTGACGTTTCTCCCAAGTGGCATATGGTTTACACCTTCATGGAAAATTGTTCCTTCCTCATCGATCAGGTAAGTTGCTCTGTAAGTCACGTTATCACCTTCAAGAGTTACAGCTCCTGTTTCATCATCATAAGTTTCGCTCATGATGTCAAGGATATCAAGTCTTGAACTTAGATTACGGTTGCTATCTGCAAGAATTGGGTAAGTTACACCTTCAATTCCACCATTATCCTTAGGAGTGTTCAACCATGCGAAATGAACTTCAGGAGTATCACAAGATGCTCCAACTACCATTACATTTCTCTTTTCGAACTCAGCCATTGCATTTTGAAATGCATGTAGCTCTGTAGGACATACGAACGTAAAGTCTTTTGGGTACCAGAATAATAGAACTTTCTTATTATTCTTCTGAGCCTCTTCCAAAATGTTTAATTTGAAAGTATCACCCATTTCGTTCATTGCGTCTACACTAAGATTTGGAAATTTTTTTCCTACTAAAGCCATATTATTATATTTTTTAAAATTAAAAATGTTCTTTTTGTACGCTGCAAAAGTATCATCTTTACTGCGTTTTCAGGAGCTTTCAAATTTTATGATTTTATCACACAATAGAGCCTGTCTATGCATTGTAAAATCAATGATAGCGACACTCTATAACCATCAAATACTCAGAAATTTAGCAGTTATTCTAAGGTTTTGACAATGATTATTTGGTAGAAATTTTTCTAATTTTTAGTCCGATGGCAGCGAAAAGAAGGGTCATAAATGGACTCAAATAATTGAAGAAAGCGTAACCAGCATAGGAAAGTACAGGAACACCCAGAACTCCACTATGATAAGCTCCACAAGTATTCCATGGAATAAGTACAGAAGTCACTGTTCCCGAATCTTCAAGACTACGACTAAGGTTTTCCGGTGCAAGGCCTTTATCCTTATAAGCTTTTGCAAACATTTTTCCCGGTACTACAATAGCCAGGTATTGGTCTGAAGCGGTTACGTTCAAGGCAAGACAACTAAATACGGTACTAGCAAACAATCCAAAGGTGGTATGGAATAGATTCAGAAGGGCTTTACTGATTCTGGATAAGGCTCCAATTGCTTCCATAATTCCGCCAAATACCATGGCACAAATGATCAACCAGATAGTTCCTAGCATTCCCTGCATTCCGCTGGAAGCAAACAGGTCATTAAGAGTTTCAGAATCGGTTTCTACCGCGGTGTCTACCGTGATGGCATTCATGAGTCCTTTATATCCACTAATAAAATTAAGTTCATTCATTCCACTTACTGCCAGTACAATGTCTGGTTGTACAATAAGAGCGGCAACCGCTCCGGCAAGAGTTCCAACTAATAATGCGATAAGCGGGGATGTTTTTTTAACGATCAGAAATATGACGATCACTGGTACAATGAACAACCATGGCGTGATGGTAAAGCTTTTTTCTATGGAAGCCAGTATTGCAGATGTATCAGTAGTTCCACTCGTGTCCAGGTTAAGTCCGATAATTATAAAGGCAATAAGGGTAATTGTGATCGTAGGCACTGTGGTTAATGCCATATATTTTATATGTGTAAAAAGATCTGTTCCCGCCATAGCCGGAGCAAGATTTGTAGTATCACTTAAAGGAGACATTTTATCCCCAAAATAGGCTCCAGAAAGAATTGCACCCGCCGTCATGCCCAATCCAATTCCCAGCGCATCAGCGATCCCGATCAGGGCGATACCAACGGTAGCTGAAGTTGTCCAGCTACTTCCTGTAGCCACAGAGATCACAGAACATATAACAACACAGGCAGCCAGAAAAATCGTAGGATTTAGAATTAATAGTCCGTAATAGATCATAGTAGGGATAATTCCACTAATAAGCCAGGTTCCTGCGAGAGCTCCTACCATCAATAAAATAAGAATCGCTCCGGAAGTGCTTTGAATATTGCCGGCAACTTCATCAACCATGGTATCAAACTTTACTTTATTGAAGTAACCAACGATCGCGGCAACGGCTCCTCCAAGTAATAGAATGAATTGGTTAGAACCTCCAAGAGCATCATCACCGAAAACGAAAACATTGAAAGCTAACATAGCAACAAGAATAAGTACCGGAATTAATGCTTCCCAGATACTTAATTCCTTATTCTCAATTACAGGTTCATTTTCAGGATTTGCAGCAGAGTTTTCCATTCAGGAGATTCTATTTTTAAGGCATAAATAAAGCCTTAGGGTATTCTGAAAATCGTCAGATCTACCTTAAGGCTTGGAAATTTATAACCGGTCGTTAATGTTGTTCATATTTTTATGAACGTAATTTTACGACATTCGGCTTAATCCTGCAAAATTTTAGACCATTTCAGCACTTAGAATACCTACTTCTTCCATACAATCTTTCATCATTTCATAAGTTCTTGCAATATCATTATCCAACCCTATGGAAAATCGAATTAAACCATCACTTAATCCCATTTCTTTCTGCTCTTCTTCAGGAATTTCCGAAGAGGTTGAAGTTCCGGGCGCGCTGAACAGGGTTTTGTAAAATCCTAAACTTACAGCCAGATAGCCCAGATTTCTTTCCTGCATAAGTTCCATCAATTCATTTGCTTTATCCAGTGAACCAACATCGAGGGTCAGCATCCCGCCAAACCCATAAGATTCGTTCATCATGGTTTTGAAAGTTTCATGTCCTGGATGGGATTCCAATCCCGGATATACAGTTTTCAACCCATCCTCCTGAAATTTATGAGCCAGGAACATTGCATTGTGACTATGTTGCGTCATGCGAATATGTAGGGTTCGTAAATTTTTCAGAATAGAGGCAGCACGCAGACTATCCATAGTTGGACCCAGTAGCATAGCTGCGCCATCATTTACATTTCTAAGGTCGTTTATAAATTCCGTAGTGCCACAAACAACTCCGCCAACAGTATCACTGCTACCGTTGATAAATTTCGTTAAACTATGAATCACCACATCTGCACCAAGTTTAATCGGACTAATAGAAAGTGGTGAAAATGTATTGTCTACTACCAGTTTTGAATTAGAAGCTTTAGAGATTTTAGCCAGGGCTTCTAGATCTGCGATTTCAAGTAATGGATTGCTCACACTCTCGCAGTAGATCACTTTTGTATTCTTCTGAAGAGCATTCTGCACCAATTCAGGTTTAGTGATATCTACAAATGTGGTTTCAATGCCAAATTTTGGTGCGAAATTCTTCAGAAATGCATAAGTGCCGCCATAAACGGTTCTGCTACAAACAATATGGTCACCGGCATTGCAAAGCTGCATAAGAACCGATGTGATCGCACCCATCCCGGAAGCAGAGACATTAGCAGATTCTGTTCCTTCCATTGCTGCGAGTGCTTCGCCCAAATAAAGATTGGATGGGGAGGAATGCCGGGAATATAAGTAACAACCTTCGGCATTACCTTCAAAGGTATCGAACATGGTTTTGGCTGAAAGAAAAGTGTAAGTTGAAGAATCTGATATAGAAGGGTTCACACCTCCAAATTCTCCAAAATATTGTAAGTCCTGAATGTGATCTGCTGGTTTGTATTTCATGATTTCTGAATTTATATATTCAAATTTCTGATAAAACCGACTTAAGAACAAGTAATATAGGTATGAGTAGAATATAAAACTATGAAGTGGTAGTATTATAGATTAAATATCTAATTTTATAGTCTGCAGATAATTTTAACCGAAAAATTTTAAGTTCAGACACCCAAAAAAATAGGCGTATGAAAATTGATGAGCTAGATAAAAGAATTTTAAAGCACCTTCAGGAGGATAGCAAAAAGACGAATAAGGAGATTGCGAATGACCTGAAACTTTCAATTACTGCGATTTACGAACGTATTAAAAAGCTGGAACGCGATGGAATCATTGCGAAATATGTTGCATTGGTGAACCCGGAGAATGTCGGGAAGGGTTTTATGGTTCTTTGCCAGATCAAACTTATTCAGCACAAAAAAGAAATACTTACAAAATTCGAAAAGGATATCACCAGTCTGCCCGAAGTTATCGAATGTTTACATGTGAGCGGAGACTATGATTATATATTGAAAGTTCTGGTAAAAGACATGGATGAATATCGTGAATTTATGGTAGCTAAGCTTACCAGCCTGGATCATATTGGGAGTACAAAAAGTGTCTTTACGATCAACAAGGTGAAGCAAAGCACGATCATTAATCTGTAATTCTTAAAATTTTGTCAGGACTCTCAGGTGCATTGGTCATTGTAGAGAATAGTCGTACTTTTGTAATCAATTTGTTCAAAAATTAGTAAAAACATACAATTATGAGTACATATGATGTTGCAGTTATAGGATCGGGACCAGGTGGATACGTTGCTGCGATTCGCTGCGCACAACTTGGGATGAAAACTGCGATCATAGAGAAATATTCCACACTTGGTGGGACCTGTTTAAACGTAGGTTGTATTCCAAGTAAAGCTCTACTTGATTCCTCACACCATTTTGAGGATGCGATCAAACATTTTGAAGACCATGGTATCGAAATTCCGGGAGAGGTAAAGCTTAACCTGGAAAAAATGATGGATAGAAAATCATCTGTTGTTCAGCAAACCTGTGACGGAGTGAAATTCCTTATGGATAAGAACAAGATCGATGTTTATGAAGGAGTAGGTTCTTTTGAAGATAAGACTCACATCAAGATCGAAGGAGAAGGAGATACCAAAACTATAGAAGCGAAAAAAATTATTATTGCCACAGGTTCTAAACCGGCAAGTCTTCCTTTTATTGAACTGGATAAGGAAAGAGTGATCACTTCTACGGAAGCACTTAAACTTAAAGAGGTTCCTAAACACATGATCGTAATTGGTGGTGGTGTGATCGGGCTGGAATTGGGGCAGGTTTATCATCGCCTGGGAGCTGAAGTAACGGTTGTTGAATATTTGGATCGTATCATTCCTACTATGGATAGCGCACTTTCCAAAGAGCTGCAGAAAGTTTTAAAGAAGCAGGGAATCAAATTCCACGTAAGTACCAAAGTGAAGTCTGTTGAAAGAAACGGTGACGAGATCACGATAAAAGCAGATGATAAAAAAGATAAGGAAATCGAGATAAAAGGAGATTACTGCCTTGTTTCTGTAGGAAGAAAACCTTTTACAATTGGTTTGAACGTAGATGCTGCAGGAGTTGAACTTGATGATAAAGGTAGAGTGAAGGTAAACGAGCATTTACAAACCAATGTAGATAATATCTATGCAATTGGAGATGTGGTGCGAGGTGCCATGCTTGCTCATAAAGCTGAAGAAGAAGGAACGATGGTTGCCGAATTGATCGCGGGTCAAAAACCTCATATCGATTATAACCTGATTCCGGGAGTAGTCTACACCTGGCCTGAAGTTGCTTCAGTTGGAAAAACTGAGGAGCAATTAAAGGAAATGGGAGTGAAGTACAAGGAAGGTAAATTTCCTATGCGAGCTTTAGGACGTTCAAGAGCCAGTGGAGACATTGACGGGCTTATAAAGATCCTTGCTGATGAAAAGACCGATGAGGTTCTTGGAGTGCACATGATTGGCGCAAGAACTGCAGATCTTATTGCTGAAGCGGTTACCGCTATGGAATTCAGAGCTTCTGCGGAAGATATAGCGAGAATGAGCCATGCTCACCCGACCTATGCTGAAGCTGTTAAGGAAGCCGCTCTTGCCGCTACTGAAAACAGAGCTTTGCATATCTAGAGTAAGATAAATTACGGTATATTTTTAAGCCCGGACGTTATGATGTCCGGGCTTTATTTTTTTAAATCATTAATCTTTAATCCAATGATTGTTCCCGATATTGAAATTAAGCCTACTATTGAAGGCTTTAGGAATGGTGAAGATGAATTGCTTAATAAATCAATCGATATAATTGAAGATTCTAAAAAATTGTAACTAAGAGAATTTTTTCATTTCTCTTAGTAGATTCTCCTTATAAGTCCGACTAATTGGTAACGACTTATTCTCTATAACCAATTCTTCATGAGAATACGATTCAATTTTACTGATGTTAATAATATATGATCTATGAATTCTTAGAAAATTAGCATCTGGAAGTTTCTCTTCAATGGAGGAAATTGTCTCTCTGGTAACTTTCGTGCCTTCGGTGGTTTTTATTTTCAGGTAATCGCTCAAACTTTCTATCCATAAGATCTTCTGAAAATCTATTTTATGCATTTTCCGGTCGATCTTAACAAAAAAGAACTCATTGGAAGAAGCAGGCAGATTTTCGTTTGTTTGAAAAGAATAGAGGTGCCTGAAATTATTAACGGCATCAAGAAATCTTTCGAAGGAAATAGGTTTAAGTAAATAATCTGCTGCGTGAAGATCAAATCCCTCGATCGCAAATTCTCTGTAAGCGGTGGTGAAAATGATCTTAATATCCTTATTGATAGATTTTGCAAATGCGATCCCTGAAATTCCAGGCATGTTGATATCCAGAAAAATCAGGTCAATTTTGTTGGAACTAATACAATTAAAAGCCTCTGTAGCATTCCGGCAAGCCTGTACGATCTCCAGGAAATCTATCTTTGAAATATGATTTTTCAGAATGTCCAGGGCAACAGGTTCATCATCTACTATCAAACAGCGAATGTTATCAGGCATAAACAGTATTTTTGGAGAATTTCAGCATCAATCTTACGTAATAATGATCTGGTCTGGTCTCAATATCAAGTTGATAATTATTCTCATATAGCAGATCAAGTCTTCGTTTAATATTTTCAAGACCAATACCATTTTCTGAATGTTCTGCTGAGAGCTGAGCTTTTGAATTTTCTATCAAAAACATTAATTGGTCATTCTTTACTTTTATTTTAATGCTGATTTCCAATTTTCCATCGGCGCCACGACCATGCTTGAAACAATTTTCTACAAAAGGCAATAATAACATGGGCGCAATCTGAATTTCTTCTATGAATTCCTCGATTTCAAAATCAACGATGAGGAGCTCCTGAAAGCGTTTTTTTTCCAGATCAATATAGTTAGTGATATGTTTTATTTCATCCTTCAGCGAGACCACTGGCTTTTTGGTTTGGTAAAGAATATAATCCAGTAAATCTGAAAGTTGCAGGATCATTTCTGACGTAGTATGATGATTGGCTAAACTCAATCCGTAAATAGTATTTAGCGAATTAAAGAGAAAATGAGGATGAATCTGCATCTTCAGATATTGAAGCTCCTGTTCTTTTAATTTCAACTGCGCTTCCAGGATCCTGTTCTTCAATTCTTCATTCTTAGCTGCAGTAGAATAATTATACTTCAGCAGACTAAACGCGGAAGCAAGCGCCACTAACAGATAGACGCTAATCATGACATAAATAAGGCTTTTTGTAATAGGAAAACTTCCCTGATATTCATAACCGGAAGTCAGCACCTTGGCGTAAAAAGCCGAAATTGTGATATAGCAGGCTGAAATTACAAGTGCAGCTAAGCTATATAGACCAAATTGCAAATACTTTTTCGGAATAAGATATCGAGGAATGATCCTGTAAATAAATGTATAGGTGGTCAAAATGGTGACAGGAAGAAAAAAAGATGAAAAGTTCATTACCTGCCTGAATTCTGAATCTTCAAACCCAAAAAAGAAGGTGAAATAAAGCAAGACCACGAGCCAGAAAAGGCTGTGTAGTAGAAATTTCCTTCCCATTCCCAGGATGATCGAACTTAGTTTCATTAGTGAATAAAAATGTGACTTAATTTCGGTTAATAAAAATTAATGCGACGAATTACTATTTTAAGGAGCTGGATAACATCGCTTTCAGAATAGAACTGGAAAAATTCGGTAAATGGTAGAATCGGCTCAAAAACACGTAACTGGTCTCAATTCTATATTTTAAAACTAACTTCCTCCTAAGTTTGCTATCATTAACTAATAAAACTAAATGATGATTTTACTAAGTAGTATTCTTTTTCAAAACCCGGGTTTCTTTCAGCAGCTTGGTGATCGAATTAATGAAGGTGGACCACTGGCTATGAGCCTTATCTTAATTTCACTCTTTATTATAATATTCCTGGTCGTTCGGGCAGCAATCAATGTATCTGCAGTTGGGCATAAATTTCGAAAGAACATTTCTCTTATTAATCAATTGGCATTGATCGCATTGGTGATCGGACTTTTCACTCAATTTGTAGGCCTGATACAGATCTTTGATGCTTTTGAGTCTCTTCATAACGTCAACCCGGCAATGTTTGCAGCAGGGCTTAAAGTGAGTTTACTGGCTCCGTTGTTCGGTGGATTTACCTTCCTGTTTGGTAGGATCTCCAGTTTTATTCTCAACTGGATCCGAAAGTCTGATCTCGATGCCAATACGACCAACACTTACTAGCTCTTATCAATTATCCTTATGCGAACAGCCATAACCCTGAAGGATAACAACGTGCAGCAAATTTTATGGCGCTTTATTATTTTTCATTTTCGTAGAGAAACATTCACTACATTTAACCGTTAATTCTAATTTTAGAAATCATGGCGAAAGAAAAATCACCTTCAAAGAATTCAGCTAAGAAAGAACCTGTGCTGAGTTTAAAAGAAAAGAGAGCAGCGAAGGCAGCAAAGAAGAAAAACAGATCATAAACATAAAGGAGCGCAAATGCGCTCCTTTTTTTATTTTTTCCATCTCCGGTTGGCGTTCTTGTCACCACGGGTTTTTGGTTTCTTATATTTCTTGGCAATTTCCCGGCGATAACTACCTCCAAGATTTACCTTTTTGTTCTTGTCCTTTTTCTCGTGAAAGGCAGGTCCTGCTTCCTGATCATCTGAATGCGGATTATAAATCTCTATGGATCTTGGCTTTTCTTCCTCGATCAATTCTGTAGAAATTTCAACAGCCTCTGGGATCGAATTTTCCGGAATTTGCATATCCATCAGGGTTTCGATCTTTTCGTAATTTTCGGCTTCAGCTTCGGTCTTAAAAATAATCGCAACACCTTTCTTTTCTGCCCGACCGGTACGACCAATACGGTGCATATAGTTTTCAGGATAATGCGGAGTATCAAGGTTGATCACGTGTGATACATTCTCGATATCCAGACCACGAGCCATGACATCTGTAGAGATCATGATACGCGTACGACCTTCAGCAAATTCCTGCAGACTGTTAAGTCGGTAATTCTGACTCTTGCCTGTATGAACCATACTTACCTGATGCCTGAATTCGGCATTCAGAATGTCATATAGTTTATCAGCAAAACGCTTGTCGGTCGTGAAAATCAAGACTTTTTTATATTCATCCTCATCGGTGAACAGCTCTTTAAAAAGATTCGCCTTCGTATTGAAGTTAGGAACTTTATAAGCTCGCTGCTCTATATTTTCAAGAGGTGTACCACTTACGGCAACCGATATTTTCTCGGGAGTTTTAAAGTTTGCGTCGATCATCGCTTCCACGGTTTCGGTCATAGTTGCCGAAAACATAATACTTTGTCTGTTCTGCGGAAGCAATTCGAGGATATTATTCACCTGGAATTTGAATCCAAGATCCAGCATCACATCCACTTCATCGATCACGAATTTCTGAATGGATTTTAACTGAACAGCTCTACGGAGTACAAGATCATACAATCGTCGTGGAGTTGCTACCAGAATGTCCTGTCCCTGCATTAAATCCTGGTGTTGCGTATTAATGTTCACGCCACCATAGATCCCTGAAATTCGTACATTAATATACTTTGCGATCTTTTCTATTTCCTCAACAACCTGAACAACAAGTTCACGGGTTGGAACAAGAATCAAGATCCTGGGATTTTTTTGTTCCGAATATTTGAGCATTCTTAAAAGTGGAAGCAAGTAGGCAAAGGTCTTACCAGTTCCCGTTTGCGCGATCCCAACAACATCCCGTCCAGACATGATCGATGAAAACGCCTGTTCCTGGATTGGTGTAGGTGTCTGGAAATTAAGATCTTCCAATGCATTACGCAATGGAGTGTTTAGGTTTAGATCCTGAAAGCTCAAAGTATAAGTTTTTATTTTTGCAAAGGTACTGCTTAACGTGCTAACCTGCACATTTATATACTAGTAAATGCTAATCTGGTAACTAGCCTTAAAATCATCATTCGCATTCAGCACTTCATTCCCAGCTTTTTCCTTGAAATTTTTACTAGAATTTGCAAGATCTGTATAGCCAAGCCATGGTTCGATACAAACGTAGGATGCGTTTGGTTTTGCCCAGATTCCAAGGTCTTTAAAATCTTCAAATTCAACTCTTAAAATAGCACCTTCAGTTTTGCTATGTAGCTCTACTTTTTTTGATTTAATACTTCGGAAGATCAATGCGTCCTTGTCGAAAAGATCTGATCTAAGTTGCAGGTTTTGCTCATTTTTAAGTATCACTTCCTCTTTCTCACCAAGTAAGCCGTTTTCATCAAGGATCTCCGTCTTGAGGTTTAATTTCTGGTCAAACTGAAGGGAATAATCTTCAATTTTTTCACCTTCAGAATAGAGAATATTGAAGGCTGGATGACCTCCAAGTGAGAAATATAAAGGCTTTTCATCAAGATTGATAATATGATGTTTTACTTCCAGTTGCTTATCCTTCAGAATAAAATAGATCCTGAAGGCAAATTTAAATGGATACATCTTCAAAGTTTCTTCAGAATAAAGAAGCTCGAAAACAAGCTGATCTTCAGTTCTCTCTTTTAGTCTTATCTGATCGTTATGCCGTATGATTCCATGTTTTGGTAGACTATAAGTTGCGCCTTCAAATTGATATTCCCCATCTTTCAGCATTCCAATAATTGGAAAAAGATTAGGCGCATGACTTCCCCAAACATCTGGATTTGCCTGCCAGATATGTTCTCTTCCAGATTTTTTATTCAGAATACTGCAAAGCTCGGCGCCGGTTTCCAGAACTCCGATCTTTAGATGTTCATTCTCTATATAATGAGTGGTCCTCTCCATAATTTTTATTTCAGTTACTCTCTTACCAGATTTTTAAACGAAAAGCTAAGATAAATTTTCAGTAATTTTAGAGAAAATCAAACATGAAAAAGATTCTCGCCTTCGCCGGTTCTAACAGTAGTACTTCCATAAATCAAAGACTTCTGGATCATATCACAGGACGTATTCAGGGACATGAGATTAAAATGCTTCAATTAACCGATTTTCCTTTGCCAGTTTATGATGAAGATATCGAAAAGGAATCGGGAATTCCAATGAACGC
>NZ_CAJWRQ010000017.1 GCF_913046405.1 uncultured Christiangramia sp.
CATGAAATTGGAGACTTCAGCATTTGAGGCAGATGCCATTTCAGAAAACACCGGCATCGCCATACTCGATCACGATAATGATGGCGATCTGGACATACTCGTGGTAAGTGGTGGAAATGAATTTAGGTCTGGCGAAGCAATTCAGCCTAAACTATATGTCAATGAAAATGGACAGTTTAGAATAGACAGCATTAATTTTAAAGGACTTTCCTTAAATGCTTCAGGAGTTAGTGTGGCAGACGTCAATAATGACGGATTTCAGGATGTATTTATTTCATCCAACCTCAAACCGCATGAATTTGGTTCCAGCTCAAAGCAATTTCTTTGGATTAACAATAATGGGCAATTTAGAGATGCCACCAGGGAATATTTCAAAGAACTTCCCGGGAGCGTTCAAACTTCGAAATGGGTTGATTTTAACAGAGATGGGTATTTGGACCTAATACTGGCAGGGCATTGGAACGGGCCGGAGATCTTTCTCAATAATAGTGGGAAGTCCTTTTCGAAAATGGAAAGCAATTTATCAGATTTTAAAGGGTGGTGGAATGATCTTGAGCTTGCCGACTTTGATAATGACGGTGACCTTGATCTTGTAGTTGGAAATTGGGGTCTTAATTCCAGGCTTACGGCAACACGGGAAGAGCCCGTAAATCTTTACCTGAACGACTTTGATGGGAATGCTACTTCAGATCCTATTCTAACATATTTTTATAAAGGTGAAGAAACCGTATTTGCTTCAAAAGATGAACTGGTTCAACAACTCCCATATTTGAAGAAAAGATTTAATACCTATGAACAGTTTGCAAACGCAAAGCTTTCAGAAATATTTCCGAAGGAAAAATTAGAAGAAGCACAGGTGAAAAACGTCACAGAATTAGCCTCCTGCTATTTTGAAAATCTTGGAAATGGAACTTTCAAAAAACTTGAATTACCTTTTGAAGCTCAGGTTTCACCAATGATGTCTATAGAAGTTTCAGATTACAATGCTGATGGTTACCATGACATTCTTTTGGCAGGAAATAACTATGAAATAAGCACTCAATTAGGTAGATTAGATGCCTCACACGGTGTTTTACTATTAAATGATGGCAGCGCAAATTTCACAGTTTCGAAAGAATTTCCAGCGATCTCCGGGGCGGCACGTGACATTGGAAAAATATGTGTGGGAAATCAGGAATATGTGATCATCACGAGGAATAATGATTCCCCTGTAATTTTAAAATCAACGAATTAAAATGAATAGAACCAGGTACTTTCAGGTTTTAGCAATTTGCTTTTCAATATTTTTAGTCTCTTGCGATTCAGATACAAAAAAAGAGGAGGATGATTCCGTAGAAAATATTCGCTCTCAGAATACTCTATTTACTGAAATGCTTCCAGAAGAAACAGGAATTGATTTTATAAACGAAGTTAAGAATCAGCCAGACTTCAATATTTTCAAATACCGGAACTTTTATAATGGTGGTGGTGTTGCCATTGGAGATATTAATAATGATGGACTCCCAGATATTTACCTAACCGCTAATATGAAACCGAATAAATTGTATCTCAACAAGGGTAATTTTGAGTTTGAAGATATTAGTGAATCTGCGGGCGTGGAAGGTAACAAGCCATGGTCGACCGGAGTCAATATGGTCGATATCAATAATGACGGACTCCTCGATATCTACGTGAGTAATGCCGGAAATATGGAAGGCGACAATCATGATAACGATTTGTATATAAATAATGGAGATCTAACTTTTACTCAAAAAGCTAAGGAATTTAACCTGGCAGAAACCGGATTTAGCACACATGCATCCTTTTTTGATTATGACAAGGATGGTGATCTGGATGCCTATATTTTGAATAATTCCAACATACCAGTGAGCACTCTTGGCTTTGCCGAGCAAAGAAATATTCGAGCACAGGATTGGGAAGGAGTGCCTAAAATTTTTAGAGGAGTAGGAGATATGCTGCTAAGAAATGATGATGGCGTATTTACCGATGTGAGTGAGGAGGCTGGTATCTTCGGAAGTTTGATAGGTTTTGGTCTTGGAGTGATGGTTAGTGACTTTAACAACGACCTGTATCCAGATATCTATGTATCCAATGATTTCTACGAGCGTGATTATTTATATATCAATAATCAGGATGGTACTTTTACTGAAGAGATTGAAAACTGGACTCAGCATTTATCTCTTTCTGCGATGGGAGTGGATATGGCAGATATCAATAATGATGGTTTTGCGGATATTTTTATCACCGACATGCTTCCCGATTCTGAAGAAAGGGTAAAATCTGTGATGGAATTTGAAGGGTATAACGTCTTTAAACTGAAGCAAAGCAAGGATTTTTTCCAGCAATACATTCATAATACCCTGCAATTAAATAATGGGAATGAGTCATTTGCAGAGATCGCTCATTTTAGCGGTGTTGAAAGTACAGACTGGAGTTGGGCAGGACTTATCTTTGATATGGATAATGATGGAAACCGTGATATATATGTCACCAACGGAATTAATCATGATCTAACCGATCTCGATTTTGTTGAATTCTTTGCCAATGAGATCATTCAGAAAATGGCATTAACTGGTAAAAAGGAAGCAATCGATTCCATTATCAATAAGATGCCGGTAACCAAACTGCCTAATTATGCTTTTCAAAATCAGGGGAATCTTAAATTCAAAAATAAGGCTGAAGAATGGGGGTTGGGCCTACCAAGTCTTAGTAATGGCTGCGCATATGGTGATCTTGATAATGATGGAGATCTTGATCTGGTCGTAAATAACGTAAATATGAATTCCTTTATTTACAGAAACAATTCTGAAAAAATCGCAGATCACAATTACCTTAGAATTAAGCTGGAAGGAGGTGATAAGAATAGGTTTGCGATTGGAGCTGTTGTCAAAATATATGCAGGTAATGAGATCATTATGCAGGATCAAAATCCATCTCGCGGCTTTCAGTCCTCCATGGATTATGTGATGAATATTGGCCTGGGTAAGAAACAAAATCTAGACTCCTTGAGAGTGATCTGGCCAGACAACGCGACTCAATTGCTTGAAAATGTGAAAACCAATCAAACTTTGGTTCTGGATCATTCCGAAGCTAAGGATCAATTTAAGATCAGGAAACAAACAAATTCAAAAACCCTGCTTACCGAAGTTTCCAACGATGAACTGGAAAGTCATTCAGAAAATCAATATACCGATTTTGACTTTGAAGGAATGATCTATAAAAAATTAAGTCAGGAAGGTCCGGCCATGGCAGTTGGTGATATCAATAATGATGGAAATGAGGATGTTTTTATTGGAGGGGCTAAAAAACAAGCTGGAACTATTTATCTGAATCGTGGAAATGGAAATCTGCAGAAAATGCATCAACCCGCTTTAACAGCCGATGCGATGTTCGAAGATACTGCAGCTGCGTTTTTTGATGCAAACGGCGACGGAAAATTAGATTTAATGATTGGCTCTGGAGGGAATGAGATTGGTGAATCGACGAATTACCGTCCTAGACTTTACCTCAACGATGGTCGAGGCAATTTTAAACCAACTCAGGCGAAGATCCCTTCTGTAGAACAAAATGTGGCGACGATCGCTCCCCTTGATTTCGACAACGATGGCGATGTGGATCTCTTTATAGGATCCAGAAGTGTTGCGGTAAATTATGGAATTGATCCACAGCATTTATTTCTCGAAAATCAAGGGAATGGCGAATTTGTTAACGCTACAGAAAGGGTCGCTTATGATGTGAAATATGCAGGGATGATTACCGATGCAACCTGGGAAGATATAGATGGCGACGGTAAAAAAGATTTGGTCACAGTTTCAGATTGGGGTGCCCCTCATGTGTATACAAATTCTGGAAAAAGATTAAGCTTGCTTAAGAATGACCTGGAAAAGTATACTGGATGGTGGAATACGGTGGAAGCTGCAGATCTGGATAATGACGGCGATATGGACCTGGTTCTGGGGAATAAGGGAGCAAATCTTACCTATGAGACAAGTTTTGAAAACCCAATGAAGTTATGGGTCAACGATTACGATGATAACGGAACTATCGAGCAGATCGTAACTTTGGATAAAGATGGAAAAGATTATCCATTGCATATGAAAAAAGAGATGATCTCTCAGCTGGTTTTTCTAAAAAAGGAAAATTTAAAAGCTTCAGAATACGCTAAGAAAACCGTACAGGAATTAATTCCTGATCAAAAAATTCAGAATTCTATAGTCAAAGAAGCGAATATTTCAGAGACAATCATAGCTATCAATGACGGGAAAGGTCAGTTTAAGATTCAGAAACTTCCAGGAAGAGTTCAGTTCTCTTGCGTTTGCGGAATTTCCTGCGTGGATGTGAACAATGACGGAAATCTTGACTTGGTGATGGCCGGTAATGATTTTGAATTCAAACCACAATTTAGCCGACTTGATGCTGGCTATGGAAGCGTATTGCTTGGTGATGGTAAGATGAATTTTGAATGGAAAGATTTTAAAGAAAGTGGTTTCCATATTCGGGACGAAGTCAAGTACCTGAAACGTATTCGTGATAAGAATGGTAAGACTTTTATAATCGCTGCTATTAACGACCAAAAACCTCGAATTTTTGAAATCAGCAATTAGTAGATTCTTTCTTTATTCCCTGCTTATTTTTGTTTTCTCCTGTAGTAAAGACAAAGAAATGGAGCAGGAATCACTGTTTTTTAGTAATCCTGAAGCCAAGGTAACTGGGATCGATTTTGTCAATGAGCTTACAGAAACCCGGGACCAGAACATTCTGGATTATCTCTATTTCTACAATGGAGGTGGAGTAAGTATTGGCGACATTAATAACGACGGACTTCCGGATATTTATTTTACTGGTAATCAGGTTCAAAATCGGTTGTATCTCAATAAAGGATCCTTAAAATTTGATGACATTACTGCAACGGCTGGAGTCGGTGGTCAAAGTACCTGGAATACAGGTACTACTATGGCCGATGTTAACAGCGACGGATTATTAGATATCTACGTTTCTGCAGTCGTCGGCGTTAATGGGTTTCGCGGCCACAACGAATTATTCATCAACAACGGTGATCTTACTTTTACCGAAAGTGCTGCTGAATATGGTCTCGATCTGGACACCTACAGTTCCCAGACTGCATTTTTTGACCTTGATAATGATGGTGATCTCGATGCATATATTCTGAATCATGCCGTGCATACGAATGAATCATTTGGGCCGGCAAATATTCGCAACAACCGTGTTTACGAAAGCGGTGATAAATTGATGCTGAACGAGAATGGTAAATTTCGGGACATTAGTGTACAGGCTGGAATCTATGGTGGAGCAAACTCTTACGGACTTGGAATCACTACTGCGGATTTCAATAATGATGGTTTTACAGATGTTTATATAGGAAATGATTTTCATGAAGATGATTACTACTACATCAACAACGGGGACGGTACCTTCAGCGAGGAATTGAAAACGAGGTTTGGTCATACATCCAGGTTTTCTATGGGAAATGACGCAGCAGATATTAATAATGATGGATTCGTAGACTTGATCACGCTGGACATGCTACCAGAAGAAGAGACCGTTCTAAAATCTTCCGCAGGAGATGATAATGTAAACCTTGACCGCTTTCGCATAGAGAAACTGGGTTATCACCCGCAGTACACCCGCAATATGCTACAGGTCAATAAAGGCGGTGAGTTCTTTGCAGAAACAGCCTTAATGAGCGGAGTAGCGGCTACCGATTGGAGTTGGGGACCTCTGTTTGCAGATTTCGATCAGGACGGATCTCAGGACCTTTTTATAAGCAACGGGATTCCCAGACGTCCTAACGATCTGGATTACGTGAAGTATACTTCTAACGAGCAAATTCAGAAGAAACTAGATAAAACCACGATCGTGGATAACGAAGTGCTCGACAAAATGCCTGCCGGAGCTGTGACAAATTATGTATTTAAGGGTTCCGGGAAAGGACAGTTCGAAAATGTAACCAATAAATGGATTGCAAATGATTCCATTATTTCAACCGGAGTGGCTTATGGCGATCTGGATAATGATGGCGATATCGATATTGTGACCAATAACATTAATGCACCTGCCAGTGTCTATATTAATGATTTTGCTGAAGGAAATTATTTAAAACTGAAACTTCAGGGATCAGATTTGAATTCCTTCGGAATAGGTGCAAAAGCAATTATTTATACTTCTGAAGCTGCTCAAGTTCGACAGTTATATACCACTAAAGCTTTTCAGTCTTCATCAGAACCTTTGATGCATTTCGGTTTAAAACAAGGGGAGACTGTGGATAGTTTAAGGATTATCTGGCCTGGAAATCGTTCTCAACTCATTATTTCACCAGCGCTGAATTCTACTCTTTCGCTAAAGTTTTCCAATGCGAATGATAGCATCAATACTGCTGAAATATTTAAAACCCGAAGCAAGTTTCAATTCCAAAGAAGTGAAAACTTTGGGATCGATTATGAGCATAAGGAGAATACTTATAATGACTTTGATGTGCAAAAGTTAATACCACATCAAACTTCAGATCTTGGACCTGCTGTTAAGGTAGCAGATCTAAATAATGACGGGAAAGATGACATCATTTTTGGTGCTTCCAGGTTTCAGCCTTCAGTTGTCTACTATCAGGAAAAAGGCAATTTCAGAAAAAAGAATTTTAAAGCATTAGCCAGTGATTCATTGGCTGAAGACGCATCGATTACTATTGCCGATCTGAATAGTGACGGACTCCAGGATATCCTGATAGCCTCTGGTGGAGGAGAGTCTGTTGGAAAGAATAAGTGGTTGCAGGACAGAATCTATTATAATTCTAAAGAAGGAGATTTCCAGAAGTCAGAGTCGTTTCCTGAACTATTCCTTAATTCTTCTGTGATTAAAACTGCCGACTATGATAATGACGGTGATCTGGATATTTTCATTGGCAGTAATGCACAAAATTACCAGTATGGAGCGATCCCAAAGTCGGTGCTATTGCGAAATGATAACAGTAAATTCACTGAAGTGCAGTCAGAGATCTTTGAGAACATTGGTATGGTGAACGATATGATCTGGACAGATATTGATGGTGACAATGATCTGGATATGATGATGGTAGGCGAGTGGATGTCTCCGCAAATCCTGGAAAATAATAATGGAACATTTATGAAATCGGCTGCACTGGAAAATATCCCGTTAAATGGATTATGGCAAACCTTGATAGCATCAGATATTGATCACGATGGTGATATGGATTACCTTTTGGGAAATTGGGGTCTTAATACCAAACTAAAAGCTTCTGCAGAACATCCTTTGAAATTATATTACAAAGATTTTGATCAGAATGGCCTCACTGAAACCATCCTGGCAATGGAAAAAGATGGGAAGTATTATATGCCGTATGGTCTTGACGAATTGAGCGCACAGTTGAACCAGATGCGCAAGAAGTTCACTCAATATAAAGACTATGCTGGTAAAAGCATTGACGAAATCTTTTCTAAAGATGAACTGAACTCTGCAAGACTGCTGGAAGTACATACATTATCTTCCGGCTACCTGAAGAATAATAACGGGAAATTCAGTTTCCGGGCTTTTAAAGATGAACTACAAATAGCTCCCATACGTGCGATGCTCAGTTATGATTTTAATAAAGATGGCAGAACTGAAGTACTGGTAGGTGGTAATTATTTCGGGATAACACCTTATCATGGTAGATTTGATGCGATGGGTGGAATGCTGATGTTAAATCAGGATAAAATTCTTGATTCTTATGAAATTGGTTTAAATTTATCACAAAAATCTGTTAAAGATTTTTCGATTATTGAAATTTCAAACAAGTCCTATCTTATAGTGACCATAAATAATTCAGAAATTGAAATCTATGAATTCAGTTTTTAAAATAATTGCCAGCATATCATGTTGTCTGCTTCTTTTGATTTCCTGTGCACAGGAAGAGAAAGAGATTGTCGTGACAGCAGATGATTTTCATGCTGCTAATGAGCACATCAGTAAAACGATGGTGCACGATATTTTTTCCCCACCGGTGGCAAGTAGAGTATATGCTTATTCCAATATTGCTGCTTATGAAGTCATGGCTCAATTTGATGAGAATTACCAGAGTCTTTCAGGCCAGTTAACCAATCTCGAGGAAGTTCCAGCTCCAGAATCTGATCTTACAAACCCGGAAGTGGCCGCAATTGTGGCATTTTACGACATCGCAACCAGCCTGGTATTTTCAGAAGATAAAGTGAGGGTTAAAAGTGATAGTCTCTTCACGAAGTGGAAAAATACGAATGAGAGATCCTTTAAGGTTTCTGAAGCATACGGGAAAAGGGTGGCCGCTCATATAAAAGATTGGTTGAAACAGGATAACTATTCTGAAACCCGAACCATGCCTAAATTTTCTATTCTTACAGATGATGAAAGCAGATGGCAGCCAACCCCACCTTCTTACATGGATGGGATCGAACCGCATTGGATGAAAATAAGACCCTTTGTGATAGAGGACGCGGACCAGTTTAGACCAGCGCCACCACCAGAATTTTCTATGGAAGAAGGTTCAAGATTTCATACAGAACTCATGGAGGTTTATAATATTAGAGAGAAAATCGCAAAAGATGAGGAGAACAGCGAAGAAATGGCGATCGCCAAGTTCTGGGACTGTAATCCCTACGTTTCGATATTACGAGGGCATTTAATGTTCGCTACTAAAAAGATCACTCCAGGAGGTCACTGGATGGGAATTGTCAAAATTGCCTGCGAGAAGGATGAAGCCGACTTCAGTAAGTCTGTTTATGCGTATTCTAAGACTGCCATAGCTATCGCAGATGGTTTCATTAGCTGCTGGGATGAGAAGTACCGGAGCAACCTTGTGAGACCTGAAACTGTTATCAATAAATATATAGATGAGAACTGGACATCTGTACTTCAAACTCCGCCATTTCCGGAGTATACAAGTGGACATTCTGTAATTTCTGCGGCTGCTGCCACGGCTTTGACAGATATTTTTGGTGATAACTTCGCTTTTGATGATGATACTGAAGTAGATTATGGACTACCGGTTAGAAGCTTTGAATCATTTAATAAAGCTTCAGAAGAGGCAGCGAACAGTAGATTGTATGGAGGAATTCATTACCGGGCTGCCATTGAAGTTGGGATGACCCAGGGCCAGGATCTGGGAAAATATGTCATCGAAAATCTTCAAATGACAAAATTTACTGAAAATTCTGAATTAGCTTCCAAATAGTATGATCAAGAAGTTTATTACTATCCTGCTGGGTGTTTTACTCCTTAGTCTGGCGTGGTTTTTATTTATAAAAGAATACGATTACCAGTTTAGATTTCAGGCCAATCATTCGCCTGCAATGGTTCAGCAAGAACTTAAAAAAATAGAAAGTTATAGCATTTTTGACGGTGAACCTATAGTCTCGAATCTGCAAACTGAAGGGTATGAGGCACTAAAACAGACCTTGCAATTTGGTGATCAGGAACTCGAGCTTCTTTGGGAATTGGAAAGTCAGGCTGATACAGTTACCAGTATATCTGTTAATGTAGCATCTAATGAGAAAATACAGAACAGACTCGCTATTTTAAATCCATTTGCTGAAAGCGGGTATATTGATAGTCTTGAAAATTCTTTTCTCCAATTTGGTAAGGAGCTACTAAAGAAACAGGCGGCTTATAAAGTGCAGGTAGTAGACAGTATTGTTTACTCCCCGGCATTGGATTGTATTTGCAAACCTGCTGCAGATATCAAGGTTGAGAACAAGGCAATGCAAATGGTCAGGGATATTGGCTATCTCGAAGATTTTCAGATTTCCCATAAATTAAAACTTACCGGATATCCATTTGTAAAGATCCAGGACTGGGATCAGGAGGCCGGTACTATAGATTATGATTTTTGTTTCCCGGTGAATCTTGCCCAGGATATAAGGCCCAATACATTTATAGAATTTCAGCAATTTCCAGCTACTACATCTTTGAAAGCGATATATAATGGTAATTACAGAAGTTCAGATCTGGCCTGGCACCAATTGCTTTCTGAAGCAAAAAAGAGGGATCTTAAAACAAGTAACTTACCCTTGGAAATCTTCTGGAACAATCCTAAAACTGGTGGAGAAGCATTAAGCTGGAAAGCCGAGATCTTTATGCCTGTAGAGCCTGAGAGTTAAATTCTGCCGGCACCACAACCTTTAGTTTTTCATTCATAATACTTATGATTACTTCGGAACTTTCTCCTTTAAACTCCCCGTCAATCTGAAAGGCTACGGGCGTTTTGCAGATGATCTTTGCTTCTTTAGCCTGAAAGGTTTCAACAACATCTGAATTAACATCGGTTTCATTGCGTATGGTCTTAATAATCTCTGCAAGGTTTAGTTTTCTGTAAATAATGATCTCAAACTTACCGTCGTTCATCTTCCCATTGGGATTGATATTGGCCCCGGTACCATATTTGTTTGCATTCGCAATAGCGAGAAGCGCACCGCTGGTTTGATGTTTTTTAAAATTGGTTTCTACTTCAAACTCAAAAGGATATTCACTCTTTAGCAATGTTGGAAGTGATTGCAATAAATACCCGAATTTCCCTCGAAATCGGGATTCTTCATAATTCTGAATAAGTTCAGCATTGATGCCAAGATCACTCAGATGAAGACAGATATCATCGTTAATGTTTAGCAAATCCATTTCAAAAATAGTGTCACCAAAGGCTATTTTCACCTGTTCTTCAAGAGATTCGGGGATCCCGAAATTTGTAGCTAATCCATTTGCAGATCCTGCAGGAATAATTCCCAGGGGAATGCCATAGCTTTTGATCGCTTTGGCTACCAAATTAATGGTCCCATCCCCACCAATTGCAATGATTCTTTCAATCTTGAGCGAATCCAAACGATCCTGAATCTTCTTAACATCCTCCTCACCAGTAGTAGCGAAAAGATGTATAGTTATTTGATTGGTTTTCGCAAAATCACGTGCCTTCTGGATAATCTGCTTTTTATCGAGATCACCAGAAATAGGGTTCACTATCAATAAAACTTGGTTAAAATTCATGTGTTATTGATTGAAATACACCTAAAATTAAGTATTTTGGAACGGAAGTGATTTTAAAAAAGGCCAAATTTTGAAGCTTGATCTTAAACTTTATCGGGGTTACGTAAATGAAGAAGAACTAGTCGTTTTTGGACATCTGTTCCAGTCCTGGGCTCCAGATAAGTATAGTGTTGACAGAAAGGGAATTAAGCACGCTTATGCTTTACTTCACAAATTCCGCATTGAACCGCTCCCTAATTATGAAGTTCATTTAAAATTCCAGGATCTTGAGGTTAAAACTAAAACTCAGGAAGACGGATATTTTAGATTTACCGTACCCTATGACTCTAAGATAGAGCCAGGATGGCACGAGTATGAAGTTATTTGCAATACAGGTGAGATTGGAATGATAGAAAAAGGTGAGCTTTTAAAACCACATCCGAGCAAGCTTGCCATCATTTCAGATATTGATGATACTTTCCTTGTTTCCCACAGCAGTAAGTTCTTTAAAAAGATCTACGTAATGCTATCTAAGAATATCAACAATCGTAAGATATTTGAAGAGGTAAAGGATCATTATCATAAGCTAAGCAGGGCGGGTAGAGAAGAAGATAATTCGTTTAATTCATTTTTCTATGTGTCATCCAGCGAATGGAATCTGTACGATTTTATTGACGAATTCGCACGGCTGCATGATCTTCCCAAAGCTGTGATCAAATTAAAGCAGATCAAGACCGGGTTGATGGACTTTATTAAAACGGGTAGGGGAGATCACGATCATAAGTTCGTGAAGATCAAAGATATTATATCCTTTTATCCACATCTGGAATATGTCCTGTTAGGTGATGACTCTCAGCATGATCCTTATTTGTACGAACGAATCTGTAAAACATTTCCAAAGAATATTAGAGCGATCTACATTCGGCAGACTTCCAAATTACCAAAAAAAGCGGTTCAAAAGGTGTTAGCCAATATTGAAAGTATGGATGTAAATACCTGTTATTTCCAGGATAGTAAAACGGCGATCGATCATTCTGATAAAATCGGAATTATTTAGAATGCATTAATAAAGAAAAGCCCTTCCGGAGAAGAGCTTTTAATCTATTTATTCTATTTCAAATATTTCGGTTTCTTTAAAAGCCGACATTTCTATTTGTTTTATTTCTGCCTTAAAATCTGGCCATTCTTCCTGATAGAATTTATTTGTTTTATTTAAAGCCGCCTGAAGTTCTTCCCGCGCTTGGTTCATAAGGATCTCCTCAGTTTTTGTGATACCATTCTGCCTGGATCTTACATAACTAGATGCTGTACCAAGCCTGGTCATCACTGTATTCTCTCTGTTTCTTGTGATTCCCTGTCTGTCATCAACTTTCCCTAGAAACAGCGCTATGTGTTCCTCAAGTCGTCTGGTAATGGAATCTACACTCTTCAATGCCAACTTCCTTTCTGCAGTATCTTCCAGGTTTTGTTTAAGATCTTCAGCGAAATTTTCTGAGGTGTTCTTACTCTGCACTAATTGCTCTACCGCATCTGCAGCGGTTTGTTGCCATTTCTCGATCTTCTGGCCAGCTTCGTATACTTCTGAAATACTCTTTTCTGAAACTTCCAGACGAGGATCTGACTTTACTACTATCATTTCTTCGGAAGTTTCTCCGTTAAAACTCATTACGAGGCGATAATTCCCCGGTTTTACAGCAACACCGCCTGGTTCTCGTTTCGATTCTCTGATAGATCTTGAAGGCCTGTCTGCTCCCTTTTCGTCAAGATACCATCTCATGGTGTAAATACCAGTGCTATCAGGCGCCTTTTGCTTCAAAGTTCTTATTAAACGGTCTGCATCGTAGATTTTCAGATTTATACTATCGGCATTGGCTTTTTTATCTTGCTCCTCATCTTCAGCTTTATCTTCTGAAACATTCGCTTTGTCACCTTTATTTTCCTCTTCCGAAGAATCGATTCTAATAAAGTAAGAGATTGGTGCTCCCTGTTCACGATTTTCGCCCTGGTAGACCGCGTCCCCACCAAATCTGCTCCCAGTTGGTTGCTGTGTAGCATTGTGATAGGCAACAGGTGGTGCAAATAATCTTAGTTTATTCTCTATAATCGTATTTGCTCCTGCAAGTTTTCTAAAAGGTCTAATATCGTCAAGGACCCATGCTGCACGGCCAAAGGTGCCAATTACTAGATCATGCTCACGTGGATGTATCACCAAATCCTTTACTGATACTGTAGGAAAACCATGGGTGTATTTCTCCCAGTTCTTACCGGCATCAAGTGAAATATACAGGCCATCATCTGTTCCCAGGAATAATAAATTTTCCTCTTTCGGGTCTTCTACAATGCTTAAAGCATAGCTTTCGGTATCATCGTTATCAACAATTCGCTCCCAGCTTTTCCCATAATTTCTGGTTCTATAGGCATAAGGCTCATAATTGAACCTTCGATAATCATTTGCGACTAGCAATGCCTCGCCTTTTCGCTTATTACTGGCCTTGATCTGTACGATCCAACTTCCTTCCGGTAGTTTTGGTAAGTTAGTGGATACATCTGTCCAGCTCGCGCCTCCATCGCGGGTATATTGAACTTTCCCGTCATCTGTTCCAACCCATAACATATCTTCTTCTAGGGGAGAAGGCTCAATAACCAGTATGGTGGTAAAGTTTTCAGCTCCGGTGGCGTCCATCGTAAGTCCGCCACTTTCAGTTTGTTTCTGCTTTTCAGGATCATTGGTAGTTAGGTCTGGTGAAATAATTTCCCAGGTTAACCCCTTATCTGTGCTTTTGTGAACAAATTGACTTCCGAAGTAAATAGTATTGCTATCGAACGGATCAATATTAATAGCAGAATTCCAGTTAAATCGAAGTTCCACATCAGGATCTGGATGCGTAGGTTTCACCGAATAGTTATTTCCGGTTTCATGATCGTATCTGCTAACATATCCCTGCTGACTCATACTCCAGCCATATGTACTGTCGTCTGGATCTGGAACGACATCAAAACCATCCCCAAAGCTAATTTCCTGCCAGTAAGAATTTCGGATTCCCTGCGCTTTCCACACATAAGCAGGACCTCTCCAGCTTCCATTGTCCTGCATTCCACCATAAACGTTGTAAGGAAATTCATCATCCACAGCAATATGATAGAATTGAGCCACAGGAAGATTGGCTACGAATCTCCAGCTTTTGCCTCGATCTTTAGAAATATTGAGCCCGCCATCATTCCCGTCCATCAAGAAAGTTCCATCTTCCGGATGAATCCAGAAGGCGTGATGATCTGGATGTATACCATTGTCTACACCATAGGCCGGCATCAATTCCTTAAAACTGTTTCCTCCATCTTCAGAAACATTGACATAGGTAAAAACGGAATACAAACGATTTTCATTCTGAGGATCTACAAACAAATCTGAATAATAAAATGGTCGGTTTCCAATTTCTTCCTTATCGTTGATCATTTTCCAGTTAACCCCTCCATCTTCAGATTTATAAAGTGCATTCTTTTTGGATTCAACCAGGGCATACATAATATTAGAATCTGAAGCTGCAATTGCAAGTCCGATTCTTCCCAGATCTCCTTTAGGAAGTCCGTCCTTTTCTGTTTTCTTTTTCCAGGTCTTCCCACCATCGTAGGTTATGTAAAGTCCGGAGCCTTCCCCACCCGATTTAAAAAACCAGGGATCTCTCTTATGTTCCCACATGGCCGCGACCAGCTTATTGGGGTTATTTGGATCCATCACCAGGTCTGCAGCACCTGAAAGATTATTGGTATACAGAATTTTGTTCCAGGATTCTCCACCATCAGTAGTTTTGTAAACTCCTCTTTCTTCGTGCGCACCCCAGGGTGAACCTATTGCCGCGGCATAAATTATATCGGGATTATAGGGATGTATAATAACGCGGTGAATATGACGGGTCTTTTCCAGGCCCATACTAGTCCAGGTTCTTCCGCCATCCAGACTTTTATAAATTCCGTAACCACCATTCAGACTATTTCGGGGATTACCTTCACCGGTTCCAACCCAGATAACCGAAGGATTTGATTGTTGCACCGCAACAGCGCCTATAGAAGCAGTAACTTCATTGTCAAATATAGGTTCCCATTTAATACCTGCACTGGTAGATTTCCATAATCCGCCAGATGCTGTCCCGGCGTACATGATATTAGGATCACTAATAACCACATCTATGGAAGTAACACGTCCACTCATTCCAGCAGGACCAATATTTCGGGGAGTTTTGTTTTTAAAAAGTTCAAGATCGAAGTTCTGTGCTGTAAGATTGGTGGTAATTATTAAAGCAAAAAGCCTCAACAGGTGGGAATATCTCATGAAATTATTCAAATTTTTAAATATGATCTCAAGTTAGCAATTTTCTCTCAATCGAAATTTAAACACAACTCCAAAAAAAAGGGACTTTTTTTAAGTCCCATCATATTATTTTCTTCTGTTGAATTCCCTACGATTATAAAAATCTTCAGGATCATCTAAATTCCTGTCATCATGTTGCCAGTGCTGATCTTCGTCGATTGACTTTTCAGGTTTAAACCCTGTATGTTTATCGTGAAAGTCCTGAGAACGATGGTGATCATCTATAGGTTTTCTAGATTCATTCGCAGATCGCCCGGAATAGGAATCATCCTGTGAAGTTCTGTGTTCTGAAGTATTTAACTCTTCACCAACCTTACGATCTAAAAATTGTCGATCGTCTCTGCCGGTATCAATTCTTGTATCCACCGAAGCCTTACGATCATTCGAAGAATATTGCATATTCTCCCGTTCTCTTTCTACTCTTCTCTCTTCTGCGGAAAGCTTATCATACCCATAATCGTGATCATCGTTTAATCTGGATTTATCTCTATAAGTGCTCTCCGTTTTATGCAAATCATCTTGAGTGTTATAATCTCTGTCTCTGTTGTACGATCCCAACACATGATGTTCATAATTTCTGCTAATATCTGTACCCGATCGATAACGTTTGGTTTCGGCGAAAGTCTGGTAATCTATACCCTCTGTAAATACATATTTATCAGTAGCATTGATATCAATAAGTCCAATAGGAATTATGATATGATTTTCACCATCTTTGTTGATGAACTCCTTAAATTCACTTTGATGTTGAGCGGAGTAGGGGTCATGGTTCCTGTCTATGATGTCCTGTTCTACCTGTACATCTACATAAACTACTTTTCCTAATTCTTTATTTACCAGTAGGTTGTCTACTTTACCTATTGTCTTTTTATCTCGATCCAGTAGCTTCCATCCGCGAATATCATGATCATGACTGTCTACTTTATATCCTTTTAGCTGGCTCAAATGTACCAGGTGTTTTTCTGTTGTACTCATAATTAGATTTTTAACTTAGGAGGTTAGTGTTTCCATTTGAGTTCTCATGTATCAATGCGATATCATCAGTCTCATCAATTTCATTATCATCGTTCTCAGCCATACTTCCATAGAAATATAAGAACGCAAGAATCGCGAGGATAATCACTACGAGAATCCACGGCCATACTGGTTTTTTCTTTCTAATTTTTATTTCTGCCATATTGTTGATTTTTTGGTTATTCTAAAGTACTACAAAGCAGTGCCAAAAAGATTTAAGTATAGTGTAAAGTATTGTTAATTAGAAACAACGCATAAAAAAAGCCAGGACTAATGCCCTGGCTTTTTATTAATAGTTGGTAGATTCTAATTTATCTGAATGTGCCACTTGGGAATACAACCAGACTTTCATGGCCGTTCTTACCGACTGCAGCAACTCCAAACAGGTAATTATCTATTACAATTCCCTCTAAAGTAAACGAAGTAACATTACCTACAAATCTTGAGTATTGCCATTGCGGAGAAGTAGTATCTCTCCAATAAATCTTGTAGCCAGCGATCTCACCATCAACTGCTTCCCATTTTAACTTTGTATCAGGTTCAACAATTCCACCAATTTCAACTTTTTTAGGAGCTGGAGGTGCCCAGGCCAGAGCGGCAAGGTTGATGGCATTTACCGCCGTTAATTTCTCAGCATAGTTAAAATTCACTCCAGATACCACGTCACCGTACTCTATACCATTCTCCGTTCGAATATCCTGGTGTTGCTTGTTATAGTTCTCATGAGCTTCCATGATACGTACGCCAGCAAATCCAAGATCATTGAAAGGTCTGTGGTGACCACCACGGCCAAATCTATCCAGCCTGTAGATCATCATCGGGTTCATTTCCGGCATATATGTCTCAACATTTGAATGTATATATCTTGCCAGTTGTCTTGAGATTCCATCAACTTCACCACCATAAAATCTTCTCATTCTTCTTTCGTTTTCAGTTTCCGTAGGTGGAACTGGTTCAGAAAAGATTCGGAAACTTCGATTGTCAATTACTCCATCTACACCTTCAATATTTCCGATCATATCATTGTTAAGAATACCTATAATATCCCAGCTTTCTTTTTTTGCATATTCAGCCAGACCTTTACCACCAAAAAGACCTTGTTCCTCACCAGATAAACCTACATAGATGATACTGCTTTCAAAATCATATTTGGATAAGACTCTTGCGGCTTCCATGGTTCCTGCCATTCCGCTGGCATTGTCGTTTGCTCCGGGAGCATCTGTAGTGAAATCCATGGTGTCGCCATTCCTTGAATCAATATCACCACTCATAATGACATACCGGTTAGGATACTTGCTTCCTTTCTGGATCGCAACTACATTTACTACCCATGCTTCCTTTGGAATTCTTTGTCCGTCATCTGGAGTTACATGATCTTTTTGATAAAATACATCTAGACAATCGTTACAATCTGCAGAGATTTTGTCGAATTCAGATTTTAACCAACGTCTGGCAGCGCCAATTCCACGAGTTTCAGATACTGTATCGCTAAAAGTGTTTCGTGTACCAAAACCCGCAAGTTTTCGAATATCGTTTTCGATACGATCTGCACTTACATTCTGAATGATCTCGTAGATCTTTTCATCTGTATCCTGAGCTTTAGAAGTATAAGATATGGTGCATAGACCCAGCATTAGAATGGCAGTCTTAAAGGTAGTTTTCATCATAAATGGAAATTTGTTTTAAAAATAGGGAAGTTATTTAATTCTATAAAATAATAAAGCCCCGGTATTACCGGAGCTTTAACTTTTTGATCGTTTTGAACCAAAAAAATTAGGCTTGCATTTCGTGCATTTCTGCTTTAGCCTGATTGATCTTTTCTTCAGACTTATTGCTTGCGAAACCTGCTTTAGTCTTAGATTTAAGAGCTTCCATTTTGTGACTTAGGGAATCTGTAAAATCGTTGATTCCTCTGTTCGCGTCTTTGATATAACTGTTACTTGTATCAGCAATAGTTTTTCTCGTTTCTGTTCCTTTTTTCGGTGCGTATAGTAATCCAAGTACTGCTCCTGCAGCTGCTCCTGATACTAGTCCTAATAATAATTTTCCTGCTTTCATAATATTTGGTTTTAAACTGGTTCGATTTAATTTCAGGTGCTAAATTAAATAGAAATTGAACCTATGCCATCTTCTGCTAGTTAATGTATATTTAAACTTTTGATAGTATTCATAAATTATTTAACAACATAAAATCATTAGTTATTTTTCCGGAAATTCTCCAGCAAGGTGCGGACTTTCGGAGTACCTTCCACATAGTACCTGGCGCTGGTTTTTTTAATGCCTACTTTAACGGTAACGCTGTCTTCCGGAAGATCTTCAAACATATATTCATCTGTCCAGTCGTCACCAATTGCGAAGATAAAATCGTAATTTTTTCCTACCAGTTTTTTTGTAGAGGCCTTTCCTTTATTCACGCCGCTGCTCTTAATTTCCAGTACTTTATTTCCTTCCAGCACACTTAATCCGCGATTGGAAATAAGCTCTTTTAAAGTTGTACTCAATTCATTGGCACGAATCTCTCCTAGTTCAGGATCTGCTTTTCTGTAGTGCCAGGCAAGAGAATAATTCTTTTCTTCTATAAATGTACCTGGTGTTCTATCCACAAAATTTTCGATCACTGGACGAACGGCATCCATCCACTCACTTTTTACATTTTCTGAAAGTTCCCATTCTCCATCGATCTGTCTCATCCAGACTCCATGTTCAGAGATTAGTTCTACCGGTACATCCTTCCACCAGGTTCCTAAAGTGTCTTTATCTCGACCACTTATTAGTATGACATCTGTTTTATCATCGGCATTAAGATCACGTATAAGTTCTTTAAGATCGGCATCAGGACGGGCGTTCTCAGGTTTGTCTGTAAAATTTACTAGAGTACCGTCATAATCAATGAATAAAATCCTTCTTTCGGCTTGCTGGAATTTAGTCATGATCTCCTGTGTAATTTCAGAATTGATCTTGATAGACTGAAAGGACTCTCTGTTTTCTTTTGTAGATCTAAGAGACTTCATAAAGTCACCTGCCCATTTTTCTACACTATAGCGTCTCAATCGCTTCTGAAGCATTTTATTTCTTTCTATCTGTTCTTCCTTCGGCATTTCAAAAGCGGTTTTTAACGCTTCGGCCACCTGCTCAAAATTATTAGGATTAATGATCAGCGCTTCGTTCATCTCATGCGCGGCTCCGGCCATTTCACTTAAAATAAGAACTCCTGTATGATCTGTGCGCGTTGCGATATATTCCTTAGCTACCAAATTCATTCCATCACGAATTGGTGTTAGCAAAGCAATCTCACAGGTAGTATAAAGGTCGATAAGGTTTTCAAAAGGCATGGAACGATAGAAATACCAGATGGGAGTCCAGCTTACGGTAGAGAACTTCCCGTTGATACGTCCAACAAGTTCATCAATTTCTCGTTTCAGCCTTCTGTATTGAGGTACATTGGACCTTGAAGGGACAGCCAACATCCCCAGCCGTACTTTCTCAATATACTCAGGGTTCTTGTCAAGGAAGTATTCATAAGCTCTTATACGGTGTGCAATACCTTTAGTGTAATCCAGTCTGTCTATACTAAGGATCAACTTAGCATCTGGTGTAGATTCTAAATGATGATCCAGTCTTTTCTGTAATTCAGACTGGTCTGCAGAAGTACTTTCGTAATGATCCAGTGCAGCCTGTTCAAATTTCTTATAATCGATACCCATAGGGAAAGAATCTACTTTAACGATCCTGTCTGGAAGGGTGATCTGGTTAAAATCTACCTGGTGTCGCAAAATCCGGCTAACAGAACTTAAAAAATGTCTTTCATAATCATAGGTGTGAAAACCTATAAGATCTGCCCCAAGCATTCCCTGTAATACTTCATCTCTCCACGGAAGTGTTCTGAAAACTTCATAAGAAGGGAAAGGGATATGATTGAAGAAACCAATAATAGCATCTGGCGCCTGTTCTCTTACCATATTAGGAACCAGTAAAAGTTGATAATCATGAACCCAGATGACATCACCTTCTTTATAATGTTTAAGTATTTCATCTGCGTACTTTTGATTTACATCCTTATAGGTATGCCAGTAATCATCGTCAGATTCGGTGTACTCCATAAAATAATGGAATAGAGGCCATATGGTACGATTACTAAAGCCATAATAAAAGCCGTCGATCTCATTGGCATTTAGATGGACGGCTACACAATTCTCTTCCCGGGCCTTTTGCTGAACTTCATCCTTCAGATTTTCGGGAATTTCCTCTTCGGTCATTCCGGGCCATCCTATCCAGATACTGTCTCCATCTTTATGAAAGGATTTTAAGCCGGTTGCGAGTCCTCCCACACTAGGTGTCACTTCGAGATCATCTTCAGAAATGGAAATTTGCAGTGGTAAGCGGTTGGAAATAATGATTGTTTTGCTCATAATTAATTATAAATGCCGTGGTCGCGAAATTGATTTTTATTAAATTTCCGAAAATCATTTAAGACAGCCATTGATTTATAAGATTTTTAAGATATATGGATAATCTCGACTACGGAATAATAAGTAATTGTAAAAGTGCAGCTTTAATCTCTAAAACAGGCTCCCTGGATTGGTGCTGTATGCCAAATTTTAACTCCTCTGCAGTTTTTGCAAAAATACTTGATGATGAGATTGGAGGAAGTTTTGAAATACTTATAGGGGATGGCTATAAGATTACACAGGAATTTCTTTGGGAAACTAATATTTTAAGCACGGTGTTCGATAATGGAACTGATGCTTTTCAGTTAATAGATTTCATGCCCAGGTATCCTCGTGAAGATGGATCTTATTATGCGCCGCCAGATGTAATTAGGTTTTTCAGATTAATAAAAGGGAAACCAAAATTCAGTATCAAATATGATCCAAAACTGGATTTTGCAAGAGAGAAAACCTACAACGAGAATAAGGGTGATTATATAAAGAGTTTTACGAAGGAAGGTAAATATGATTCTGCTTATCTATATTCAAGTTTGAATCTGAATGATATCCTGCAGCAAAAAGAGATCACACTTACTGGAAATGCATATTGCCTTGTTGGCTATCATGAAAAACTGGTAGAGCAAACCCTGGACAGGTCTTATTTGAAATTCCAGAGAACAAAGGTCTACTGGATGAATTGGGCAGATAATACAACCAGATATACTCATTACGGGCAGGAGATTATGAGAAGTGCGCTTGTGCTTAAAGCATTGAGCTACGAAAATTCTGGTGCTGTACTTGCCGCCGCGACTACAAGTCTGCCGGAAACAATAGGTGAGGAGCGAAACTGGGATTATCGTTTTTGCTGGATTCGTGATGCTTCCATGGTGATCAAGGTGATGGCAGGTCTGGGACATATAAAATCTGCCAAGGATTTCCTTCAGTTCATCATAGATATTATTCCGCATAAGGATGAGAAGATCCAGATCATGTACGGGATCAATGGTGAAAAGGAATTAACCGAACATATTCTAAGTCATTTAAAAGGTTATGAGGGATCCAGTCCCGTTCGTACTGGTAATGCAGCATATATTCAAAAGCAGAACGATATCTACGGTATTTTGATGGAAGTGATCTACCAGCAATTCCTGATGTTCGAAACTTCGCTTGAAAATTCTGAAGCATTGTGGACCGTGGTTCGTGGTATTGTCATGATCGTAGAAGAAAACTGGACGAAACCAGATAAAGGTATCTGGGAGCTTCGTACAGAAGACAGACACTTTGTATTTTCAAAATTACTTTGCTGGGTAGCTGTAGACAGAGCTATAAAGATTGGTGAGGTTCTAAGAATGGGAATCAACGATACCAAATGGATCGCCTTAAGAGAAGAAATTTATCAGGATATCTATGAGAATGGCTGGAACGAAGAAAAACAGGCTTATACTCAATCCTATGGTTCGGCAGATCTTGACGCATCTACATTATTGATGCAGCCTTACGGTTTTATTGAAGCAGACGATCCACGATTTGTGAGCACAGTACACGCTACTGAACGGGAGCTTTGTGAAGACGGATTGATGTATAGATATAAAAATAACGATGATTTTGGGAAACCAACCTCGTCATTTACGATCTGTACCTTCTGGCTAATTGATAGTCTTTACAAAATTGGAGAGAAGAAGAAAGCAAAGGAAATGTTTGATCAGTTATTATCTTATAGTAACCATTTAGGTTTATTTAGTGAGGATATCGATTTTAAAACCAAACGCCTACTCGGGAACTTTCCACAGGCTTATTCTCATTTAGCACTTATTGAAACAGCTGCGAATTTCTCTAAAGGAATTTCTGCGGAAAATGCCTTATTTCAGGATTAATTTAATTCCTGATCTTTTTCTATACTAACCCGGGCCTTCGGAAGATGTCCCGGGTAATTTTTTTGTATAAAATCAAGTAATTTCTCTCTTAAGTGCACACGGAGATCCCAGGCAGTAGGCGAATTTCTTGCACTTACCAGTATTCTTAACTCCACGGTCTTTTCCGAAGCATTTGTAACCTGTAGCACATTCACATTACCATCCCAGAGAGAAGTGTTGTTTAATAACCTTGTAAGCTCTTCCCGAAGTGGTTCTAAAGGCAAACCATAATCTGCATAAATAAAAACTGTTCCCAATATATCTGCGGAACTTCTTGTCCAGTTCTGGAAGGTTTTTTCAATAAAATAGGTTGTGGGAACTACCAGTCTTCTTTTATCCCAAACCCGAACCACTACATAGGTAAGATTGATCTCTTCGATCCAACCCCATTCACCTTCAACGATCACGACATCATCCAGGCGGATAGGCTGAGTTATGGCGATCTGTATACCTGCAAGTAAAGTAGCAATTGCTTTTTGCGCAGCCAGACCTATAATGATTCCGGCAATACCAGCTGAGGTCAATACACTAATCCCCACAGAACGTATACTTTCAAAACTCAATAAAGCGATACCAACGGCAAGTATTACAATAATGAAAATCACAATATTCTCAAGGATCATGTACTGTGTATAAACCTTCCTGGCTTTGAGATTATCATCACTAGCCATATCGTACATCTTGAGCATTCTTTTTTTAACTACTCTAAACAGTAAGATCAGAAACCAGGCAACACTTAGAATGATACCCACTGTACTAAGGTGACTAACAATTTCATAGGTGGCTTCAAACCTGAAAATTTTACTAATGATCGCTATTCTGGCAATAATAGAGGCTAGAAAAATCAATAATGGTAACCGAATCTTATTGGCGAAATTAACCGGAAGTATATTCGTTGGATTTTTACCAAGCTTCCTGATGATATAAAATGCAAGACCAAAACTTACGACTAAAATGACAAGCGCTGAAACGAGGTAAAGAAGTCCGCTTTTTTCCAATTCGAGCATAATTCAGATTTAGATATCTAAAATTAAAATTTTGAACGCTTAGTTGCTACAGGTTTACAGAAGATTAACCTAAAACGTTTTAGCCTTCGTCATCCATTTTCTTATCCTCTTTAACATCATCTGAATATTTATCATCGAGAACAACGCGCTCCCGTTTTAAATAAATTCCGTCTTCGAGTTCACTGATGTAACGTACAATATTTTCTCTAAGCTCGCAATGTAGCGTCCATGCAGTCGGAAAATCCTTGGCACTTATCAGGCATCGCAATTTAAGGTAATTGTGATCCATACCTGAGGCTTCAACAAGTGGCGATCTATCTTCATCACCATCCCAGTCATCTGAGGCTTTTAATAACTCTGTAAACTTTTCACGTACTTTTTGAACGTCTACACGATGATCTACAAATAGTTCGATCTCCATAATATTCTGTGGGTTAGACATGGAAAGATTCTCAAAACTTTCAGTAATCACATCAGACAGAGGTATGACCAATCTCCTTAATTTGAAGGTATTAACGACCATGTAAGTGAATGTGATGTCTTCCACGAAACCATATTCACCTTCAATAATAACTGCATCACCAATCTTTGCAGGACGGGTCAAAGCGATTTGAACGCCGGCGATAATATTACCCAGCGTACTTTGTGCTGCAATACCAACTACCACGGTGGCGATTCCTGCGGAAGCCATTAAAGATATTCCCAATTTCTCAAGAGAAGGGAATTGTGAGAATATGACTGAAGCACCAATAATTACGATTATAAAGATAAATATTCTTCTACCTACAGAAATATAGGTCATCAAGCTTTTCGCTTTGCTATTTTCCTCGGTTCTTACATCGCCTACTTTTTCCACAGCAAAGAAGTCCATGATATAATCTATAATACGCATGATCAACCAGGTAAAAATTGATATAAGCACAATTAGAATAAACGTATAAATACCTTTTGCGAGAGATCCGGTAAATGAAATCAGATTATTGAGTAATAAATAGAAAGCCAAAATTCCTATTGCGGCTCCTGCTGGAGATGCCAGCCTATAGGCAATATTCCGGATCCAGTAGCGATTCACACCAGAAAATGACTTTCTTATAATGGCACTAACTGCTTTCGCGATTAAATAGCATATCAAGATAAGAAGCAGGGTTCCAAAAACTTTCCAGACTGGTATTCCCAAAACTTCGAAACTAATCCAGTCAGGGATCATTCTATCCAGCCTTCTGGGACCATAGGTTGTATATAGAGGTTCCGTATTTTCTACAGTTTGTGATGAAATTAGCCAGATTGGATGTTCGTCTTTGTACTTCACACGTTGTACTCTAAAGCTTATATCACGATCGTCCAGCGTTGTAGTGCCAAATAATAGACTTCTTCTGGGTTTTCCCGTTACAGCCTTGTTTGTTGAGGTACTTACATCAATTTGTCCATCGGGACGATCAGGCAGGCCATCCCACCCAATAGAAATTCGTTGCTCAAGAACGAAATGTAGTTTTTCAGCAAGAATCGCTGCATCTGCTTTCGAAATATTATCAGGCAACAAATTAAAATTCATTGCATACAAAGCTTCTTCGTAATTATCGTTTCTGGCCTCTACTATAAAATGTTCCAGTGCAGCCTGTGGGGATTGCAGATTTATAGTGTTAGGAGGGAAGCCAATGCCGTCATTCCATTGTTGTGTCTGGTAGTAGGCATCTGCATATTCACCAATATCATTTGTGGCAACAGCGGCTGAGTCGCTAAGCACCGTCGCCTTACTAGGTAGTTTCTGATCTTTAGATTTGTTGTGTTCTGGTTCCTGCTGAAATGCAAATGCCGTTTGCTGCAAAAAAAGAATGGAAATACATAGCCACAAGTGGCATAAAGAGCGATTCATGAGTGATTTCTTTGGTCGGTCAACTAAGATACTCAATTTTCGATTTTAAAATAGAAAGGCTGGCTGGTAAACGAAGAAAGCCACCTAAAAGGTGGCTTTTTGTGGTTATAATTTTGGTTGATTAGTTTACGAAACCAGTTCTTGGTCCTCCACTAGCGAAAACTGTTCTCATACGAGCTTTCTGACCTTCAGAGAACATATACATACATGCATCATTAGTATAATCCATGTAGTTCATAGTCATATCTGTAGATCTACAGTTTACAGTAGGATAAGAAGGACAGCTGTAGTTAGGTCCATCAGAAGAAGGAGTATCTGCTACGAAGTCATCCTGTCTACATCTACCATCACCCCAGATGTGACGTAAGTTTAGGTAATGTCCTACTTCGTGAGTCGCTGTTCTACCTTTATTAAATGGAGCAGAAACGTATCCAGTTGTTCCAAAGTACTGAGGAGAAATTACTACACCATCTGTGGAAGCTGGTCCACCAGGGAATTGCGCATATCCAAGGATACCACCACCAATGTTACAAATCCAGATGTTTAGAGTATTAGAAGGAGAGGTTGGAGGGTAGGCATATTTCATGGCGTCACTAGTTCCCCATTCAGATCTTGAGTCACTGTATCTGTTTACTCCAGCAAGAGTAAAACTGATTTCTGAATCTGCAACCAATCCAGCAAATTCACTTGGAACATTACCTGCATCATTGTTTGAAGCTCTGAAGTCCTCATTCAAAACAGAAATCTGAGAATTGATTTGAGCATCAGAAATATTTTGCTGAGAGTTACTGTAAATAACATGAACTACAACAGGAATATCTACAATTCCAAGATTGTCACCTACTGGCGGCTCAGTGGTTCCTCCACCACCTGAACCAGGTTTACCTTTACCGTTTCCATTCTTAGCCAGAATAGACCGAGTATTTTGTTCTACATCGTACATTTTCTTGTGTAGCCCTGGATTCTCGTTCAATAAACGATTAAGGTTTCTCATAGAGTAACACTTCGTTTTATCATCATCAGTCTTTTTGCCGTCTGCCTCAGCATCTGTGTAAAGATAAAAATCACTCATGTCTACCTGAGCCACTTCCTGGTCAACACTGTTTTCTGTAGGATCTTGCTCACAAGAAGCAAATAGGAAGGCCATAGCTGCCATTCCAAGAAAAACTTTTTTCATAATGTTAAGTTATTGTTTGATTTAGAGCCAATATATCTAAATATTTAGAAACAATTAACGATAACTAAAGGAATTTGTAACATTATAGAAACAATTAGTATGAAAATAAAAAAACCACCCTTTTGGATGGTTTTTCTCAGTTTAAAAGAATGTTTCTAAAAACAGTATTTGTTTTCAGAAGTTAATTTCTCTGCGATGGTATTTCGAAGTGCCACAATATTAGGCAGGTTCGTATACTTGGTATATCTCTTAAGACCCATAAGCATCATACGTTGCTCGTCTCCTTCAGCAAAAGAAGCAATTCCCTCCTTTGCCTTAGTATTCACAGTATCCACTGCATGGTAGAGATAAAGTTTAGCCATGGCGATCTGTTCCTTCTGAGTATCTACTCCAAATCTCTTGGCATTTTTCTCTGCTCTAAGAATTCCAGATTCAGCCATATAGACTTCTATTAGAATATCTGATGCAGCTAATAATAATTGCTGATGTTCTTCTAGTTGAGGACCAAATTTCTGAACGGCACTACCTGCAACCATCAAGAAAACCTTTTTCAGTTTACCGATCATTTCCTTCTCTTCAGCGAACAATTCAGAATAATCTGGTTTGTCCATGGAAGGAATTCCAGTAAGCTCATCTGCTACTTTCGTAGCTGGCCCTAGTAGGTCAACATGTCCTTTCATGGCTTTCTTAACCAGCATTCCTACAGATAACATCCTGTTGATCTCGTTGGTTCCTTCATAAATTCGAGCAATTCTGGCATCTCTCCATGCAGATTCCATTGGAGTGTCTGCAGAGAATCCCATTCCACCAAATACCTGGATACCTTCATCTGCACAATTCTGAACATCTTCAGAACATGCAACCTTCAGAATAGAACATTCAATCGCGTATTCCTCAACTCCTTTAAGTTCAGCATCTGCATGTGAACTACCTTCTTCCAGTCTAATATTTATACGATCTTCGATATTCTTAGCCGCACGGTAAGACGCTGCTTCTCCAACATATGCTGAAGTAGCCATCTCTGCAAGCTTGGATTTTATAGCTCCGAATTTTGCAATAGGAGTATTAAACTGTACTCTGTCATTCGCATATTTAACAGAAAGATCTGTCACACGACGCTGGGCGTCTAAAGAAGCTGCAGCAAGTTTTATACGACCCACGTTTAACGCGTTCATGGCAATCTTAAAACCATTTCCACGGTCTGAAAGCATATTTTCTACTGGCACCTTGGTTTCATTAAAGAAAACCTGGCGGGTAGAGGAGGAGTGAATTCCCAGTTTCTTCTCTTCCTCTCCAAAGCTAATACCATTACCTTCTTCGTTCTCTACAATAAAACCGGTAATATTTTTATCATCCTCAATTCTGGTAAATACAATAAACACATCTGCAAAACCAGCATTGGAAATCCACATTTTCTGTCCACTAATGCTATAATATTTTCCATCTTCAGAAAGGACAGCTTTTGTTTTTCCTGAGTTTGCATCAGATCCTGCACCCGGTTCTGTAAGACAGTAAGCTCCAAACCATTCACCAGTAGCTAATTTTGGTACGTATTTTTTCTTCTGCTCTTCGTTACCATATAAGGTAATTGGCATTGTACCAATTCCTGTATGTGCTCCGAAAGCAGTAGCCACAGATCCTGTGGCACCAGATATATAGTCACAAACAAGCATGGTAGAAACGAAGCCCATCCCTAAACCGTCATACTCTTCAGGTACCGCAACACCCAAAAACCCTAGTTCTCCAGCTTTACGCATTACCTCTTCAGTAAGAGCATAGTTTTTCTTTTCGAATTCTTCTTTATGAGGCCAGATCTCGCGTTCTACAAATTCCTGAACGGAATCACGCATCATTTTCTGTTCCTCATTAAAATCTTCCGGCGTGAAAACGTCTTCACTTTTAGTTTCCTTTACAAGAAACTGACCACCGCGAAGAAGATCTTTTTTAGTTGTATCTGTACTCATTTTTATATTAAGATATTAGTTTTGAGATATAAGATTATAGACTCAGTATCTCAATTAATTTATATTATTTATATTTATTTAGTCTCATTTAAAAGATCTAAAATCTCAGGTCTAGTTTAAAAATTCGAAAACTCCGGCAGCTCCCTGTCCTGTTCCAACACACATTGTTACCATACAATGCTTGTTCTTAAGGTCGCGCTTCCGCATTTCATCAAATATCTGCACTGAAAGTTTAGCTCCAGTACATCCCAGTGGGTGTCCCATGGAGATCGCACCGCCATTTACATTTAGTTTTTCTTTATTAAGCCCAAGTTCCCGAATCACAGCCAATGATTGTGAAGCAAATGCCTCATTCAGTTCAATAAGCTCCAGATCATCCTGTTTCAAACCAGCTTGTTTTAGAGCCTTCGGAATTGCATGAACTGGTCCAATACCCATAATTCTGGGCTCAACACCCACTGCGGAATAGCTTACCATTCTTGCTATAGGCTCAAGATTCAGTTCCTTAACCATGTCTTCGCTCATTACCATAACAAAAGCAGCACCATCACTCATTTGTGATGAGTTACCTGCAGTAACACTCCCGCCTTCAGCAAAAACAGGTCGTAATTTATTGAGAACTTCTACTGAAGTATCTTTTCTAGGACCTTCATCCTTATTTACTGTATAAGACCTTGTCTTCTTTTTACCGTCTTCAACATAAGTCTCATCGATGGTAATTGGAACTATCTGATCCTGAAAACGATCTTCCTGCTGAGCTTTGATCGCTTTCTGGTGAGAATCATAAGCGAACTGATCCTGATCTTCTCTGGATACATTGTACTTATTCGCTACCGCTTCCGCAGTAAGACCCATGCCCCAGTAATAATCTTCATTGCCATTTTTGGCAACTTCATAATTTGGAACTGGCTTGTAACCCCCCATAGGAATGTAACTCATACTTTCTGCACCACCTGCGATCACACAGTCTGCCATTCCCATCTGGATTTTAGCAGTTGCAATGGAAATTGTCTCGAGGCCTGAAGCACAATACCTGTTTACGGTCATACCTGGAACATCTTCGATCTTCAATCCCATTAGTGAGATTAATCTACCTACGTTCAATCCCTGTTCTGCTTCTGGCATCGCATTACCAACCATTACGTCATCGATACGAGTCTTGTCAAAATCTGGTAACTTATCCATCATATACTGGATGGTTTCTGCAGCAAGTTCATCAGGTCTTTTAAATCTAAAAACACCTCTGGGAGCTTTCCCAACTGCTGTTCTGTATGCTTTAACTATATATGCTGTTTTCATTTTTTACTTTTTAATTGTTAGAACTTGACTTTCTGCTTAGTTTCTTAAAGGTTTTCCTTTTTTCAACATATGCTGAAGACGTTCCAGCGTTTTTCTCTCCCCGGTTAAGGAAAGGAATGCTTCTCTTTCAAGATCAAGTAAATATTGTTCACTTACCATCTGGCTGGATGATAGATCTCCACCGGCCATAACATATGCCAGTTTGTTTGCGATTTTGTGATCATGCTCACTAATATATTTACCTGCAGCCATCTGGTCTGTTCCAACCATAAATGCTCCAAGTGCCTGCTTACCTAACACCTTGATGTCTGTACGTTTGATTGGCATGGTATAACCATTTTCTGCCATCAATAACGCATGTTTTTTAGCGATCGCCAATTGTCTGTCTGGATTGATCACTACAATATCTTTTCCTTTCTGAAGAATATTAAGATCGAATGCTTCATATGCTGAAGTAGATACTTTTGCCATTCCAATGGCCAAGAAGTTTTCTCTTAGTCGGTTTAATTCGACATCATCCTTCTCATAAGTATCAGAAGCACGCAGTGTCATCTCTTTGGTTCCACCACCGCCAGGTATTACTCCAACACCAAACTCTACAAGTCCGGTATATGTTTCTGCTGCAGCAACAACTTTATCAGCATGCAGTGAAAGTTCACAACCACCACCCAGAGTCATTCCGTGCGGTGCAGCTACTGTTGGAATAGAGGAGTAGCGCATTCTCATCATGGTATCCTGAAAATACTTGATCGCCATGTTCAGTTCTTCATATTCCTGCTCCACTGCCATCATGAAGATCATTCCAATATTTGCTCCTACAGAAAAGTTCTTTCCATCATTAGCGACTACAAGACCCTGATAATCTTTTTCAGCGATATCTATGGCTTTATTAATTCCATCAAGAACATCACCTCCAATAGAATTCATTTTACTTCTGAATTCAACATTAAGGATTCCGTCACCAAGATCTTCCACTACAACTCCGCTGTTCTTGAATACTTCTTTAGATTCTCGAATATTATCAAGAATTATGAATGAATCCTGACCAGGAACTTTAGTTTGCTTCTTGTCATCAATATTATAATAGTAAGTATTACCATCTTTTACACTGTAGAAGCTTTTACTTCCATTTTTGAGCATTTCACTTACCCAGGCTGCAGGTTCATAACCTTCAGCTTTCATCATTTCAATACCTTTTTCAACACCAATAGCGTCCCAGATTTGGAATGGTCCATGTTCCCATCCAAAACCAGCTTTCATGGCATCATCGATCTTGTATAACTCATCTGAAATTTCAGGAATACGATTCGACACATAAGCGAATAGTGCTGAGAAATTCTTTCTGTAAAAATCACCGGCTTTATCTTTTCCTTTAATCAATACTTCGAAACGATCTGCTACATTATCGATAGACTTGGTCATTTCAAGAGTTGCAAAAGACGCGCTTTTACGATCTCTGTATTCCATGGTATCAAGATCCAGAGATTTGATCTCGCTTGAACCATCTTTATTTTTTACTTTTTTATAGAATCCCTGACCCGTTTTACTTCCAAGCCATTTGTTCTCCATCATAGTATCGATAAAGTTAGGCAGGGCAAAAAGATCATGCTGCTCATCATTTGGAACATTCTCATGAAGTCCGTTTGCAACATGCACTAAAGTATCCAGACCAACTACGTCTACCGTTCTAAAGGTTGCCGACTTCTGGCGTCCTATAACGGGACCAGTCAATTTATCAACTTCTTCAATGGTCATTCCCATATCCTTCACGGTGTGGAATAAGCTCATTATGGAGAAAATTCCAATTCTGTTCCCAATAAAGGCAGGAGTATCTTTTGCTAATACTGCATTTTTCCCAAGAAATTTTTCACCATACATTTTCAGGAAGTCCAAAACTTCAGAAGAAGTTTCTTTTCCTGGAATGATCTCAAATAACCTTAAATATCTTGGTGGATTAAAGAAGTGAGTTCCGCAGAAATGCTTTTTAAAATCATCAGATCTCCCCTCGGTCATGAAATTGATAGGAATACCTGAAGTATTTGAAGTTATAAGAGTTCCTGGTTTTCTGTGCTTTTCAAGGTTTTCAAACACCTGTTTTTTAATGTCCAGACGTTCTACAACAACCTCAATGATCCAGTCTACTTCTGAAACTTTTGAAATATCATCTTCCAGGTTACCAGTAGTGATACGGTTCACAAAGTCCTTATGATAAATTGGAGATGGTTTGGATTTTACTGAAGCCGTTAAAGCATCATTCACGATCCTGTTTCTAACCACTTTGTCATCAAGACTAAGACCTTTTTTCTGTTCTTTTTCATTGAGCTCACGGGGAACGATATCAAGTAGAAGTACTTCTACTCCAATATTTGCAAAGTGACATGCAATTCCACTTCCCATTATACCGGACCCAATAACTGCAACTTTATTAATCCTTCTTTTCATTATTTGATTTTTATGGTTCAAAAAACCAAACCTATTAGGCCTGGTTTATTATTGTTTTACACTAATTTCTTCAGTATATATTTTCTTCTCACTAATAAGACCAGTGATCGTATTGGCCACCTGTATAAAAGTTTTAAGATCCTTATCGCTCACATTTTCCTTTACCGACTCATCGAATCTCAATACCACTCTCTTAGAATAATCGCGCATTTCTTTCCCGAAGTCTGTTAAATAAATAAGTACACTACGTCCATCATGTGGATTACGTTTTCTTTCTATTAAACCTTTTTCTTCCATGGTTTTTAAAATTCGCGAAAGGCTGGTAGCTTCCATTCCCATTTTTGGACCCAATGAGGTAGATGGCGTTCCATCTTCCGGATCGATACTCAATAAGGCAAAACCTGTAGCCATCGTACTTCCAGCCTTACCTGCTTCTTCATTATACATTTTAGAAACAGCCATCCAGGTGGCGCGCAAAACATAATCTATGGTTTTCTCCTTCATGGGGGATTTTGGATTGATTCCAAAGTTAGGAAAAATTATTATGCATGCATAATAAAATGTCTCTAAAAATACTAATATGTTGTTTTAATACTATTTAAATTCCTAAAACCAAAAAACTCCCCGGTAGTTGGGGAGTTTTTATTAGCATATTCTTAATGATAGATTAGAATCTACCATATAGTTTCTCGTAAAGATCCTGGTATCGGTCACGAATATTACGTCGTTTTAGCTTCATAGTAGGAGTTAGGTGCTCGTCCTCTACCGTCCATGGTTCCGGGGTTAATTCAAATGTTTTAACTCTTTCCCATTTCCCGAATTTCTGATTGTAGAAATCTACTTCTTCCTGAATACGTTCACGCACCATATTGTTACGAGATATATCTGCAGGATCACCTGAGTCAAGATCGATATTCTTTCTCTGTGCCCATTCTGTTATGAATTCGAAGTTAGGCTGGATCAAAGCCGCCGGCATTTTCTCTCCATCTCCAACCACCATGATCTGCTCAATAAATCTTGATTGTTTCATGGTATTTTCGATAAGCTGCGGAGCAACATATTTCCCTCCAGATGTTTTGAACATCTCTTTCTTGCGATCTGTGATCTTAAGAAAACCATCTTTATCGATCTCTCCAATATCTCCTGTATGGAAAAATCCTTCAGAATTAATTACTTCTCTGGTCTTTTCTTCATCCTTATAGTAACCTTTCATCACGTTAGGCCCTTTAGTAAGGATTTCTCCGTCTTCAGCAATTTTAACTTCAACATTATCCAGAACTTTTCCAACAGTTCCAATTCTGAAACCTCCATTACGTTCATCATTCACTGCGATTACCGGAGATGTCTCTGTGAGACCATAACCTTCCATCACCGGAATTTCCGCTGCGGCAAAAACCCTGGCAAGTCTTGGTTGCAATGCTGCACTTCCAGATACGATTAAATCTATATTACCACCCAGACCTTCTTTCCACTTTGAAAATATAAGTTTACGGGCAAGTTTTAATTTTGTTTCGTACCACCAGCCATTCTGGCCATAAGGTTCATATTCAAGTCCAAGCTCTACAGCCCAGTAAAATAATTTTTGCTTCACGCCACCTAGTGCAGTTCCTTTAGCAATGATCTTATCATATACTTTTTCCAGCAATCTTGGAACGGCAGTAATTACATGTGGTTTTACCTCTTTCAGGTTATCGCTTATCTTTTCGATAGATTCAGCAAAATAAACCGATACCGAATAATACTGGTATAGATAAAGGATCATTCGCTCGAAAATATGGCAAATAGGGAGGAAGCTCAAACCTACGTAAGTTCCGGTATCGAAAGGAACACGAGGTGCACTTCCTAGTACGTCACTTACAATGTTCTTATGACTTAACATGACACCTTTTGGTCTTCCGGTAGTTCCGGAAGTATAAATTAAGGTAGCCAGATCATCTTCTGTAACTGCCTTCTTGAGTTTTTCTACTTCATCCTGGTTTGCCTTATCTTCTCCAGATGTTAAAATTTCTTTCCAGTTCTTACAGCCAGCGATCTCGTCAAAACTATATACTTCCAGTAAACTGGTTGTAGCTTTGATACTGTTTAGCTTATTTAGGATCTCTTCATCTGAAACAAAGCAGTAAGTGGCTCCACTATGATTTAGAACATATTCATAATCTTCTTCGGAAATTGTTGGGTAAATTGGCACATTTTGAGCGCCGATCTGAAGAATTCCAATGTCCATTATATTCCACTCAGTTCTATTATTAGTGGAGATAACTGCAATTTTATCATTCGGTTTCACGCCAAGTCGAAGAAGTCCCCTACTAATTGCATTCGCCTTATCAATATATTGCTGAGTCGAAACAGTTTCCCATTTTCCATCATATTTAGTAGCGAAAGCAACATCCAGTGGATGATTTTCTAATTGATAGTAAGGAAAGTCAAATAGACGTTTAATGTCGTTCATGAAAAGGAAAGATTTTAGATATACCTTGCAAAATAGCAATTTTCA
>NZ_CAJWRQ010000018.1 GCF_913046405.1 uncultured Christiangramia sp.
ATAAAGATCTCTTTATCTGCGATCGCATATTCAAAACTGAAAATTGCAAATTCGTAATTACCCTGCTGAAGATTCTCTATGCTGAAAACACCATCTTCATTGGTAAGGACCATTTCTGAAACTGTTTTGTTCCATACTTCAGCATTAGCAATAGGTGAGCCGTCTTCGACTGAAGTAACCGTCCCACGAACCGTGAATTGGGCCTGAGCCAGTGAAGTAAACAAGCATATGATACTAAAGACCTTTAATTTCATCCTGGAATGGTAATATGAATTCTTTGTGTTCAAACGAGTCGGCAAAATTAAGCAAATTTACATCAGGATCGATGTAAGGCGCACTCTTTCTCCCGTTAAGCGCCACGTAGTTGTCTACGTAAATCTCTATATTTTGATGACCATCTTTACTGAAATGATCTTCAAGAAATTTCGCGTATTGCAAAATAAAATCTGGCTGGAATGACATCTGTTTTTCCTGGAAAGGAGTCAGAAAATCTGAATTATTAACGTAAAAGCGATTTCCGGTTTCAGCATCTACTATCTTAAATTGAGCGTAACCAGCTTTTTCCATAAGCATCACCCGCCAGCTAAATCTAAAACCTTCTTCAGTCCAAAATAATTCTCCCGGGTATGCTAAATATCTCCATGGTAGTAAAAGCTGAATTGTAAAGAATATCACTACGACAGTTCTCACGATCTTACCAGTAATATCAGGAAATTGGTATACTTCAGAAGTATCGAATTTTGATTTATCGATCTTAAATATTTCAGCAATAAACCGCAGGATCCTGTGGTGTAGCTTCGGACTAAAAAATATCAAAGCGCTTACGATCATGATGTAAGGGAACATTCCAATAGGGAAAAGTACACGGGTAAGAACATGAAAAATGATCACCATGACAAAAGCTGTAAATCGTGTACGATGCCACAGTAGTAAAAATGGAATAAAGAGATCGTACAGCATTCCGCTCCAGCTAAAGGCGTAATGTAACCATTCCTGCTGCATGAGATCTCCCAGCCACGGCAGATCGTATTTGGAGGGTAGCCAGATTTTCAAAGGCATGGCTCTTAACAACCAATCTGAATTTAGTTTTGCCAGTCCCGCATAGAAATATACGATGGCTAGAAGCAGTTTTAAAGAATCCACGCACCAGGCCGGTACTTTTTGAAAGGATTTCTTTCTATCTCTCCAGGCATCTATAGAAAAATACACATTCGCTGGTAGAAAGATCATCAAAAAGCTCAGGATGCTAATAAAGTAATAATGGTTCAAATAAGTTGTTTTATCCATAAGCTCGATGTAGGTGAAACTCAGGAAAAACAAAATGATTGAAAGTCGGTATTTGAAACCTGCTGCGACAGCCAGGGAAGAAAGTCCGCAGATGATAAAAATAAAATAGGTATACTCACCTATTGGCTGTACCCATTCAAATCCATAATAAGAGAAAAAAAATTTCGGGGTGATGTAGAGTTTCTCGATCCAGCCGTTAGCCCAGAAACGCACGATACTGGCAAACATCATCAAACCAAAAAATAAACGAAAAGCCGCCAAAGGGGCAGCTTCCGTATACTTTTTTAGATATTTATTTGCAGAAAACAGCATTCAGATATTAATCTCCATCTGAATCTACATAATCCACACTAATGGATAATGCCTGCATCATGTCAACTTTTAGAAGAATCACAGCCTTCTGTAATTCGTCATAAGCTTCCAGCATTTTAGTGTTATCTTTTTCTACCTGTGATTTCAAATTCGTTTCCAGAGATGAACTTTGAGATTGAATGGCATCTAATTGATCTTCAATTAAACTAGCCAGATCTGATCCGTCTTTCATACTATCCAGATACTCCAGATATTGTTTGTAGCTGCTTCCAGTTCCGTTTCCTGAAAAATGTCTTCCGTAGAAAAAGTCTTCGAAGCTCTGTAACGCTTCCAGGTAAAGTTCTCTTGAAATCTCACCATTGAAACGCGCTTCTACATTCGAAGGAGACGCAGTCCCTGTAAATGCACCTGCCGGAAATCCTATCTTTCCAGATCTAAGAATCTTCTCGAAGTACATTACATAGTCATTCGTAAATTTATCTACAGAACCTGTACTTGATGATGAAGTATTACTTACAAAAGTATCTCTGTAATCTCCATTCCAGGAATTTGAAACTTCAGTAGTAAGAGCATTCATTCTTGAGGCTACAGCGTTTAAATATGCACGGTAGTTCTCATTAGAGCTATATAGGGCCACGGTTTCTTCCGAAGTTCCCATACCGAATAAAAGGTAATCCAAAGCTGGCAGTCCCTGTTCTGCAAAACTGGATGGTAATTCCAGATTAAAAGAACCTGAACTTATTTTAGAATCGATATTCGAGGTATTTGCCGGATAGGTATTTAGATAACTACGATAGTTTATTTCCTCTGCCTTTCCAACCTGGAACATAGAAACCGATTGGAAGCTCTTGTATGCATCTACATAAGCCTCACGAAGTTGCTGCAAACCTGCAGCATCTGGAGCTGAGGTAAAAGCAGTGGCTGCCGTTTCCACATTTTGAGTCTTAGTAGCCATGTTATTATAAGCAGGGACAATGTTATTATCTGCCCAGTTTACCAGCATTGCGCTACGATCAAAAGAATCTGTTCCTCCAGTTTCCCCACCTGTCTCGGTGTCGTCATCTTCAGAAGAACAAGCCGCGAAGATCAGTGCAAATACAATGAATAGTCTTGAAAATTTAATCATATCGTTTAATTGAAAAACCGGAGCACAGGACTCCGGCAAATTATTATTCTGCAGCTTCAGCTACACTAAAATCAAATTCTGCAGCGATCTTTTCTGAAATACTGTCCAGAGTATCAGGACTTACTTCCCAGAATCCATTTCCGCTTAATAATTGATCTTTGAAATTGTTGATATCAGACACGCTTACATAAGGCATGTTTGTCATAGGATTATTGGTAAATCTTAAGCTATAAAGGAAACCATAACCTTCAGATAAGGCATGGAATGCTGCTCCAAACTCACCATTCGCAAGAAGGTTCTTACCATCCTGTAGATAGTACACTGCTCTTACCGCGATCGTTTTGGAAATATTCTCACGAATAATAGCAACCTGCTCATCACGTACTATATAATCCCCTGCAACGATTGCTGCTCTACCAGTTTTAAAGGCTTCAAAAGTTTCTTCAGCCAATCCGGTGAAATCTTCATCTTCATCAACCTGCCCTAAATAGCTGAACAATAACCTATCATCGCTTTCATTCAGGATAGAATTTGGATTGGAAGCAGGAATTGATGGATCACCATATAAGTAACCATAAGCTTCATCCCACTTATGTTCCATCGTCGTATAATTTTTACCTTCTTCCGGTAGCTCATCATCGTTGTTCAACCTGTTATCGGCTTCGTCAAGAACTGGCTGAGACAGGTAGTTATTAAGAATTTGATCTGCCAGAAGACCACCAATTAGCGACTTGGCAAATGCCTGATTTAATTCCAGACCTTTTCCATTCACGTATCTTACACGCGTTCCCTGAGCGATCTGTCCTGCCTGACCTGCTTCTGCAAGCACATCTTTATTTGCTTTAACAGTAGTCATTTGCTCGGTAATCCAGGATTCAAAATCAGCTTTGATCTCACTGGCTTCTACATTATTGGTAGCAAAGTACAGGTTTGAAGCTGCTACTTTGGATTTGATACTTTTACTGGAAGCATTAAGATCTGCATTCGCGAAAGGTGAATTCTCATTCGCAAACATATTCAGCAACATTTCTTCTGAAGCGTTATCAAAATCGGTGAAGTTCGATAGAAGTTCTGCAGACATCTGTAGTCTGGTAGTTTGTCCTTCGAAGTTTACAGTAGATTCACCGTTTCTCGTAAAATCGTAAGAAACCGGTACATCGATATTTTTGTCGTTTAGGATATCAGAGTCATCATCAGATGAACAAGAGCTTAAAGTTAGGGCTGCAACAAAGGCTGAAACGAACAGCTTTTTCATATAGTTTTATTTAGACTGGTTTAAAATAACTAATTCCAGCGCAAATATAATATGAGCTTATAATTACCGCAAATTTATTTAGATTAATTTTAAATAGGTTTTCTAAATACCTGTATTTATTTCAATAAACGCTATTAATGATAGGCGTTGAAGATCTTTGAAGCCTCGTTGTAGGATGACTCGAAACTGGTCATTTTAATGTTACTATCTGCTTTGGCAGCATTAAAATAGGAAAGCATTTTTTCTGAAGGCATATTCCCCGTTAGCTCATCTTTAGCCATAGGGCAACCACCAAATCCCTGGATCGCACCATCAAATCTTCTACATCCTGCCTTGTAAGCAGCGTCGATCTTTTCGTGCCACTTCGATGGAGTCGTATGCAGATGCGCACCAAATTCTACCTCAGGGTATTTGGGAATTAGGTTTGAAAACAAATATTCAATGATATCTGGCGAAGAAGTTCCAACGGTATCTGATAGACTTAGAATCTTCACTCCCATTCCCGCCAGTTTTTCTGTCCATTCACCCACGATCTCAACATTCCATGGATCTCCATAAGGATTGCCAAATCCCATGCTCAGGTAAGCAACCACTTGTTTATTACAGCTGTTGGCAACATCAAGAATTTCCTTTAAAACTTCTACAGATTCAGAAATGGTTTTATGAGTATTCCGCATCTGAAAATTTTCAGAAATCGAAAATGGATAACCCAGGTAATCAATTTCTTCAAATGCTGAAGCATCCTGTGCTCCGCGAGTATTAGCAACGATAGCAAGTAATTTGGATTGCGTTTTAGAAAGATCTAATCTCGACAGCAGATCTGCCGTATCCTGCATTTGCGGGATAGCCTTGGGTGAAACAAAACTTCCAAAGTCGATAGTATCAAATCCACACCTTAAAAGTGACTGAATATACTGCGCCTTTTTCTCTGTAGGAATGAATTCTTTAATTCCCTGCATCGCATCGCGGGGACATTCGATTAGTTTCACTTGAGCCATATGGTCAAAGATAGTATTTTAAAGAAAATTTAAAAAGAATATAGTTTCATTGATAATCTGAAATTTCAGAATCAATTATTCCCAGGATAGCTAAGGATTCTATAATCAGATAAGAATTAGAATCGCTATAAGAATAAAAATGACGACCTGTAACCATTTAAGAAATATTCCAGAAGAAGGATATGATCTTACCCAGCCGGATATCCTGTTTGCGGCGAAGGCTACCAAACAAAAAATGATTAGTGCCTGCAACATGAAAATAAAACCAAGAACATAAAACTGCCAGACGGTATTGCCACCAGGTTCCCATAGAAATCCAGGAAAGAATGCCAGGAAAAAGATTCCAACTTTTGGATTCAGGACGTTCATGATGAATCCCTGTTGAAATAATGACAACAGACTTTTATGCTTAATTCCTTCCGAAGAAAAGGCAATTTCAGGATTAGATCTGTATACCTGGTAAGCGAGGTATAGTAAATACAAAGCTCCGAGTATTTTTATGATGAGAAAAGTAGTATCAGATTGCCGGATGATCGCTGAAACTCCAAAAGCAACCAGGCTAGTATGAATAATTATTCCAGAAACAAGTCCGAACGCCGTAGCGACACCCTGTTTCGCTCCGTATGCGATCGATCTTACCAATACATAGATGATATCCGGTCCGGGAGAAAATGTAAGTAGTATGGAAGCGGTAAGAAAAGGAATTAGTTGTTCGAGCATCTTAACTATAATCCTTTCTGCAGAATCTTCTTATTGATATCTTTTATTAGCTGAGGACCTTCATAAATAAAGCCTGTGTATAGCTGAACCAAGCTTGCTCCGGCTTCCAGTTTTTCAACAGCATCTTCTGCAGAATGTATTCCTCCGACCCCGATTATAGGAAAAGAACGACCGCTTTTTTCAGAAAGAAAACGTATCACTTGTGTAGCCCTTTTTGTGAGAGGTTTTCCACTAAGTCCGCCCATTTCGCTTTTGTTCTCAGACTGCAGTCCTTCACGCGAAATTGTAGTATTAGTAGCGATCACCCCGGCGATTCTGGTTTCCTGAACGATCTCAATTATATCCAAAAGTTGCTCGTCTGTAAGATCTGGTGCGATCTTTAATAAAATAGGCTTCGACTTATTTTTAAGTTCGTTTTTCTTCTGAAGAGTGTTCAGTAGTAATTTTAGTGGATCTTTATCCTGAAGTTCCCTTAAGTTCGGAGTATTTGGTGAGCTAACATTAACCACAAAATAATCTACATAATCAAAGAGTGCTTCAAAAGAATAAACATAATCATCTACCGCTTTATCATTGGGAGTAAGCTTGTTCTTTCCAATATTACCACCAATAAGCACGTTTGTATTTTCCTTTAATCTGGCAACCATCTGCTCCACTCCTTCATTATTAAAACCCATACGGTTTATAATGGCTGAATCTTCGGGTAACCTGAATAACCTGGTTTTCTCATTCCCTGGCTGGGGCTTTGGTGTTACAGTTCCTACTTCTACGAAACCAAAACCGAAAGCTGAAAGTTCTTTGTAAAGCTTTGCATCTTTATCAAAACCTGCGGCCAGACCTACAGGGTTTTTAAACTTCAGTCCAAAGACTTCCCGTTCCAGACGTTTATCAGAAATATTAAATCTTGATCTTAGAAAGGCTAATGCTCCGGGGATCTTGCAAAATTTCCGAAGAAAATTAAAGGTGAAATAATGAATCTGCTCTGGATCGTACTTGAAAAGCGCTGGTCTTATGAGTGACTTATACATCTAGGTAGGTTTATGCAAAAATAGCAGGATTTCAGCAAAATCTATATGAAAACTTAAAAGGTTTTGGCGCGCTACGCTATATATGTATTTTTGAGCAAAAGCTATACTTCATGACCAATACACAACATATCATAGACAGATTTCTAAGCTACGTAAGGATAGATACACAAAGTGATCCTGAAAGTACTTCGACGCCCAGCACCATGAAGCAATGGGACCTGGCGAATAAGCTTGTAGATGAATTGAAGGTTATTGGAATGCAGGATGTAACCATAGATGAGCATGCTTATGTTATGGCAAGTCTGCCTGCAAATGTTCCGCACGAAGTTCCTGTAATCGGTTTTGTCTCACATTTTGATACAACTCCAGATTTCTCCGGTACTAACGTGAATCCGCAGATCATCGAAAACTATGACGGTAAGGACATTGTTCTAAATAAAGAGAGAAATATCATTCTCTCTTCGGAATACTTTGACGACCTGTTACAATATAGAGGCAAAACGATTATCACTACAGATGGCACAACCCTTCTGGGCGCAGATGATAAAGCAGGGATCACAGAGATCATGACCGCTATGGAATACCTGGTTAATAATCCTGAAATTCCGCATGGAAAAATAAGAGTTTGTTTTACGCCAGATGAAGAAATTGGTCGTGGAGCACATAAATTTGATGTAGAAAAGTTTGGAGCAGAATGGGCTTATACGATGGATGGTAGCCAGATTGGAGAACTGGAATACGAGAATTTTAATGCAGCTCGCGCAGTTGTAAAAGTGGAAGGCAAAAGCGTACATCCTGGTTATGCCAAAGATAAAATGGTGAACAGCATGTATATCGCTCAGGATTTTATCAATTCCCTACCAAGAATGGAAACCCCCGAGCATACTGAAGACAGGCAGGGTTTCTTTCATCTAAGCAGTATAAATGGAGATGTGGAGGAAACTATTCTGGAATACATTATAAGAGATCATGACCTGGGGCACTTCCAGGCGCGTAAAGAAATGATGCAGGATCTGGCCAGTGAGATCTGCTCACAATATGACCGTGATCTGATTACTGTTGAAATCACTGACCAATACCGGAATATGCGAGAAAAGGTAGAACCGGTAATGCATATTGTAGACCTGGCCCGTGATGCGATGAAAGCGGTGGACATCGAACCTATTATCAAACCAATTCGCGGCGGGACAGATGGTGCTCAACTGAGCTTTATGGGACTTCCCTGCCCAAACATCTTTGCTGGTGGTCACAATTTCCATGGTAAATATGAATATGTCCCGGTAGAGAGTATGCTAAAAGCTGCGGAAGTGATCGTAAAACTTGCGGAACTTACGGCTAAGAAATACGAATAAAAGATTTTGGTAGGATAAGTTCCATTGAAGAATATGTACTCTTTCATGCCGATTGGGATGCACAACTCAGGCAGCTTGTAGGATTAATGGAACAAACCGAATTGACAGCTTCCATCAAATGGTGAGCACCGGTATATAGCCTGGATAGCAAAAATGTCATAGGCCTTGGTGCTTTTAAGAACCATTTGGCCATCTGGTTCTTCCACGGCGTATTTCTTAAAAAGAACACAGCGCTGCTGGTCAATGCTCAGGAAGGCAAGACAAAGTCCTTGAGGCAGATCAGGTTTGGGCCAAATGATAGAATTAGTAAGGATGCAATTATTTCTTATATAGAAGAAGCAATAGCCAACCAGAAAGCGGGTTTGGAATTAAAAGTGAAACCAAAGTCGCTTGAAATACCTGAAGAACTTGAAGCTATATTATAAATGGTAATAAAGTGCTACAAAGAGCATTTCAGGATCTAAGCTTTGGTAATCAAAAGGAATACGCTCAATTTATTGCTGAAGCCAAAAAACAAGCAACTCGAACAAACAGAATCAAAAAGATCGAACCTCTAATTTTAAAGGGAATAGGACTTTACGACCGCTATAAAAAATAAAAAAGCAGCTCAATGAGCTGCTTTTTTATTTTATAATATGTCTTCGAAGATTATTTCTTCTCTACAACCGGAGCATTCAGTTTCTGACTCATTTCCATTGAAATGGATGAACGATCAAAAGTAATCTTACCGGCGCCTGTTTCAATAATTACCGAATTATTCTTTTCACTGAAGTCAATAATCTTACCGTGCATACCACTTTTAGTAATAATACGATCTCCTTTTTTAAGTTCAGCGGCAAATGTTTTTTCCTGTTTTGCTTTCTTCATTTGCGGGCGTATCATAAAAAAATACACCACCACAAACATCAATATAATCGGTGCAAACTGGGTTAATTGATCCATAAATGCTTTTAGCTAGCTGTTTCTGTTTCCGCAGCTTCTACAAAAGCTTTGATCTTTAATTGTTCTTTTCCAGCTTCAGTATTTGCAGATACTGTTACAGTCTTAGTTACCTGTCCATTACCAGAACCATTGAATTTCACTAACATCTCTCCAGATTCACCTGGTTGGATAGTTTCATTCTTTGGATAAGTTGGTACCGTACATCCACAAGAACTTGAAGCATTGGTGATCACTAAAGGAGCTTTTCCAGTGTTAGTGAATTTGAATACGTGCTCAACGTTTGTTCCCTTAGCTATGTTTCCGAAATCAAATTCAGTTTCTTCGAAAGAGATTTCAGGATAAACAGTCGCCTGTGCATCACGTTCAGCTGAAGCTTCTACGTTCTCTGCTTTTACCTTGTCTGAGGCATTGTCTTTACATCCGGTAAACAGCATAGCCCCTGCAGCTGCAAACATCAAAATTGTTCTTTTCATGACGAAGTTATTTTGTTTAATTTCTAATGGGTAAAAATACTAAAAATTCTTTACTACATCAGGCCCCTGCCCATTTTATTTAGCTTGCCTTCTGTCTGGTATTCCTTGGAAAGTTTGTCCAGTACACCATTAATGAAAATGCTACTTTTTGGAGTACTATACTCCTTTGCGATCTCCAGGTATTCATTAATGGTAACCTTTACAGGGATACTGCTAAATTTTAGAAACTCGCAGATGGCCATTTTTATAAGCACCATATCTACTTCAGCAATCCTGTCTTTATCCCAGTTTGGAGTTTTCCCCAGCATTTCTTCGGAAAGGTCCTCGTCATTTAGATAGGTTTTCTGGAATAATTTTAAGGCAAATTCTTTGTCCTCATCGTTTTTAAACAAACGAGCGATCTGCTTTTCTCTACCGGTGGATTCTTTTAACTTCTGAAGAAATTTAAGGGCGGCGGTATTTACTAACGGAAGATCATCTACCCAGGTCAACTTTTTATCTTCAAGGTAATCGTATAATTTCTCGTTAGGAGCAATGATCTCCTTAAAAATCTGGATAATAAGCTCTTTATCATCCTTGAAACTTCCTTCACGAGTATTCATATATTCTAAATACAGTTCGCTGTTTCTAATCTCATTCCAGATGATCGCCACATATTCATCATCCTGTTTCCAGTGATTGATCTTGTGGTCTTCTAATGCCTTCTGAATACTTTCGTTTTCATTCAGGATCTGGAAGATCTGGTTATCGATAAATTTTCTATTGGGATCTTTTTCCTCGTTAGTGGCAAGGTGTTTTTGCTGGGATTTCTCCAGGTACACTTCAGCATGTTCTCTTATCTCGGTGATCAAACTCAACTGAAGCAGAAAGAGATCGTACATTTCCTGCATACTTTTCAGCAGGAATTTCTCTTCAGTGGCAAGGTTGTCATTCTGGCTTTGGTTAAATGCATACAGTGACTGCATTACTTTAACCCTGATATGTCTTCTTGTCAACATAATTGTAAAAGAACTTTTTAGGAATTAGAAAGGGCGAAAGCTTTTCGCTTTCGCCCTGCAAAAATATTAATAAATTAGAACTGACTAATTTAAATTCTGTTTTTTTCTATCGGCAATACGTTGCTTCGCTATTTGCAAAGCTGCAAAGTGCGTAGTGATATCGTCTTTAGAAGCTTTTTCAAGAATTCTCAAAGTGGTATTGTAGATATTCTCCGTCTTGCGCATGATTTCCTGCTTGTCGTAATTTTCCAATTCAGCATACACATTAATAATCCCACCTGCGTTAATAAGGAAATCTGGCGCATAGACGATACCTCTGTTCTGAAGGATCTGCCCGTGAGCAACCTCATCTGCAAGTTGATTGTTCGCAGCGCCAGCGATGATATCAACCTTCAATCTGTCTATAGTATCATCGTTAATGGTCGCTCCAAGTGCACAAGGTGCATAAATATCTACTTCAGCAGAGTAAATATCTCTATCTGTAAATATATGAGCTCCGTATTTCTTACTTACTTCTGCAAGTCTGTCCTCGTTAATATCTGTGATATAAACTTCAGCTCCATCTCCGGTTAAATATTCTACCAGGGTTTCTCCAACATGACCAATTCCCTGAACCAGAACTTTTTTACCTTCAAGATCATCTGATCCATACTTGAATTTAGCTGAAGCTTTGATCCCCATAAATACACCATAGGCAGTAATTGGAGAAGGATTCCCTGCTCCACCCTGGGATTCTGAGATCCCGGTTACATAAGGTGTTACCTCACGTACGGTATCCATATCTGAAGTTTCCATACCTACATCCTCTGCAGTAATGTATTTACCACCTAAAGAATGTACAAATTCTCCAAAACGCTTCATTAGCGCAGGAGTTTTATCTGTTTTAGCATCACCTATGATAACAGCTTTCCCACCACCAAGATTTAGACCGGTGATCGCACTCTTAAAGGTCATACCACGAGAAAGACGCAATACATCATTTACAGCCTCCCATTCACTAGTGTAATTCCACATTCTGGTTCCTCCCAGAGCTGGTCCTAAAACCGTATTATGGATACCAATTATTGCCTTTAAACCTGTATCTTTGTCGTTGCAAAAAACGATTTGTTCGTGTTCGTCAAAAGACACCTGTCCAAAAACCGGAGCAGCTTTTTTTAGTTCATTTGCATTTAGAACGTCAACTTGCATAATTTGTTGATTTTTAAATTATTCAGATTTTGAATTTGATCAAAAATCCGCCGCAAAAATAATAATTATTTAAAAAGCATGGATTCTAAACGTGTTAAATTACAGAATCCTCAACTTTATAGAATCTCACTGAATGAAGAATCTTCAGCATCTCAATAAATATTTCTACAAATACAAATGGAAACTACTTATTGGATTGGTTATTACGATTGCCGCCAGAATTTTTGGGATCTACTACATCCCTTTAATTGGTAAAAGTACAGTCATTATAGAACAATACATTAATGGCGAAGTGACCAATGTTTCTGTCCTCAAAGATGAACTTCTTTACAATATCCTCCTTATAGTAGGAACTACTCTGATATCTGCATTTCTTACTTTTCTAATGCGACAAACTTTTATTGTGGTTTCCAGACATATTGAATATGATCTCAAAAACGAAGTTTACCGTCACTACCAGGATCTCTCTTTAAACTTCTACAAGAAGAACAGAACCGGAGATCTAATGAACAGGATTAGCGAAGATGTCTCTAAAGTGAGATTATATTTAGGTCCTGCTATCATGTATAGTGTTACGACATTTACCTCAACCGTTGTGGTTTTGATCTTTATGATCCAGGCCGCTCCTTTGCTAACATTGTACACAGTAATTCCTTTACCCATTCTGGCATTTTCCATTTACAAATTAAGTGTTGCCATTCACAAAAGAAGTACGGTTGTACAGCAATATCTTTCAAAACTTAATACGTTCACCCAGGAAAGTTTCAGCGGGATCGCTGTTATAAAATCCTATGGTCTTGAACCTCAAACCAACAAAAACTTTACAGAGCTCTCTAATGGTAGTAGAGATAAGAATATTGACCTGGTAAAAGTACAGGCATTTTTCTTCCCGCTTATGATCCTTTTAATTGGGATCAGTAATATTATCGTGATTTATATTGGAGGAAGACAGATAATTTCCGGAAAGATCGAGAATATCGACGTACTGGTAGAATTCATACTTTATGTAAATATGCTTACCTGGCCGGTTGCAGCCATTGGATGGGTAACCTCCCTGGTTCAGCAGGCGGAAGCATCTCAGGAACGTATCAATGAATTTCTTAGTGAGAAACCTGAAATTACCAATCCCAAGACCGAACAGGATGCGATCAACGGTAGTATTGAATTTAAGAATGTGAGCTTTACTTACGATGATACTAATATTACCGCACTTAAGAACGTAAGCTTTAAGGTGGAAAAAGGGGAAACACTGGCGGTGATTGGAAAGACTGGTTCTGGAAAATCAACCATTCTTGAATTAATTGGTCGTCTTTACGATATTGATGAGGGTGAACTATTGATCGATGGTCACAAAATAGATACGGTGAACCTGGAAAGTCTTCGGGAAAATATTGGCTATGTACCACAGGATGCTTTCCTGTTTAGTGACAGTATTAGAAATAATATCAAATTCGGAAAAACAGATGCTTCCGAAGAAGAAATTATTACAGCGGCGAAAAATGCTTCCGTACATAAGAATATCCAGGGCTTCAGAAAAGGTTACGACACAGTTCTTGGTGAACGCGGAATCACACTTTCTGGCGGACAAAAGCAACGGGTGTCTATCGCGAGAGCAATTATACATGACCCCGAAATTCTCTTATTCGACGATTGCTTATCTGCAGTTGATACTGAAACTGAAGAGGAAATACTCAATAATCTCTTTGAAATTACAAAAGAGAAAACCACGATCATCGTAAGTCACAGAATTTCTTCAGCTAAAAATGCCGACAGGATCATTATCCTCGAAGACGGACTGGTAGTACAGGAAGGCAGTCATGAGCAGCTGATCACTAGTGAAGGATACTACAAAGAACTCTACGCAAAACAGCTAAATGAAAAAGAAATGTGAAAATTTTTTGCTAGATGTTAAAAATTTTTAGATTTTTGAGCTCGTTAATAACAACCATTAAAGAATCTATTTTATGAGCGACAAGGGAATGATGGAGAAAGAGGAAATATTCTCTAAAGTTTTAAGAGCAGGAAGAAGAACTTATTTTTTCGATGTTAGAAGTACCCGTGCAGATGATTACTATCTAACAATTACTGAAAGCAAGAAGTTCACGAACGACGATGGTTCTTTCTACTACAAAAAACACAAGATCTACCTTTACAAAGAAGATTTTGATGGATTTAGAGAGATCCTTGAGGAAATGACGGACTTTATCGTTAATGAAAAAGGTGAGGAAGTGATCAGCGAACGTCACCAGAAAGATTTCAAGAAAGAATATGATGAGCAGCCAGTTGAGCAAACAGCATCTCCGGCAGCAGAGAAATTTACAGATGTAAGTTTTGATGATATCTAGACAAAACGTCTATACACTATATAAACCGTCCCTATCAGGACGGTTTTTTTTATATTAGGGCTTTTCAAAATAAACCAATGCGCAAACTTTTATTTTTTTCTCTTTTTCTAGTACTACACATAAGCCATGCCCAGAATGATGATCTGTCTATGAGCTATTATTTACCGACTGATATTTCTTACAATGAATCCATTCCTACTCCTGAAGAAAGCATTGGATTTATACCCGGTGAATGGCATGTAAGTCACGACCGCCTGGTTTCATACATGCATACCCTGGCAGCGGCCTCTCCCCGACTAAAAATTGAAAATCGCGGAACTACTTATGAGGGCAGGCCATTGATCCTGCTCACTGTTTCTTCTGAAGGGAATATTGCAAATCTTGAAGAGATCAGAAAAAAACACATCAAGATAGTCTCTGAAAATTCTTCGGAAGATCTGTCGAACATGCCCGTTGTAATTAACCAGGGATTCTCCATCCACGGAAACGAAGCCAGTGGATCCAATGCTGCCCTTCTCTACGCCTATTACCTCGCCGCAGCTGAAGGTCCCGAAATCGAAGAAACTTTAAAAAATACAGTAATTCTCTTAGATCCCGCTTTCAATCCAGATGGGCTTCAACGTTTCGCCTACTGGGCAAATACTAATAAGAGTAAAAATATCAATCCAGATCCTCAGGACAGAGAATACAGCGAGATCTGGCCGGGCGGAAGAACCAATCATTACTGGTTCGATATGAATCGAGATTGGCTACCGGTGCAATTACCAGAGTCCCAGGCAAGGATCAAAACATTTCACGACTGGTATCCCAATGTTCTAACAGATCATCATGAGATGGGATCAAATTCTTCGTTTTTCTTTCAACCCGGGATTCCCTCACGTACGCACCCGCTCACTCCGCAGCTGAACCAGGATCTGACTAAAGAAATAGGAACTTATCATGCTCAGGCTTTTGATGAAATTGGATCACTGTATTACACCGAAGAAAATTATGATGATTTCTACTACGGAAAAGGCTCTACCTTCCCAGACATTAATGGAAGTATAGGAATTCTTTTCGAACAGGGAAGTTCTCGGGGTCACGCTCAGGAAACTGATAATGGTATTCTTACATTTCCATTTACGATTCGCAATCAATTCACAGCGGCGCTTTCAACTTTAAAAGCTGCTGAAAATATGCGTGAAAAATTATTAAACTATCTGCGTAATTTCTTCAAAGAATCCCGGAATAGTGCATCAAGTGGTGCCTATGCGTTTGGTAGTGAACATGATCCTATCAAGGCCTATGAACTTGCAAAGATTTTGAAGCGTCACCAGATCGAAGTCCACAAAGTGGATAAAGATTTTACGGAAGCGGGCTTAAAATTCAAAAAAGGAAATTCCTATGTAGTACCAAAGGATCAAAGGCAACACCGACTATTAAAGGCGATGTTTGAACGAAGAACTGAGTTTCAGGATAGCCTGTTCTATGATATATCTGCATGGACATTCCCCTTAGCGTTCAATCTTGACTTTTCTGAAGATGTTGCGATGAAAAATGCCGGAGAGAAGATCCAGGAACTGGAAATACCTACACCAGAACAACCTGAGAAAAGTTCTTATGCGTATTTGCTAGACTGGCAAAATTACCTTGCTCCAAAAGCTCTGAATATGATCCTGGAGAAAGGTCTTCGCGCTAAAGTTTCCATGGAAGCATTTACCTTTGAAGGCAATGAATTCGCTGCAGGAACGATCATGATTCCTGTCCAGAATCAAAAATTAGAGCAGGATGAGCTTTATAGTTTCATGACTGAAGTTTCAGAAGCAAGCCATATAGCCATTAAGGGAATTCCAACCGGAATGACCGGCGGAATTAATCTTGGAAGTAACCAGTTTAGGGCAATCGAACACCAACAGGTTGCCATTCTGGTTGGTGGATCCATATCTTCCTATGATGCCGGTGAGATCTGGCATTTGTTCGATCAGCGTTACGACATGAAAATTACCAAACTTGATCTTAAAGATCTCTCCGGAAGTGACCTGAGCAGATATACCGATATCATAGTACCAAGTACCTGGGGCGGTGGATTGAATGATGGAGTTGCGACTCAGCTGAAGGATTGGACTAAAAACGGAGGAACCATCATAGGCTTTAGAAGTGCTGTAAACTGGCTAAAAAATAATGATTTCATTGATTTTGAAACTAAAAAAACAGAGAATACTGCAAAGGATGTCAGTTTTGGAGAGCGTGGTGACTTCCGTGGCGCACAAGTAATTGGTGGAGCGATCTTTGAAGCAGATCTGGACAGAACTCATCCAATCGCTTTTGGATACAATAGAGATAAAATCGCGCTCTTCAGAAACACCACGATTTTTATGGAAGCCGATAAGCAGAGCTATAAGAACCCGATTCGATATACTGAAGAACCCTTACTGAGTGGATATATAAGCAAACCAAACCTGGATTCTCTTGCCGGAACGGTTCCGTTTAAACATGACAGACTTGGCCGCGGGGAAGTGATGCTTTTTACAGACAACACAAACTTTAGAGCATTCTGGTACGGTACTAATAAATTACTGATGAATGCTATCTTCTTCGGAACAGAAATGTAACCGATAGTTTGGGTAAATTTTAGCAATCTTATATAGTCGGTTACATAACTTTGTACCGGTTTGTTAAGGAACAATAGCTCCTATAAAGTCAAACCTATTGGACCTATTCTCTATCACATAAAATTCATGCTTATAAATTCCAATTATTGAAATTCTCCGGATTTAAATCATGGTTGCGAAATGAGAGGTTTTTGAGTTACCTCAACAGTCTCTCCTTTTTCGCCAGTTGCATTGCATTGCTTGTAGCTCTATATGATCTAGGATTTAAACAGGAAGATCTTCAGGAAGCCCAGCTAAACAGTTTTTATTATGTAGTCTTATTGATAGGGATCGCTGCGATCCTGTGTCGGTATTTTGTTCTAAAGGTTAAGGTTCCTGCCAAGATAAGGATCCTCGACGCTATCCTTGGAACGCTTATTCTCCTGCTAAGTATCGTGAAGACAGATGTTCTTATGGAGAATTTTCCGGGTTTGCAATTCCTCAATAAGATGGCTTACATGTATTTCGCATCGCTCGTCTACTTCATACGAGAACTTGCCACCATCAATTTTAGATTTAATAAAGCATACCTAAATCCAGCTCAGCTATTTATAAGTAGTTTCCTGGGTATTATATTAGTCGGCACTGGTTTACTAATGTTGCCTAAGGCGACACATGAAGGAATCGGACTTCTGGATGCACTTTTCACTTCTACAAGCGCAGTATGTGTGACCGGTCTTATCGTTGTAGATACCGGTTCTTATTTCACTACTTTCGGGCAATCCATCCTTCTACTTTTAATGCAGTTAGGCGGACTCGGGGTCATGACCTTTGCCAGTTATTTTAGTTACTTTTTTCGTGGACAGACCAGTTTCGAGAATCAGCTTTTACTCAAAGATGCTACCAATTCAGAACGTATAGGTGAAGTTTTCGGTGTACTTAAGAAAATTCTTTCCATCACTTTTATTACTGAATTGCTGGGAGCTGTTTTTATATATTTCAGCTTAAGCGAAAATGAATTGAGCCAGATTAGTGACCGCATATTCTTTTCGTTATTTCACGCAATAAGTGGCTTTTGTAATGCAGGATTCTCTACGCTTGAAAACAGTCTTTATGAACCAATTTTCAGATTTAATTATCCGCTGCATCTGGTAATTGCCGTATTATTCATTCTTGGAGGGATTGGTTTTCCTATAGTTCTGAATATTTATAAATATCTCAAATATACATTTTCAAATCTACTGCTTAAGCTCAATAATAAAAGGCCTTTACCTTACTCGCCATGGGTGATCAATCTCAATACACGAATCGTCATTGTTACCACGATAATCCTCTTAAGCGTGGGAACTTTAGGTTTCTATATTTTAGAATACAACAACACTTTGGCGGAACATAACTGGTTTGGGAAAATCGTCACTGCATTCTTTGGAGCTGCTACGCCGCGTACAGCCGGTTTTAATACTGTAGACATGCAGGCATTAAATGTAAGTACGCTTATGCTTATTTTTATGCTCATGTGGATTGGAGCCTCTCCTGCATCTACGGGTGGTGGAATAAAGACGAGCACTATCGCCATTGCCGCCTTAAATTTTGTTAGCCTTGGAAAAGGCAAGGATCGCATCGAGGTGTACAAAAGAGAAGTATCAAGTAATTCTATTCGCCGGGCATTTGCTATTATATCGCTTTCACTTATGGTGATTAGCATCGCTATATTCCTGATGACGATCTTCGAAAAAGATATAGCGATCATAGATATTGCATTTGAAGCATTTTCGGCTTATAGTACCGTGGGACTTTCCACAGGAATTACTTCCAGCCTTTCATCTTCGTCTAAGATCGTTCTTATATTTACGATGTTTATAGGAAGAGTTAGCATGCTCACCCTTTTAATTGCTATGCTTCGGAAGGCTAAACACCTTAATTACAGAGTGCCTACAGATGAAATTTTAATAAACTAACACATGAAATATATCGTAATTGGTCTTGGAAACTTTGGATCGTCCATTGCAGAACAGCTTGCAGAAATGGGCAACGAAGTTATTGGTGTGGATATTAGTATGAGCAAGGTTGAAAGCATGAAGGAGAAAATTACTCATGCTATTAGTCTGGATGCAACAGATATGGAAGCCGTTAAGAATTTACCACTGAAGGATTGCGACGTGGTGATCGTTGGGATTGGAGAAGATAAAGGTGCCAATATCATGGCCGCCGCGCTTATGAAGCAAATGAAGGTGAAAAGAATTATAAGCCGCGCGATAGATCCACTACAGCGAACGGTATTGCAAACGATGGGTATTACAGAAATTATTCATCCTGAAGAAGAAACTGCTCACCGCTGGGCACAAAGATTAAATCTTGAAGGTGTGGTAGATAGTTTTGAACTGGACAGTAATTTTAGCATTGTTGAGACTAAAATACCTGAAGAGTATCACGACAAAACTGTAAAGGAACTGGACATCAAGGGAGAATTCAATATTCTTATACTTACGACCATGAATGTTTCTGAAGGTAAAAACGAGCTTGGAACTCCAACTGAAAGAAACACCGTACAGGGAATTGTGCATGCAGATACCAAATTATATAAAGACGATATCATGGTGCTTTATGGACACAATAAGGATATTCGTAAATTACTGGATCAACATAAAAAGTTTAAGGAAGCCCAGAATTAAGCAATCCTGAGTCCATTTGGTACTTTTTGATCTGGTGAGAGCAATACAACATCAGTTTCATCACTTACCACTCCCATCACTAGACATTCGCTTTTAAAACCGGCAATTCTTTTTACCGGGAAATTGACTACGGCGATCACCTGTCTACCGGGAAGTTCTTCTATCGTGTACCGCCTGGTGATCTGTGCAGATGTTCGCTTCGTACCAATTTCTTCTCCAAAATCTATCAGCATCTTATAGGCCGGCTTTCTAGCCTTCGGAAGTTCCTCAGCTTCCAGAATTGTTCCTACTCGCATATCAACTTTCTCGAAATCCTCCCAGCTAATTTCACTTATCATATTCAGAATTTAAAGATGGAAATATAGAGAATATTGAGCATTAATAATTAATTTTAAAGAAAAAGATGTCACTTACATCCTCCAAAATGCTTCCGCTTGGAAGCGATGCTCCAGACTTTAAACTGATGGATACCCGAACCGGACATCTGCTGGATCTAAAAAATATCAAAGGCGAAAAAGGAACACTTATCATGTTTCTTTCAAATCACTGTCCTTTTGTAAAACATATTAACGGGGAAATTGTGAGACTCGCGAATGAATACAGGCAACTTGGCTTTGGCTTCGCGGGTATAAGTAGTAATGATCCCGAAAGTTACCCGGAAGATCATCCAGACCTGATGACAGAAGTTGCATCGAAAAATCAATATTCATTTCCTTATTTATTCGATGGCACTCAGGAGATCGCAAGAAAATACCAGGCAGCCTGCACTCCAGATTTTTTCCTTTTTGACGCTGAACTTAAATTGATATATCGTGGGCAACTGGATGACAGCAGACCAAATAATGGTCTGCATTCCAACGGAAGAGACATCAGGGAAGCGATGGATGCGGTGTTGAATAATCGTAAGGTCAATAAAGATCAAAAGCCATCGATTGGTTGTAACATCAAATGGAACACTTAATTTAACTTGATCTTTTCATTTGACTCCCTACAATTCTTTAAATTTGAATAACCTACTATTTCAGTAGGATTTAATAACAAAAAAAACAGATTGATTATGAGTGATTTGAAATTAGGCGATATAGCACCAGATTTTACAGCAGATACATCTGAAGGGAAAATTAGTTTTCATGAATTTCTAGGCGATAGCTGGGGAATCCTATTCTCTCACCCGGCAGATTATACTCCAGTTTGCACAACTGAATTGGGAGCTGCCGCGAATTATGCTGAAGAATTCAAGAAAAGGGATGTAAAAGTACTGGCGCTTAGTGTTGACGGAGTAAAGTCTCACAAAGACTGGATTAAGGACATTAATGAAACTCAGAATACCACGGTGAACTTTCCGATCATAGCAGATGAGGATAAAAAGGTTTCAGATCTATACGGAATGATCCATCCAAAAGCTGACAACACACTTACCGTACGCTCGGTATTCGTGATCGCTCCAGATAAGTCCATTAAATTGACGCTTACGTACCCTGCGAGTACAGGTAGAAATTTTGAGGAATTACTAAGGGTAATTGACTCTTTACAACTTACTGCTTACAATAAAGTAGCAACGCCAGCGAACTGGAAACAAGGTGATGATGTAGTAATTAGTCCATCGGTAAGCAATGAGGAGGCAGACAAAATGTTCCCAAAAGGCTACAAAACGCTAAAACCTTACCTGAGAACAACTGCACAACCGGAACTAAAAAAGTAATATTTCGATTTATAAAATCTAAAAGGCTGGTTAATCCCAGCCTTTTCTTTTTTTAAGTTCGATGATATGCTCCAGATGATGTTTCCCATGCCAGGCGTAATTAGCCAGACTTTGTTTTAAACTGTAACGAAAGCCAGATTCCGGATGTATAAAAGTTCTCTCGAAATCCTCTGTGCTCATATTCTCCAGCAAGATGATCCATTTCGCGTGCAGGGCTTTAAGGAATCCAAGGGATAACGTTACAGGTGTGAATTTTGAATCAGCCAGTTCTGCAAAACCTTTCTCATTGAATGCCTTAATAGTTGGCTCATCTTCAGTAAGCGCCCATTTAAAGCGCATAAATGCACTCATATGGCTATCGGCAATATGATGCACCAATTGCCGGATGTTCCAACCTTCAGGACGATAGACCATTTGTAATTGATCCTGGTCAAGATGTTCGACCTCCTCGATCAATGCCTGAGGCAATCTGGCCACTTCATCAATATAATTTCTTATGTTTTCCACGGAAACCTGTTCCGGAATTTCAAATTCCCCGATAGGAAATTTCAAATTTTCAATCTCTTCTTCTGTACTCATATCTAAAAATAGAAAACGCCCTGAAGAATCAGGGCGTTTTTAAGAAATATATAAGTCTATATTATTTTACATCCATCAATTCCACATCGAAAATAAGCACAGCATTTGGTGGAATTACACCACCTGCACCACGCTCTCCGTAAGCAAGGTCTGATGGGATCACCATTCTTGCCTTATCTCCAACCTGTAGTAATTGTATACCTTCATCCCATCCCGGGATCACATGGCCTACACCTACTGGAAATTCCAAAGGCTGATTTCTTTTGTAAGAAGAATCGAAAACAGTACCATCAGCTAACTGACCTTTATAGTGTACCGATACGTTCTTACCTTTTTCAGCTTGTACGCCATCACCCTTCTGGATGATCTGGTATCGCAAACCACTTTCTGTAGATTTAAAACCTGCAGCAAGCTTGTCAACTTCAGCGGCAGCTTTCTTCTTTGCTTCAGCTTCTTTTTCCTGCTTTTGAGCGGTGAATGAATTGAATGCTTCAGCTGCGTCGAATGCTTCAGCTTCTGCACCAATTCTTACGATCTCCAACTTTTCGATCGTATCGTTTTGTTGAATCTTGTCTACTACATCCTGTCCTTCAACTACACTTCCGAAGACTGTATGTTTACCGTCTAACCATGGCGTTTCTACGTGAGTGATAAAAAACTGACTTCCATTAGTACCCGGTCCGGCATTGGCCATTGATAATTTTCCTGGAGCGTCATGTCTTAGATCGGCATGGATCTCATCATCGAAATTGTAACCAGGTCCTCCAGCTCCGGTTCCCTGAGGATCTCCTCCCTGAACCATAAAATCTGGAATCACTCGGTGAAATTTGAGTCCGTCGTAATAAGGAACTCCCTTATCTTTCGGGTCATTTTCTATCTTCCCTTCTGCAAGACCTACAAAGTTCCCTACAGTTCCAGGTGTTTTTTGAAATTCCAGTTCAGCCAGGATCTCTCCTTTAGAAGTATGGAATTTTGCGTATAATCCGTCGTTCATTATTTTAATTTTTAATAAGCTACAAAGATAATTGCTTTAGTTCTTATAGACCTGCTCCCCTGCTACAAAAGTTGAGATCACTTTGGTCTCTGGCACTTTGTCGATCTCTACTTTCATTAGATCACGATCCAGGATCACAAAATCTGCAAATTTACCTGCTTCAATACTCCCTTTTTCTTGCTCTTCAAAATTGGAATATGCCGCCCAGATGGTCATTCCACGCAAGGTCTGTTCTCTACTTAAGGCTTCTTCTCTCATAAACCCGCCTTCAGGAAAGTTTTTGGTATCCTGCCTGTCTACGGCTGCGTAGAATGTAAGAAATGGATTAACCTGTTCTACAGGAAAATCTGTTCCAAGAGCTACCATTCCCGCCTGATTTAAAAGTTTTTTATAGGCATAAGCGCCTTTGATCCTTTCTTCCCCAAGTCTTTCTTCAGCCCAGTACATATCGCTGGTTGCATGCGTGGGTTGGATGGATGGGAGGATATTTTTACTGAAATATTTGAAATCATCTGCATCGATCACCTGCGAATGCTCCACTCTCCATCTTCTATCTTCGGAATCACTTAAAAGTGAATCATAGGTTTTAAGAACCATATAATTAGCAGAATCACCAATGGCATGCGTATTCATCTGAAAACCAGTCTTCGCGATACGTTCGGCAGTAGCTTTAAATTCTGAAACCGGAGAAAGCAATGCACCATAATGATCATCACGATCTGAATAAGGTTCTTTCAATGCTGCTCCACGAGAACCAAGGGCTCCATCTCCGTAGAATTTCACTGAACGTACGTTGAGCAGATCAGTTTTATAAGGTCCTTTTGCAAGATAATAATCAAGATTCTTATCGCTGTTACTTAGCATCGCATACAAGCGAATTTTCAATTCTCCAGTATTATTTAAACTATCAATAAGCTCAATTACCCGCTTGTCCAGTCCTGCATCATCTACCGTGGTTAATCCATAAGAAAATGAGATTTCCTGAGCAGCCAGTAAGGCTTTCTTCTGTGTTTCAATGTCTGTGCGGTCTGTGATCTCTTCGATAAGCATCATTGGATTATCAACAAGAATCCCGGTTAGTTTCCCGTTTTTTTGCTCAATATCCCCACCATCAAATTCTGTATTCGTAGTAATACCCGCCTTATCAAGAGCAGCCTGGTTTACCAGCATCGCATGACCATCTATCCTGGTAATTGCTATTGGCGTATCAGGAAATAATTGATCAAGGGTGTCTTTTACAGGAAATTCCTTTACTTCCCAGTCATTTTGATCCCATCCACGACCTACGATAAATTCTGTTTTATTTCTTTTCTGGAATTCTTCGATTCTTGTAACAACTTCAGCAAAGCTTTTAGTCTCGGTAAGATCCACTCGCTGTTGCTGCATTCCAAGACCGTAGAAATGTGCATGAGCATCGATAAGACCTGGATATATCGATTTTCCTTTAGCATCTAATTCTTCAGAAAAATCGAATTCTTCTCTAAGAGATGCTTCAGTTCCAACTTTAAGGAACTTACCATCTTTGACTGCAAAAGCTTCCGTAGTATTAAATTCAGAATCGACGGTATAAACTACGCCATTGAACACTAAAAGATCTGCCTCCTGTTTCTGTGCTACGCTTGAAAACGTAAGAAAAATGGCAAAAACCAGTAATAATCTTCTCATATTTTAAATTTTCAACTAAAATAATCAAAGAAGTATAAGCTTGAAGTGTAATTCACGGAAAATTAAGGAAATGCGAGTAGCGGCACGCAACCAAATATATAAATCTGTATCTTCATAATACCATGATGAAATTAAGCACATTTAGCTGGTCACTTGTTTTTCTTTGCGCAGGTTTCTGCTGTCCCGGAGAGGATGATTATATCGAACCCCCCACCTACTCTATAGAAGCACCTGAACTTATTGAAATTAAAGATTCAAGTACAAGCTATGCATTGAACGATACGATATGGATCAAAACTGAAGTTCCCGTGAATCTGGAACATAATGGTGAGGTACTTAATATTTCTGAAGTAGCTGGAAATTCAGATAGGTTGTATGCCTACCTGGACCTGTACCAGCAAACAGGATTCGAGAATCCTACGCTACTGAGTCTGAGCCCAGATGAAGTAATCAGTCGTGAAGGGGAAGTTTCTACCAGTAGTGCGCTCATTGCTACCGCTTTTTTAAACGGACAGAACTTTCAAAGTGAATTTGGTATCGTTCTAAAACAGCCTGGAGAGTTTTTTGTTAGCAGTTACTATCAGCAACCTCTCAACCTTTATGTAGATAGCAATAACGGAGTACTGGTTTATCTACTTACTACTTTCAAAAATTCAGATGAACCCGATCTATTTAGATTTACTGTAGAATAAAAAAAGGAACCTATTCAGGTTCCTTTGAATTTTATAGTGGATGTAATAATTAATTAAAATCGAATTTATAGGTTACTCCACCCAGAACCTGAACACCCTGAACGTTGTAGTCCATCCATTTCTGGTAATTATTGTTCAACAGGTTACTTCCTTTTACAAATGCAGATAATTGATCATTGAATCTATATCCAACATGAGCGTTAGCATCAAAATAACTATCTAGAGTAACTATTGGATCTACGAAGGTCAGGCTTAGAGACCTGTTTTCATCTTTACGTTCACCTACAAAAAACAGGTTCGCTCCAGAATACCATTTTTCAGTTATCTGATAATCTGCATTCAGACTAGCCGTCATATTTGGCAAATTCCATGCTTCTGCCTGATCATCTGTGTTATAATTTAAAAATTCAGTATTAATTCCTAACCTGAAGTTTCTATTTACATCCACATTTAATTCCGCAGCAAGTGCAAGAGTTTTCACATCATCATACACCACATCAAAACTGTTTCCATTAGTATATGGTTCCCCATCCAGGACCATCGCATCGTAATTTCTTCGGAACAATGGTTTGTCAAATTGAGACTGATAACTGGCTTTTAGATTATAGGAGATCGCGTTGGATAGCTTCCCTTTTCCACCAACATACCCTTTGTATTTACCATCGGTTGGCCTGATTGTAAGAGTTGGTGAAATATATGGATTCGCCTGGTAGAAATTATAATATGTATTCTGTTCAAGATCACCATCAAGACCAGCATAGGCTGTAAAGTAATCCCCGGCAAGTTTATAACTCGCGTTCACGGTAGGATAGATGTAAATGTCCCCATCGCTGTTCTCCACATCTGCACCATACACGAAATTTACACCCAAATTAATACTAAGATCATCTCTCAGGATCAATAAACTTGGGTTTGCATTGAAGATCATATAGGTATAATCATACCCTTCATTGGAGTCATAACGTTGCTCGAACTTCCCGTTTAGAATATCTGCTCCAACTTTGGTTGTGATCAACTCCTCAGCGATCTCCACTTCAAAAAGACCATCTACATTAAAGTGATTTTCGGCAGTGGAAAATGCATCTCCGGAATGTCTGAATTTGGCTTTTGCCTTTTCGAAGAAGCTATCATATAATTCGATCTCACTTCCAACGTAAACAGAATAGTAATTTTGCTGAGGATCTAGATTGGCCAGAAATTGAGAGGTATCAGGATTTGCCGGCACATTGTATTCCGGTAGTCCATACCAGTTGAACAATTGATGCTCAGCTCCAAACTCGGCAATCCAGGAAAGATCCCGATTTCTCGTGTTGTAATTTAAATTTAACTCGGTATCGTAGAATTTATCATCCAGATAGACATCATCAATCCCTCCCTGGGACGAATTATGCGTTAGAAAAACACCAAAATTCTTACTACGATCAATTTCGATATTAGAGTAGAATTCTGCGAGAACATTGGAGTAGTTTCCAAATCCAAGTGTCGCGTAATTATCATAGACCTTTGGTGGTCTTACACGCTCCACGGTGGTAGCCCGACCTTTTACCGGAGTAAATGTTGAGGCCACCGGAACAGAAAATATGGAATATTGCACAGGCTTTTTTTGCAAAGTAACCGAGTCATTTCTAACCGGACTGGCTTTTATCTTACTCGCATCTCGAACAGATGGTGTATATGGTTTAACTACGGTTACCGTTTCGCTACCTAAAGGGTCCTGGGCATATAATATCCCACCAAACAGGATTAGACCGAAAAACAGATTTTTCTTAATTGCTTGAAATCGCATATAGCAGTGAATCTATTAGATTATTTTTAGTTGTTGGTTTCTACTGAAGAATTGGTTTTTGCTTCCTGAGCTTTGATCTTACTTAGTTCAGCTTTTGCTTCAGAAACAATATCCGGGTAATTCTGGAAGTTCTTGATCACATTCTCCAGAATGTAAGTCGCCTGGTAAGCATCGCCCAGAGCGTAGAAGTTTTTAGCCATTAACACAAGACCTTTCGCTCCCCACATTTTATATCCTGAGAAATCTTTTGCCAGGATCTGTACAGCAGCATTCGAAGCTTCAAAGTTCTTATCCCTGTTCTTGAAATAAGCATCATAATATAATGCTTCAGCGCCAAGTTCTCCCGTAGCAGTTTTCTGAACTTCTTTGTAAGCAGATCTCGCTTTAGATTCATTACCCGATTTGATAGCTGCTCTAGCAACCATAATCCTCGCATCATTACTGGCTTCAGTATCTGCTGTAGCGTTGCTTAATACTTTTTCAGCATACACATTAGCTTTTGCAAAGTTTCCAGTTTCATAATAAGACTTCATCAGGTTTTGCTGAGCAAACACCACATTCTCGTTATTATCTGCCTGTTTTTCAAGTTTTTCCAGTAGAGGAAGTGCCTGTGCATAATCCTTCTTCTCCAGGTAAATTTCAGATAAACGTGTTAGTGCCTGCTCGCTGAATTCGTTTTTAGGTTTGGAAGTCACATATCGATAATTAGCAATCGATCTGTCCACTTTTCCATCACGATAATATAGCTGAGCGAGGTAGAAATTAGCATTGATGGAGTGAATCCCGTTCGGGAAATTCTGAACATATTTTTCAAAATTCGCCATTGCTTTCGCAGTATTGTTGTTCAGATATTGATTTTCTGCTGCTTCATACGTAGCATTGTCAAGATCTGAATCACTTACTTCTACAAAGTCGATATTTCTTACCCAATCTGCGTACTCATCGGTTCTACCTAAATCTACATATACGTTTCTTGCGGTAGACACTGCTTGCTTTGCTTCCGGAGTATTAGGGAATTCAGCAACCACTTTTCTCAGTCTCTCCAATGCTTTATTCCCATCATTATTATTGTAATAGATAAGCCCCTGCCTTAGCATCGCTTTTGGAACCAGTGCACTTTCCGGCACATCACGAATAAGTCGATTGTAAGATTGAATCGCCTGGTCTGTATTATTTGCAGCTACATAGGTATTCCCCAACTCATACATCGCGTCATCACGATATGGTGAGCGTGGGTAACGATTAATGAAACCATTCAATTCTTCCAGTTTGGTATCAATTCTATTTACGAAACCGTAACTGATAGATTTCTGGAAAGCAGCATAATCTGCATTGCTCACTCCGTTGTCTATAGCTTTTTGATAAGCTTCCATCGCTGGCCAGTACTGGCTGGTTACATAATAGGTATCCCCAAGTCTTAAAAGTGCATCGTTTTTCTTTGCTCCTTCCGCAGAAGCTGAAGAGGCAAATGACTTAAAGTAGTTGACCGCCTGAGTATAATCGTTCTTGTTAAAATACGCATACCCAATATTATAGTCCAGATCTTCATATTCCGGAGTATTTTTTGCAGCGCTCATTCCTTTAAACTCGCGATATCCAAGAATGGCATCATCCATTCTATTAATATTGTATTCACTTTCAGCTTTCCAGTAAGTAGCTTTCGCTGTGATATCCTGGTTTCTAGGTTCTTTAAGAGCTTTATCAAAATTCTTGATCGCCTCGTAATACTCTGCTTCTTCGAAAAGTTCCAGTCCGTAGAAATAAGCAACTTTCTGGTAAGCCTGTTTATCACTGAAGTTTCTGTTATTTTCCAGCAATCTCATCGCTTCTTCGTAATTTTTTGAAGTAATAAAGGAATCAATAAGTAGCGATTCCATTTCAGATTTGTGCTCTGATGCTGGATAAGCGTTCAGGTAATTGATCAACACTTGTGACGGACTCTCATAAGAATTTCCGATCTCGTAACTAAGTTTAGCGTAGTTGAAAAGCGCGTCTTCTTTGATCTTTGCATCAAACTCCATTTCAGACGCATTTTTAAAAGCGTTTAAAGCCTGTTGCTTCTGGTCACTCTCAAGATATGATTGAGCAAGGTGATAGTAAGCGTTCTGTGCGATCGCATTTTTACCATCAACGATCTTATTAAATTCACTGATCGCCGCTTCATAATTACCCTGTTTGTAATAAGCGTAACCAAGCTGGTAATAATCTGTGTTATTCCATTTACCTTGCAGGCCGTTGTAACCTTTTAGATAAGGAATCGCTTCCTGGTACTTCCCAAGATTGAAATAGCTCTCTCCTATTATTTTATTCAACTGCGGTATCTCCTGTCGGTTAGCTTTCGGTAACTGCTCAAGTCCCTGTTCAATTGCTTTTTCGAAATTCCCAAGCTTGAAGTTCATGTCTGCCTGGAAATACGAAAGATCTTCGGTGTACCGATCGTTTCCTTTTACTTCTTCGAAATATTCGTTGGCCTCCTCATAGTCATCCCCTTCATAGGCGATATAACCAAGATAATATTTCGCCTGTGCGCCATATTCTTTGGAATCCCGAACGCGGTTCAGGTAAGTTTGAGCCTCCTCGAATTGATTGGAACGAAAATATGCATACCCATTATTAAAGTAATATCTCTCCCTGTCTTTTTTGCTCATGGCATTCTCATCCACGCGGTCGTACCACTTCCTGGAAAGCGCATATTTACCGGTTTGGAAATAATAATCGGCTACATCAAGGTAAGCCGAATTGGTTTTTGTGCTGGTAGGATACCTGGTCACAAAATTCTCCATAAGCCTGTCGGCTCCTGGTTGATTTAGTCTCACCGCAGCATTGGCGATATAATACGCAGCATCTCCCTTAATCTTTTCATCATCGGTCTCGTCCATCACCTCGTCAAAAAGGTTTTGAGCGGCGAGATATTGCTCATTATTATACAATTCCAGTGCCCGATTGAAATCAACCAGTTCATGTGTATATGCAGCAGATTGCTGACAAATACCGGAAAATGAGAAGGATATGAAAACGACTAGCAGGTAAGCTTTTCTCAGTGTCATTTATGATGTTTTAGATTGGAAATCAAAGATAATTTAAAGCTTGATTCTATAACGTTGTTTAACTTCTATAATTATGTTAATGGTAAAAAAAGTATGTAGCTGCACCTTGAAAAATGTATATTTGAGCATAATTTTACCCGAATATTCAACGTTAGCAACCCATGTCTCAAACTGTACTTGAACTAAAAAACGCCGCCATCTACCAACGCGAAAGCCTTATTTTATCTGAAGTGGATGTCACCGTCTATAAAGGTGATTTCGTTTACCTGATAGGAAAAACAGGTACTGGTAAAAGTAGCTTTATGAAAACATTGTACGGAGACCTGCCTTTAACTGAAGGTGAAGGAAGCATTGTAGATTATAATCTTCGGACCTTGAAGGAAAAGGATATCCCATTTCTAAGACGAAAACTGGGAGTTGTTTTTCAGGATTTTAAATTGCTAACAGATCGTAATATAAAAGACAATCTGCTTTTTGTACTGAAGGCTACAGGCTGGAAAGACAAAAAAGGAATGGACAGTAAAATCGATGAAGTACTGGATAAAGTGGGTATGAAAACCAAAGGATTTAAATATCCTTACCAGCTTTCTGGTGGAGAACAGCAGCGTGTGGCGATTGCTCGAGCATTGTTGAATGATCCTGAATTGATCCTTGCAGATGAGCCTACCGGAAACCTGGATCCACAAACCTCTGTGGAAGTAATGGAGGTATTGCAGGAAATTAGCAAGAATGGTAATACCATTCTTATGGCTACTCACGATTATGCCTTATTGCTAAAGTATCCTTCCAAAACCTTAAAGTGCGATGGCCAGAGAGTTTTCGAGGTAGTTCAGAAATCGGTTTAATGAATTTAGGAAAAGGGGCACCTATACTTGCTGTACTTGCAGTAATTTTGATAGCGGCAAACTTCTGGCTCGCTTACCCTTATAGTTTTGATATTGTTTTTTACCTGCTTACCATATCGAATTTGTTTATTCTAGTAGCGTCTATTTTCAGCATTAGGAAGCGGAAAAACAGGACTGATTCATCCGAATTTTAGAATTGCATTTCAGCGATAGCACTTATTCACCCTAAGTTTTACTATTGCAACTATACTTAACCCTTAAGTATAAAACATTAATTATCAGTAGATTAAAATTTGTTTAATTTTTAGTTGATTAAGTTAGACAAAATTGTTTTTAAATATATATTTATCTCATAATCAAAACTTAAATATTATGAGAATTTTATCTTCCTTCGGAATTGCCCTGCTAATGATTCTTTTTATTTCCTGTGAACAGGAACCTGTCTCAGAAGAGCTGAACACTGCAGATGCTATTGCAAAGCTTCTGTTGCTGCCCAGAAAAGTGACGAAAGTATCGCTGCTATCGTCGTAAAGTTTGCTTCAGCTGAAGAGGACGCACAGTTCACCCTGCTTTTAGCTGCCTTAAATTATGCTGGTATTACTTCATTATTCGCAGAATCTGATCAAAATACCGTCTTCGCTCCTACAGATGCTGCTTTTGAAATATTTCTGGGAGATAATAGTTTAACAGACTTTACACCAGAACAGGTCGCTGCAATTCTTTCTTATCACGTTACTGAAGGAAGACGTTTCAGCAATAGTGTAGTGCCTAAGAATAAACCAAGAGAAATTGAGACTTTGCTAGGTTCATCGATCTATGTGAACAGCTCTGCTGGAATAGATACAAACGACAGTGACATGGAAACAGACGCTTCTATCCTGGTAGGTGCTGGCTTATTCGATATTCCAGCTAGCAATGGAGTGATTCACGTAATCGATGAAGTACTGGTTCCCGAATTATAATGCTCATATATAATCTACCATATTTTTAAAGTCACCTTAGGGTGGCTTTTTTATTTCTACATTTCAAATCAAATCGATATTTAAGATCTAGATCATAAATACAACTGCCTCAGAATTAGACATTGTCCATAAGAATTTCAGAAATGATAATTTTCAGGAAACAGCTGAGTAAAAACTTCCTTTTTATTAACTTGTATCCACTCAAATAAATTCATGGATATTTTAGGAATAGATATTGGCGGTTCCAGTTTGAAAGGAGCCATTGTAAACATGCAGACTGGATCATTGAAAACTGCCGTTCACAGAATTCCGACTCCACAAGACCGCAAACCTGAAGGTATAGTAAATGCCGTTTCTCAAATGGTTTCTTATTTCGATCATAAAGGACCTGTAGGCTGTGGTTTTCCAACCATAGTCAAAAAAGGTATTTGTAAACACGAAGGAAATTTACACCCCGACTGGGTGGAAAAAGATATAGATCACTTATTCGAAAGTGCCACCGGACTTGAGTTTAGTGTTATCAATGATGCAGATGCCGCCGGACTGGCTGAAATCAATTTTGGTGCAGGAAAAGTTCATGATGGTTTTGTATTAATGATCACTATAGGAACAGGCCTTGGCAGTGGTGCTTACCTGCGAGGCGAACTCATTCCAAATTTTGAACTGGGCCAGATCCCATACAAAGAGTTCGAGAAAATTGAACAATGGGCGGCTTCTTCCATTAAGACCGAAGAAGGACTTAGCTACCAGGAATGGGGTGAAAGATTTAACACCTTCCTTCAATACGTCGAAAAAATTCTGAATCCAGATACCATCATTATTGGTGGCGGAATTTCAAATGACTGGGATAAATTTAAAGATCATCTAAAGATCAAAGTCCCTTTAATTCCCGCTGAACTTCGAAATGATTCCGGTATTCTGGGTGCAGCACTCGCAGCCTATTTAAAATATGCGAGGTAAATCTCTTTTCTAAATACCACAGAATCTTGCTATTTTCAAAAACTTCAGATGGAAAACCAGAATTTTCATACCATTCCGAAGAAAGACTACTCCTTTGCTTTAGCGTGCTGACTCTTCTTTAAATTCATTTGAACTACGGCAAGCAGAATTAAACCAATTCCCAGCCATTGCGCAAGATCCACCTGCTCATTCAGTAAAAAATATGCCATCAAAACAGCTGCAGGCAATTCGATAGAGGAAATTATCGCACCAAGACCCACATCAATTTTCGGCATTCCAGCTGTATATAACAACGGAGGCAGGATAGTTCCAAACAAGGCTAATATCAATCCCCAGTTCAGGAAGATACTGGTATTGAACTCAACGATCAGGTAAGGCAATGTAATGACACTCACCACGATAAAACCACCTAGCATCATCCATAAACTTCGTTTTAGGGAATGCATTTCCAGAGAAACTGTGTTAGAGCAATAGATCGTTCCTGTGTAGGACATGGCAGCCAGAACTCCCCAGCCTATTCCTCTCCAATCGATCTCGAATGAATCTTTAAAAACATTAGTGGCCAGTAGCGTCCCTGCAAGAATAGCAATTACTGCTAGAATCTTCTTAGTACCTGGCTTTTTCCCTTTCATGATGGCTTCCAGTACAACACCCATCCATACGCTCTGCATTAACATTACGATCCCAATAGAGACCGGTATATATTTCACAGCGAGATAATAGAAAAAACTGGTTAGACCTAATGTAGTTCCAGCCGCGATCAATTTCAATTTACTGCGGTTCCTGGAAGTTCCGGTGACAGTATTGTCTTTCTTTCGTACAAAAAGATTTATAAGTAAAAGTCCCAGTAGACCAAGTGCCATTTGTGAAAAGGTAACCTCATGTGAAGTATAACCATCTTCATAGGCTAATTTCACGAAAGTGGTAAGCATCCCGTAGCTACACGCTCCAAGTGCTACCAGAATTGATCCTTTAAGTACAGATTTATCCATGTATTTTTAAACAATTAAGTTTAGAGCGTTCCTTCTTCGCAGAACACCCCCGCAGACAGCTATTTTAAAACTTCAGGCGAAAATTTTGCATGAAAAAGCCCACCTTACGGTAGGCTTTTCAAAATTATGGTTGATAAGATTATACGATCTTATTTCTCTTACGTTCGTTTTCGGTAAGATAGATCTTTCTTAGTCTTAAGTGCTGTGGAGTTACCTCAACATACTCATCCTTCTGAATATATTCTAAAGCTTCTTCTAAAGAGAACTTAATTGCAGGAACGATCTTCGCCTTGTCGTCTGCTCCTGAAGAACGTACGTTAGAAAGCTTTTTCGTTTTAGTGATATTCACCGCCATATCATCCTGGCGTGAATTCTCACCAATTACCTGACCTTCGTAAATATCCTCTCCCGGATCTACGAAGAACTTACCTCTGTCCTGAAGTTTATCGATAGAATAAGGAATTGCTTTTCCTTTCTCCATAGAAACTAAAGAACCGTTCTGTCTTTCAGGAATTCCACCTTTAAGCGGCTGATATTCTTTATATCTGTGCGCCATGATCGCCTCACCTGCAGTAGCAGTAAGCAACTGGTTTCTAAGACCAATAATACCTCTGGAAGGAATAAGGAATTGAATATTCATTCGCTCTCCTTTTGATTCCATAGAAAGCATCTCCCCTTTTCTCATAGTCACCATTTCCACAGCTTTTCCAGAAACATCTTCCGGAAGATCGATCGTAAGCTCTTCTATTGGCTCACATTTCACTCCGTCAATTTCTTTAATAATTACCTGTGGCTGACCAATTTGAAGCTCATAACCTTCACGTCTCATTGTCTCAATAAGAACAGATAAGTGAAGTACCCCTCTTCCAAAGACCATGAATTTATCTGCACTATCAGTTTCCTGAACACGAAGCGCAAGGTTCTTTTCAAGTTCTTTGTACAGTCTTTCCTTGATATGTCTTGAAGTCACAAACTTTCCATCTTTTCCGAAGAAAGGAGAATCGTTAAT